>JH610917.1 GCA_000252485.1 Prochloron didemni P4-Papua_New_Guinea | reverse complement strand
AAACGGATGTTTTGGCAATTAGAAAAGTGGGCGATGGCACCGGATGATTGTGCTTCAGCTACTCTATCGATAGTAAGATAACGGGGTGCGATCAAAAACAGTTGAATTTTTAATTCTCAATAGTCGCGGCTTACCGGCGATTGCTAGGCAGCCTTCTGGGCTACCCCACAATTAACAAATATATTTAGTCCCAAACAACTACTTTTGACCACACCCATTACTATCTCTTTCTAACTTATAAATTTCCTTAGGTTTACCTGGTCCTTCAGCCAGGATTTTGAGAAGTCTTTGGCGGAAAGATAGGTATTCTTCTTCAGACACCTTATGGAGGGATTGAAGAGTTTCAAGAACAGACAATAAAGTTTCCCGACGATGTTTTAAATAACGTGTCAAAGCAATTACCCCTCCCGTACCAATTCCCGATCCTAAAATAAGAGGAGTTAGAGTTAGTATAGCACTGGCTACTCCTACAGCTCCACTTATGGATCCTAAAGAAGCTGCTCCTATTGAGATAGGTAATATGTTTGCCAATCTTTCTAGCTGTTC
Source organism: Prochloron didemni P4-Papua_New_Guinea (assembly GCA_000252485.1). Lineage (GTDB taxonomy): Bacteria > Cyanobacteriota > Cyanobacteriia > Cyanobacteriales > Prochloraceae > Prochloron > Prochloron didemni. The sequence continues at coordinate 27,292 of JH610917.1, read as the reverse complement.
TAATTGAACAATAAACTCATTTACATCAATAGTTGGTGGCTGTTTCTGTCTTGACATGACTACTTCCTTGTTGAATAGCGGTATAGTGCAAAAAGGAATACGGCGATTAAGTTGGGCAAAATAATGCCCCGAATTATATGCTTAGAATCGGTGGGCAAATCTGACGAGTCTTTTTCCCAAGAGGTAAATCGATCATTCTTTATGGATAAAAGGACGATACATAATATAATAATTAGCCAACCGAGAGACTCAGATACTTTCTCTATATCCTTTCGATAGGTATATAGATCGGAAGCAATGGTTCCCAGGGTCATCAGAAAAGTGATGGTTCCCACAGCCCAATCATTCTTCCGTGGGCTAGAATCACCATCTCTTCGCCCCAAACTTGTAGCAACAGCACCAATCAGTACAAATAAGATTGGGACACAAAAGATGTGAAACCACGATTGGGCAAGTATATTTTCCATTCCCCTAGATTAATTATAGGCCAGTTTCTGGATGTTTTCCATACCAATGGGTCGGAAATTTACTCTATTTCATCTTTTACCTCCCTTGCGTCTACGTGGTCCATATGCGGTTAGGAGTTTGCTTCTCAGTTTATAAGCTGATCAGTCTGGATACAAATATAGCAGTTGACAGTTGATAGTGGACAGTTGATAGTTATACAGCAACCTGTATAAATGCTCTCTCTCAATACTAAACACTTTCATGGGCTGGTATATAGATGTACATATTGAGTCCAAGAAATGCTATATATGGATATTCTGCTTATTGTAAATCAATATTGGCAAAAAATATTGCTAATATTGCTCTAGACTATGGTTAAAAACCAATAACCAACAACCAACAACCAACAACCAACAACCAACAACCAACAACCAACAACCAACAACCAACAACCAATAACCAACAACAAAGGAAATTTTATACTATGATAAATCATAAATGGGAAGTGAATCATGAACAGAAATCGATCTCAGTATTATGGAGACAGAGAAGGCCGAAGTTCAGCTTCTAGGTCCATAGGGGACTATTTCAATTACACCTCCATCGCGCTTTTCTGCGCTATCTTCGTTTTGGGAGTGGGAGTGGGCATTGGCTTTAGTTCTACAGTAACTACCGATGCCACTAACGTCGCCAACCGGGAATTTATCGATCGCAGCGCCCCTAATGCCGAACTCTGCATGCAATACGGTGCGAGCGCTATGGTAACGGATTTGCGAGTTTTCCTCACCCTCAACCCCTTCAATGTCTACGTGACTCAACCCAACATGCGTCCGGGGTGCGTCATGCGGCAAAATAATTGGTCGATCCTGGAGCAACAGGGATTGGTTAATTCCGAACAAGTTCGGGACTGCAAGCGTCGCATGAATACTTTTGGTTTTACTGGACCCCTAGAAGGTTCCCCAGAAATTAACTGTATTTACCAAAACAATACTGCGGGCAACTTATTTTTGGATCGCAATGCCGATACTCCTAGGGAGTCAGAGAATTTTTAGTTCATATTCCTTGGATTTAAACAACTGGAAATCAGTAGTTGACAAATTGCAACTGAATATGGTTAGCCGAAAAAAAGGAGTAGAAAACTAAATGTGTGGAATTGTTGGCTATCTAGGTACTCAACCAGCAATAGAGATCTTACTCTCAGGGTTAGAAAGATTAGAATATAGAGGTTATGATTCTGCAGGGATTGCCACAATATTAGAGGGAGAAATTCGCTCTGTACGAGCAAAAGGAAAGCTCTATAATCTGCGGGAAAAACTGCAACGGGAAGTAAATCCAGCTCAAATTGGTATCGGACATACCCGCTGGGCCACTCACGGCAAGCCGGAAGATTTCAATGCTCATCCTCACACTGATACAGCGGATCGAGTGGCTGTGGTACAAAATGGCATTGTAGAAAATTACCTTGAGTTGCGCAAGGAACTAAAAGAAAAGGGGCATAAGTTTACTTCCGACACAGATACAGAAGTTATTCCCCATCTCATAGCGTATTTTCTAGCCGTACCGGGAATGGACTTGCTCCAAGCAGTGCAAAAGGCGATCGCTCGCTTGGATGGTGCATTTGCCCTGGCCATTATCTGCGCTGACTATCCCGACGAAATCATCGTTGTTCGCCAGCAAGCCCCCCTCACCCTCGGTTTCGGACAAGGGGAATTTTTCTGCGCCTCCGATATTCCCGCCTTGGTAGACCACACCCGCGCTGTACTCACCCTGGAGAATGGGGAAATGGCAAGGCTGACTCCTTTGGGTGTGGAAGTATACAGCTTCGCAGGGGAGCGCCTAAAAAAAGTACCCCGCATTCTCAACTGGAATCCGGTGATGGTGGAGAAACAGGGATTCCGTCACTTCATGCTCAAGGAAATCCACGAGCAACCGGGAGTAGTTCGGGGTTCCTTAGAAACGTACCTCAATCCTAGTTGGCATGCTAGCGACAATCCCAATTTTAGTCCCATTAATTGGAATTTATCGGACTCACTATTGGATAATTTAGAGCAAATCCAAATTATTGCTTGCGGTACTAGTTGGCATGCCAGCTTAGTGGGTAAATACTTATTGGAGTCCTTAGCAGGCATTCCTACGAGAGTAGAATATGCCTCTGAATTTCGCTATGCTCCTTCTCCTTTGGTTGCCAATACTTTAACTATTGGGGTAACTCAATCGGGAGAAACAGCGGACACTCTGGCAGCATTGGAGATGGAAAAACAACGTCGCAATTCTCTAGGGCCAGAGTTTCAGCCCCGCATGTTGGGAATTACCAATCGAGCCGAAAGTTCTATTGCTCACTTAGTCAATCAGATTATCAATAACAATGCGGGGATTGAAATTGGGGTTGCAGCCACTAAGACTTTCACTGCTCAATTAATGAACTTTTACTGCCTTGCTATAGATTTAGCTTATAGGCGGCAAAGTATCCCTAATAGTAAAATTGAAGCAATTTTAGATGGTTTGCGTCAATTGCCAGCTCAAATCGAACAGATATTAGAGGGACAAGAGCCTCATATTGAAGAACTAGCTCATCAATTTGAGGAAACCCAAGATTTTATCTTTATCGGACGGGGGATTAACTTTCCTATTGCCTTAGAAGGAGCGTTGAAACTGAAAGAAATCAGTTACATTCACGCAGAAGGTTATCCAGCGGGAGAGATGAAACATGGACCCATTGCTCTTTTAGATGTGAAGGTTCCCGTAGTGGCGATCGCCATGCCTGGAGAGGTATATGAGAAAGTAATTTCTAACGCTCAGGAGGCAAAAGCGAGGGATGCTCGTTTAATAGGGGTGACAGCATTAAATGGTAAGGACCCAAAGGAAATATTCAATGATTTATTGTTAGTTCCTTCTATTGATGAGTTGCTTTCTCCCATATTAACGGTTATTCCCTTGCAGTTACTAGCTTATCACATTGCAGCGCGGCGGGGTTTGGATGTGGATCAGCCCCGGAATTTGGCTAAGTCTGTTACCGTTGAGTAAACTATGAATTTTCAGGGCAAACCTGTTGTAGGGGCACGGCAATGCCCTGTCCCTAAGTTTTGATTCAATTTAAAATATATAGCGCTTCGCTCCTAAAGTGTCGTTACATGCTATATTTTTGTACAAAGCGAAAGGGGCATTTTTCTGCACGAACTCTTAATTGTTCATTGTTAATTGTTCATTGGGAATTGCTATACCTCTTCATCTGCGTTTATCTGTGTTCATCTGCGGTTTAACATGACTACCCCAAAAATTCTAGCACTTGACTTTGATGGCGTTCTCCTAGATGGCCTCATAGAATATTTCCAAACTAGCCAAAAAGCTTACCAACAAATTTGGTCATCGGACAATCCCACTGAAATGGAAGAATACGCCACTGATTTCTATCACTTACGTCCCGTAATAGAAATAGGTTGGGAAATGCCAGTTTTACTCAGAGCCATAGTGCAAAAAATACCCCCAGAAGAAATCTTCCAAAATTGGCAACCCATCTGCAGTAAAATCGTGGCAGCGGAAGGACTCAATCCCCAATTTATCATGAAGGAAGTAGATAGCATTAGAGATAAATGGATTAGTTCAAATAAGAAAGGTTGGTTGTCACTACATCGATTTTACCCTGGAGTGATTACCAGAGTCAATCAAATTCTTCAAAGCAAAACCCAATTATATATTGTTACTACCAAGGGAGGGCGTTTTGTCCAAGAACTGTTAGAAAAAGAAGGAGTCAAATTGCAACCCAACTCTATTATCGGTAAAGAGTGCAAACGACCAAAATACGAAAGTTTGAGAATAATTTTAGACAATGCCCAAGAAGATAGTGCTAATCTTTGGTTCGTGGAAGATAGGTCCAAAGCCTTGCTTTTAGTCCAACAGCAACCGGATTTGCAAAATGTAGGTTTGTATCTAGCAGATTGGGGCTACAATACAGAAAAAGAGCGAGAATCTACGGTCTCCCATCCGGGTATTCAGCTTTTATCTCTCGAACAATTTAATCGGGACTTTGCGGCATGGAAACAATCCTAGCCTTTTGTATTGGTATTACTTTAAGCGCTGCTTGTGGCTTTCGCGTATTTATTCGGACCTTCATCATGAGCCTGGGATCCATATATGGAGATTTCCCCCTCACAGGAGGATTTCAATGGTTAGGTACTTATCCTGCGGCCATACGGGGAGCAGCCACAGTAGTCTTGGTGCTACTGGTCCTAGCAGCAAAAAAACTGCTAAAATATTTTAAACAGAAAAAAAACAATTTTCAGATGAAGATACGCTAGACTAACTAACTATCCCCAAATTAATATCATTTAACACAATAAGTTAGCACCCGGATCTCAATAAACAAGGCTCGTATGCTCGACTTTTTTCAGAGGTTTTGCTTTTCGCACGCAAAAAATTTGCATTTCCCCGCAAGGGGACGCGGCTAATAATTTGCGCCGTTCCCAGTTCCTCCACGCTTTTTTCATACCCTCATAAGGTTTCATGACAGCTTGCCAAGATGAGCTATTGTCTTAATTCCCAGTGCCCCCAACCCAAAAATGCTTCCGACTCAGACAAATTTTGCTTGAGTTGTGGTTCCTCGTTATTGCTCAGAGAGCGTTATCGCGCCTTAAAACAAATTGGTCAAGGGGGATTTGGTAAAACTTTTTTAGCGTGGGATGAGGATAAACCTTCCAAACCTTACTGCGTTATTAAACAATTTCTCCCTTCTGCAAAAGGAGACAAAAGAGTTAACAAAGCTGCCGAATTATTTAAAGCAGAAGCATTGCGTCTAGATGAATTGGGTCAGAACGACCAAATTCCAGAACTTTTAGCTCATTTTGAAAGTGACGATCAACTATATTTAGTTCAAGAATATATCAACGGTCAAAATTTAGCGGAGGAACTGGAGCGGAAAGGCTCTTTTGACGAAATTGAGGTGCGGCAATTGTTGACTAGTTTACTACCAGTGGTGCAATTCATTCATGAACATCGAGTAATTCATAGAGATATTAAGCCGGAAAATATCATTCGCAGACGGTGGGATAGAAATTTGGTTTTGGTAGATTTTGGGGCAGCTAAATTTGTCAAAGGAGAAGAATTGCAATCAGGAACGGCGATCGGCACTCCTGGTTATGCTGCACCAGAGCAATTGTCTGGGAAAACCTACTTTAAGAGCGATATTTACAGCCTTGGGGTGACTTCAATCCATCTTTTGACCGCTATGGAACCCTCGGATTTGTTTGATAATGGGGAAGATAAGTGGAAATGGAAAGATTATCTCACCACAACCATTACGGAAGGTCTGACAGAAATTTTAGACCGGATGATTAATAAGGCAGTTAATCAGCGTTACGATTCGGCAGGAGCTATTTTACGAAAGCTAGAGACCCTCCCACAACCTAAGCTTTCTCGGAGAATCACCCGCTTTCCCGTAAAAGGAGACCCAGATCAAACCTTACCTCTGGAAACTCCTAGCAGTTCCCAGGCAAACACTCTGATTGAAACTGTAAATAGAAATTCTTCGCCAGTCCAAGAAGATAACAATGTCAGAAGTTCTCAGCAAGTAAAGAGGAAAAGCTCTCCGATCGAGAATCTTTCTGCTTCTGTCCAACACAATTCGCCGAACCAAGCGATCGAGGAACAAAGTAGACCATCTTCAGCCAATCCACCTCGACGCAATAAGTCTGAGTCTGAGTCTTCTTCCCTACCACTACCGAAACCAGTTATTATCGGGAATAAATGGGGTTACGTCAACAGCAAGGGAAAGATAATTAGTGAACTTCTATTTGATGAGGCGGATAAGTTTTCTGAAGGACTGGCAAAGGTCAAAATTAATAACCAGTGCGGTTACATCCAACCTAATGGAAAATTGTTGATTAAGCCTCAGTTCTCCGATGGCGATCGCTTTTCCGAAGGCATGGCCAAAGTCAAAATTGATGGCAAATGGGGCTATATTGATAACAGAGGGCGATTAGCGATTCTACCTCAGTTTAAAGAACGAGTAGGGGATTTCTCTGCCGGGGTGGCAAAAGTGAAAATTGGCAACAAATACACCTATATTGATAAAACAGGGGGATTGATCAGCCAAATGTTTGATGAAGTTGATCAGTTTGTAGAAGGATTAGCACTAGTCAGAATTGGCCACAAGTACGGCTATATAAATTATAAAGGACAGTTGGCAATTCCCCTCAAGTTTGATCGCGCCGACGGTTTTTACGGCGGATTTGCTCAGGTAGCTTTTGAGGGTAAGTACGGCTATATTGATAGAAGTGGGGAGCTAGTCAGCGAAGCTTTCGATTACATAGATCAATTTTACGAAGGTTTGGCCCTGGTTATACTTAACAATAAATACGGTTATATTAATAAAACTGGTCGGGTGGTGATTACGCCAAGATTTGACTATGGTTGGGATTTTTCGGAAGGATTGGCAAGGGTAGCCCTGGGTTCTAAGTACGGCTATATTGATAAAACGGGGCGAGTAGTTATCGAACCTAGATTTAATTATGCGGGAGAGTTTTCTGAAGGATTAGCAGCAGTGGCCATTGACGATAAGTGGGGTTATATCAATCCTAAAGGAGAAATCGTCATTGAGCCTCAGTTCCAGCATGCAGAAAGCTTTTATAACGGTCAAGCGGAAGTAGGTCTGCAAAAGAAGTTACTGGGTGTGTTGAAGGTCCAAAAAAAGCACTATATTGATAAACAAGGCAATTTTATTTCGGAATTAACAATTAACAATTAACAATTAAACTATTTTTTAACAACGGATATAGTAAAGTAAAATTAATTATGAATACCATAACTAGCAAAATTAAGTTTTGTTAAAAAATTCAACACTTCTGACTAAAGATATATTAATTTATATATAGCAATAGAAGCATAGGTTAGGAATAAAATCTATTTTGAGCCTAGCGCGAAGCGCTAGATCAACTATCAACTATCAACTATCAACTATCAACTATCAACTGCCAAGATGAGCTATTGCCTGAATCCAAACTGTAACCAACCGCAAAATCCCCAGAAAAACAAGTTTTGTCAGTATTGTGGTTCTAAGTTGCTGCTGCGAGAGCGTTATCGCGCCTTACAACAAATCGGTCAAGGGGGATTTGGCAAAACTTTTTTGGCAGTGGATGAAGATAAACCCTCCAAACCCCCTTGCGTTATCAAACAATTTCTTCCCCAAGCAAAAGGGATGAAAACCCTCGAAAAAGCAGCTGAATTATTCGAGCAAGAAGCCAAGAGATTGGATCAATTAGGTCAAAACAACCAAATTCCCGAACTACTGGCATATTTCGAGTATAATGGTCGATTATACTTAGTGCAAGAGTTTATAGACGGGCAAAATTTAGCCGAAGAAATAGAAATAGAAGGCTGTTTCAACGAAACTCAGATCCGACAATTGCTCAACAGCTTACTCCCGGTATTGGAATTCGTTCACAATAGTAAAGTCATACACCGGGATATCAAACCAGAAAATATTATTCGTCGTCGGGAAGATAAACAGTTGGTGTTAGTAGATTTCGGAGCAGCCAAATTTGCCACCGGGACTGCTTTGCTCAAAACTGGAACCGTCATCGGTACACCCCAGTATACAGCACCAGAGCAAGCACTGGGTAAAGCAGATTTTGCCAGCGACCTCTACAGTTTAGGAGTAACTTGCATTCATCTTCTCACCCACATTGACCCCTTTGAGTTATTTAGCACCAGCGATAATGAATGGGCGTGGCGGGATTACGTTAACCCACCTATTACCACTTCTCTAAGCCGAATTTTAGAGAAAATGGTGCAAATGGCCACCAGATATCGCTACCAGACAGCGACGGAAATATTAGAAGACCTCAGCCACTGGTTGGAACGGAAAAATAAGAGAACATCTACTTCTACTACTACTTCTACTACCTCTCTACGGCGGGTAGAAATTGAGAATAAATATGGCTATATTAACGAAAAAGGACAGATGGCGATCGCCCTTCAATTTGACGGAGCTAGAGAATTTACTGACTACGGACTAGCAGCAATTGAAATAAATAACAAGTGGGGCTATATCAATCGACAGGGACAGCAAATTATTGCTCCTCAGTTTAAAGGAGCTTTGGATTTTGCTGAAGGAAGAGCGCCAGTTAAAATCGGTAAATGGTTGGGAATAGTGACAAAATGGGGTTATATCGACGACAAGGGAGAGATAGTAATTGAACCTCAATTTAACGAAGCTCAAAACTTCGTGCAGGGATTAGCACTGGTGAGAATTAGCGATAAATGGGGCTATATAAACCCCACTGGAACTCTAATTATTCCCCCTCAATTTGACCGCGCTTTTAGCTTTTCTCAGGGACTAGCAAGAGTGAAAACTGGTTCCAAATGGGGTTACATAGATAAAACAGGAAAAATGGTAATTGCGCCTCGAGATGACGGTCGGGACTTCGCTGAAAATCTTGCTGCAGTTCAGATTAATAATAAATGGGGTTATCTCGATCGCCAAGGAACATTTATCATTCAACCCCAATTTAATAAAGCTTTGGATTTTGCGGAAGGATTGGCCCCCGTATTAATGCCAATCAAACTTTTCAGACTGATTCAAACGGGGCAAAAATGGGGCTACATTGATAAAACGGGATTGACTATTATAGAACCTAAATTTGAGTATACCTTGGGATTTTCCGAAGGACTAGCAGCGGTAAAAATCTTGCAAAAGTGGGGCTATATTAATAAAGTGGGACAGTTAGTAATTAAACCTCAGTTCGATTTTGCAGGAAACTTTACTGCTGGCATTGCAGAAGTTATAATTGAAGAACAATATCGTTATATTAATAGAAAAGGAGAGTTTATTTATTAAGAATACAATTATATTCAACTACCACTTTGTATTATTTTATACCACAATAAGAAGTGCGGAATGCGGGTTACAATAGCTGAAATAGAGAAAAGAAAATCTCAATCCTAACTACAGCAATATCAAAAAAACCGTGGCACAGGCATCTTGCCTGTGACAACATCTGAGGTGATATCATGTCCTTGCTAAAGGACATGATATCACACCTCATTTTCTACTTTTCTTTGAAGGCGCTTTGATTCAAACAATCCCATTGCCCAAACAGGAAAATAACTACGATACAATGAGTAATCAAGTAATGCTGAGCTAAAAAATACACCTGCAGGATCTTGTTTAGGCCAGCTTCCATTTTTCATCTGCATAGTCAATAGAAAATGCGCACCCTTTTCTATTGATTCCCATTGATGATATGAAGCCTTTAGTAAGGCTATCATTGCCCATGAAGTATGTATTACCTGACTTTTATTGTGTTCAATATAAGAATTAGATAAGCAACCTTGAAAATGCTCGCCCCACCCACCGTCAGATTTCTGTTTACTCACAAGCCAGGAACATGCTTTCTGAATAACTGGAGCGGATGGTTGTATGTTTGCTGATAATAATCCATGAATCGCAAACATTGTTCCATAAATAAAGTTTACTCCCCAAAAGCCATGCCAAGAACCATCTGAATATTGTTTCTTTATTAGCCAAGATCTAGCCCGCTCTATTGACTGGGAAACAGAAGAGTTTGCTAATTCTGGATATAGTCTACAGAATTCGCTAAGTGCAGCAACACAGGAAGCAGTACATTCAATATATGATAATTCTGTCATAGAGTTAGAGAAAATTTCTGCTGGATTCATCCAATCTAGGGTTGCAGCCATCCTTCTTCGCTCGTAGCTTCCAAAACCACCATCTGTATTCTGACATCTAATTATAAAATTAACCGCGTTCAAGAGACTTTCAGATGTCATTATTTTTGATGATTGATTCATTAATGCTAAGAGAGCTTCAGCGGTACAATCACTAACTGGCCAACCATGCCAAATACCAGCGAAGCAAAAGCCTCCTTTAGAATCTCCACGATAAAATTCGTCATTATTTGCCAGCGTTTTCACAATCTGTTGGGAAGCGAGAAATTTTTGTCCTTGCTCAATTCTTGGGGTAATCTCCATGTGTACTTTTGCTGCTTGTTGTAATGCTTGAATAGCGAAAGAGGTATCCCAAGTTTCACTACGTGCTCCTGCAATTCGGAGACCACTATGTGTGTCTTCCCACATCCAATCTTCAAGTTTTTCTATAGTCTTCTCAAAATAAAAATTGTCTGGCTCGTGCAACCATAATGCAATCATATTGAGCAACCCGCTAACTGGGGAAATACAGGTAAAATTAGTTGTATTAAGTTCAAAATGAATATGATCTATGATTTTGTTGAGAACACGCTTCCGAAAATCTACAAAGTGAAAATTCTCATAAAAAATACAAAGTTGATAAATTATCTTAAGTCTTAAACTAGGAGGAGAACATATCTCCTCTTTTCTGAGGTTGGTGCGTGCTTTATCAAAATTGATTAATTGATATTCAATCTCATATAACTCAGTACGTAAAGTTTCGATGAGAGGAGAAACTGGAACTTGAAATTTTTGACCATAGATATATGCCATACCCATATAGATTGCTCGGGTATGGCAATAATAGTACGAAGGGTGGAAAAAAAAACATTTAGGAAGAGCCCAAGTCTCTGGCAAAACTGGATTGCAGCCATTCCACTTATAAAGATTGAGCATTGATAACCAAAATTTACCCCAGGAAGGAATTGAAGTAACTCCACCTAGATTTCGAATAAATTCAAATGCATTAATTAGCAGTTCTTCATCTTTTCCAATACCTAAAATACGTGATGATACATAAACTAGTGTTGTGACAAATAAAGATGGCTCTGCTTTTTCATGTAATCCCCACAAACCATTAGGTAAACGTGTGGATTGAAATTGACGGAGTATTGCTTCTCTCCGTTTTTTATGAATACATAACCCTACAATATAGCACATTATCGTATACTGAGCAGTTAAAACAGGGCACCAAATAACTTCGCCTTCCCAAGACCCATCAGCAGCTTGATTTGATAAAAGAAATCTTATCCCAGCATCTAACACATCATGGGTGTTTAAAATGTCGTTTTCATCAAACATTGACTGTTGGAATTTCGCTCTATCTGACTTAATACTCATTGATTATCTATGATGACTATTTCAATATCTGGTTTGAATTAAATTCTACTTGATCATTATTTGTACTGGTAAGAACTAAATTGTAGACAATAGGTGGTCCTCCAAGTAAAAAGCATGATAATTTATAGATAAAATGCTTAGTTTTGTGGTCAGCATAATTCACATTTGCTGTTTTACCTGTACTCACGAAACAGTTGAGTAACATTCCCAGAGTTTATACAACAATATGTCGCTTGCGCTCTTTGATTTTCTTTTGTAAATCATACATCGTTTATAATTATTTACGAACAGTATATAAGATCCTTGCCTTTTTAGGAATGCCTTTAATAGATTCTTATCTTAGGATAATTTGCTTTATCAATTGTATTTTATTACCGTAAGGGGGATAACGCTGAGTTGTGAATAAATGCTCTAAAAAAAAGAATCGCTTAACTATGCTTTTCCGATGCGAGAAAGTTTCAAATGTTGCCTTTCCATGATAAGAGCCTATACCACTATCACCAACTCCACCAAAAGGAAGATTCCAGGCTGCTATCTGAATTACAGTATCGTTTAGACATACACTCCCTGATGAGGTAGATTTTATTACTTTAGCTTGCTTCATTTTGCATCGAGAGAAAAAATAGAGGGCTAAGGGTTTTGGACGTGCATTGATCTGAGAAATAGCTTCGTCTAAATCAACATATTCTTTGGGCCAACAATTGCACAACAGGTTGCAATCACAACATCGAGACCATCGGCAAATGCTTTAAGACATTCATGTTCAACACAAACTTTAGTCGTTCCATATGGAAAAAATGGATAGAATGGATAGACAGGAGAATTCTCATCTGCTACATCAGGCGGATTGTAACCAACCGCACTGTCAGAGCTAGTGACAACAACACGAGAAACGCCATACTGACGAGCAGCACGCAGGATATGAATCGTTCCTATTACATTACAGTCATAGAGTGTTTTTAAGAAACGAGAATTGCCATTTTGCGTAGATATTTTCGCTCCACAATGATAAACACGATCACATCCTCGCATAGCTTCAAGAACTGCATTTTCATTACGGAGATCGCCATAATATTTCTCTACATCTAAATTCTGAACTGCTTCATTGTTACTTTCAGGACGTAATAATACTTTTACAAGTTGATTATTTTTCAATAAACGACGTACTAGATTTCCACCTAAGTGACCACTAGCACCAGTAACTAAAATTTTCATTTTATCTCCTTTAATAAGTACTATTGATGATGTTTTAGAAATTTCCAATATAAATAAAAACTTTCTACTTTATGAAAAGTGATACGAGAGAAACAAAGTTTGAAAAATAATCTTACCCATACAATCAAAGAACCAAATGTCTCTAATAAATAAATCCAATCTCCTTTAGCAAAGGTAAAATTTAACGTTTGAATAATGGCAATCCATATTACCCTGAGGAAAGAACGAGCGAAAGGAATTATACGAGTTTGAGAGCCTGATAGCAAAAGCATTGTTTGATGGCAATCAGTGGGATTATTTCGCCACATTTTATATATTGATTGTCTTATACTTAAGGCTCCTTTATCCTTTTGAGCAAAAACTCCATAGAGTAGACTAGCAAGCAGTCCTGGTACAATAGTATTAGTTATACGCTCGCGCTTAAAGGTTTTAAAATTTTCAGAACGCCCTAAACATTCAACATCCTTGAATCCTAGGGTCATACCAGTAGCAGTTAAAGGATGATGAAAACCAGCGGCATCTCCAACTAAAGTTAAATTATCATTACCATAAATACTACCACTACTAGTTTGATTTGCAGACCAAACAACAGTTTGAGTTGAAAGAGATTTTTCAAACGAAGATAGCAATACTTTCGGTATGAAAGGACTATAAGCATATCGTAAATATGTTGTTTTTTCTTTTAATTCTTTAAATTTATGGACTGGGACATCGAGAAGAATTCTAACTTGATTAGACCCAATTCGATATATTGTTATTGGCCCTGGTCCTCCAAGAATAAGATGGCCAAATCCTTCAAAAGGAAGTTCAACATCTGATATACAAATTCCTGCCATATAAGAGATTACTTTCTTTGAAGTGCCCGATTGATTGCAATAAATCTTAGAATTGTTTAGTGCTTTACGCACCATTGATGCTCGGCCGTCAGCGCCGATTATACGTTTTGCAGAAACCTTTATGTTCCTATCATTATACATGTTAATAGTCAAGCATTGTTTGTTTATTTCAATAACTCGAGCAAATGGAATAAACATCACATTAGGATGAGATAGTGCCCTTTCTCTTAAAATCTTCACTAGTAATCTATGTTCGCAGCTTAACCCTGATTGATTTTGAGGATAGAATAGCTTTATAGGAGTCGTGCCGTCATCAGGAAAAATGACAAATCCCTTTCCATTTGAGTATTTTGATGCAACTGAACGGATTGAGTCAAACCCCAACTGCTCCAATATTTGCACCCCTAGTGGATGAATCCATTCACCACCTAGTTTTTTTGAGTTATTAGGATTAGCCTCCAATACGACAACGTTTTCCCCTTTCTTCGCAAAGGTTAAAGCCGTAGCACAACCCATTGGTCCTGCACCTACGATAGCTATATCCGTATGATAGGTTGAATTCATCATTAAATCTATAACCACAATCAAGGACTGTGAATCACCCATGATTAATTTGCTATTAAGTATCTCAATAAATTTTATAGTATTGACACCATAAAATTAGTAATAAACATTTAGATAATTCTATTTTTGACAGCTCTTTCATATTCAAAAGCATACCAATAGTTTGGGTTAAACCCAGCTTTGCGCAATTTTTTGAGCTTACTATTAGAATCAAGAGTAAAGGATTTGATTGGTGCAGATTGGTAATCGATTTTCATTTTCTTTCAGGTTTTCAGGTTTTTGAATTTACAATTAATATCTAGACTCTTATCTATAAGAAAATTAGATTTTACTTGAAAGTGTAACTTTACTAAGCAAATTTTCTACATCACGACGACTAAGTTTATTTTTTCCCTGAGATAGCGCATTCAAAGTATGATCAGCTAATATTAAAGGTATTTGGCAAAAATCTAAAATTGGACCTTTAGGTAAGGAGCTATTATAAGCTTTTGCAATTTCTAAATTTTTACGAGCATATTCATGCATATCTTCAGTCGTCCACCCATCGGGAAAAAAATCTACTCCACGAGCTCTATCTTCAGCACAATTGCGCAAAATATTAACAGATTGAAGTCCTCTGCCAAAACCAACTGCTTTGCTTCGATCAGTTTGAGTACCATCATACCAACACCACAAATCTGATAGAAGTAATCCCACTGTACCAGCTACACTAAAAGTGTATCTATTAAGATCTTTTTCGTTGCAAATTGCCCATTCATTATCTACCCAAAAAGCCATTCGTTCAGCCATGGCAGATGTGGCATCCCAGATTCGCGGTGCAATTGAAGTTGGTGAAAGTAAAGCCCATTCCCCAATTCTTAATGAGACTTCTTCAAGATCATTTTGATATTGCTCCAGTCCAGTAGATAAAACTAATGCAAGGGATTCATCTGTTTCTGACTGTAAATCAAGACTAATTTTACTTAAAAGTTTAACTTTTAATTTTTTATCTAAAGTAGGATGATCTTCTATCTGATCGATAGCCCTCATACATAGATATGCTGAGGTGACTGCCTCTTTGAGAGTGCTGGGAAGATGATTAATGGGAATAGAAAATGTACGACTAGTTAAATGTAGCAGATTAAAAGCGCTTTTTTTGAAAAACATTTTCTGGAGGTGTCTATTTGGAATCTTATCAGTCTTTGTAAGATACTACTATGGAAAAAATATTTTGTACCTAAAGAAAAGCTTAAGAAAATTGAACTCCAAAGCCTCATTGACTTCGGCGACCCTCAGTCGAAGGCTGTGCGCCCCTACAAATTAGATAATGACTAAGAAGCCACCGCAACCTTCTCAGACTTCTTCTTCTCCAACAAAGCCCCACAAAGGCGATTCAAAGCACTAACATAGGCGCGAGCGGAAGCAACAATAATATCCGTATTTGCCGCCCAACCGGAATAAACCTTGCCTTCATGACGCAAGCGAATAGTAACTTCCCCCATCGCGTCAATCCCAGCAGTAACCGACTGAACGGAAAACTCAATCAACTCATTTTCCACTTTTGTCACCCGGTTAATAGCCTTATAGACAGCATCCACAGGACCAGTGCCGATCGCCGCATCGGTCAACTCCTCTCCTTCTGGAGTGCGAAGAGTAACCGTAGCGGTAGAGAGGGAGCGATCGCCTGCGGTAACCTGAACCAACTCCAAGCGATACAACTCAGGTGCTTGCTGAATCTCATCCTTAACGATGGCCTCCAAATCCCAATCGCTAATTTCCTTCTTCTTATCTGCAACTTCCTTAAAGCGGACAAAAGCCTTATTCAACTCATTTTCCGACAGTTCAAAGCCCAACTGCTTCAAGCGAGTGCCCAAAGCATTGCGACCGGATAGCTTACCCAAAACAATCTGGTTATCCGTCAAACCAATTGAGGAGGCATCCATTATCTCGTAAGTGAGTTTGTGCTTCAATACCCCATCTTGGTGAATCCCGGACTCGTGAGCGAAAGCATTGGCCCCCACAATGGCTTTATTGGGTTGCACCAGCATTCCGGTCAAATTAGACACTAACCGAGAAGTCTTGTAAATATGTTGGGTATTGATATTGGTGAGAGGTTCTGTCGATTCTGGAGGACGACCCAAGAAAGGATTAAAATATTGACGACGAACGTGGAGAGCCATCACCAACTCTTCCAGTGCTGCATTGCCTGCCCTTTCCCCAATACCGTTAATGGTGCATTCTAGCTGTCTGGCTCCATTTTTCACTGCTTCCAGAAAATTAGCCACCGCCAAACCTAAATCGTTGTGACCGTGAACCGAAATAATGGCTTGGTCGATATTGGGGACATTCTGCTTAATTCCGCCAATGAGAGCGCCGAACTCGCTCGGAGTGGTATAACCCACCGTGTCCGGGATGTTCACCGTAGTTGCTCCAGCGGCGATCGCCCTTTCCAGCACTTGATAGAGAAATTCCGGGTCGCTCCGTCCCGCATCTTCTGGAGAAAATTCCACATCCTCCACAAAAGATTTGGCATAAGCCACCATTTCTGGAACTATCTCCAAGACTTCTGCCCTAGATTTTTTCAGCTTATATTCCAGATGAATATCGCTGGTAGCGATAAAAGTATGAATCCGGGGTGAAAAAGCTGGTTCCAGAGCCTCTGCAGCCCTTTTTATATCTTCCTTCCGCGTTCTGGCCAAACCGCAGATAGTGGGACCACCTTCCTTACCTACTGTCTCAGCAATTTTTTGCACCGCCTCAAAATCCCCTGGACTAGCGTAGGGGAAACCCGCCTCAATAACATCTACCCCCAGCCTTGCCAGGGAGCGGGCCAGCTTCAGTTTTTCTTCTCCATTTAGAGTTGCCCCTGGAGATTGTTCGCCGTCTCTCAGAGTTGTATCGAAAATGATAATTCTGTCTTTTGACCCGTTATTCATAATGATTCCCGCTCCCTTGAGGGAAATTACACTTCATTTTTCCTTATACTACACTAAACTAAAAGTTGAGTTCAACCTTTAATAATCATTTTTTTCAATTTGGTCGCGAATATCATTTAAGTCGATATAGCGGTCAGTAGCATTACGCAATTCTCGAGCAATCATTCCCTCAGTAGATACCACAGTAATATGGGTATTTTTCGAGCGTAAAAGTTCAATTGCCCGTTCAAAATCTCCATCACCGCTAAACAAAACTACTTTATCATATTGGTCTACAGTATTAAACATATCTACAACAATTTCAATATCCAGATTAGCTTTTTGAGAGTAACGACCGGAAGCATCGTCATAATACTCTTTTAAGATTTTCGTTCGTACCGTATAACCCAGACTGATTAAAGCATCGCGAAAACCACGCTGATCCTGAGCATCTTTTAATCCCGTATACCAAAAAGCATTGACAAGAGTTAGATTGGGATCTCTCGTAAAATAGGTTAAAACGCGCCTAGGGTCAAAAAACCAACTATTTTTTTGTTGCGCGTAGAACATATTATTGCCGTCCACAAAAATAGAAAGACGGTTTTTGACTTTATTCATAATAAAGTAATACCTAGTATTTTCTTCAATTTAGAGATGTATTAGTTACAATCTCTAATGTATCAAAATTAGATTTAGTTTAATGGTTATAAAATAATTATAGCATTT
The DNA here is from genome assembly GCA_000252485.1 of Prochloron didemni P4-Papua_New_Guinea. Classification (GTDB taxonomy): domain Bacteria; phylum Cyanobacteriota; class Cyanobacteriia; order Cyanobacteriales; family Prochloraceae; genus Prochloron; species Prochloron didemni. Next base: position 9,570 of record JH610917.1, on the reverse strand, counting down.
ACCAAACAACTTTTACCAGCAAGAATTTAAAGCTGGGAGAAAAAGAAGATAGAGAATATTTGTCCCCTCCCTTATGACCTGGTTGAGAAAAAAATAAATTGTCTCTTTATTTATTATAGTCTTTATTCTAGCCGATTTCACTGACAATCAACCAACTGGTGTTCAATCTCAATCCCCCTACTCTTCACACCTTGCAGGAACAAATCCGTCGGCACTACCTTTTCCACAGGCCAAATACCGGGCTGGTTAATTTTATGTTCTAAGAGTAATTGAGCCACACTGCCAGTACCGCAACCAGCAGCCACAGCAGTATTATCGCGAACCATACTGGAGCAAAATTTGACCTTCTTCCCATGGCTCCAACCAATTATAACCACCTGCATAGCCACCCCAACACCAGTAAATTTATCCGTAACAGCAGTCATTTGATAGCTAACACGAGCCAAAAACTCCATCGCCCTGTTCGAGGCTAGCCAAGAGGAAGGCATAAACCGAGCGCAGCCCCAGGTCAGATAATTATAAAAATCCGGCACCGAGCCAAACTTGGTAATAACAGTTTGTACGGGAAAAGACTCTTTCAAAGTATGAGTTTCCGGCATCTCATACCAGTAAACCCCAGTAGAACCTAGTGGTGGAGGAAAACTCACTCTTTGAGTGATCGCTATAAGGCAAAACCCGCTGCCATTGCCCATCAATCCAAGCTTGAAAAGCCTCTCTCAGTCCCAAAAAAGTGGTACGCATCACCGTCAGCCCAGCACCCCCAGACCCAGCCACAGCATAACTTATCCGAATCGTTTCAGCCTCATCCAGGCATTCCATCCCCTGTCGCACCATACTGTTAGAAATCCCAGGAAAAACCCCCGTATTCACTATAGCCGTCACCCCAGCAGCCATAGCAGAGTCATGATAAGAACGAAGACGATGGTAAAAAGGGTAGCAATCGCTCACATCGATATAGTTGATTCCCTCTTCAATACAAATCTTGAGAACCCTACCATCCCGATGGTGAAACGGACCGGCACAATGAATCACCAAATTAGAATCAGCAACAGCTCGTCGCAAACCGGTTAAATCAGCTAAATCCAAAGGAAGAAACTGAAGAGAATTAAACTCTGCGTCCTGCTTGAGGTAATTGTGGCGGCGACCGGTAACAACTATCGCTGCATTAACTCGAGTAGCAAGGTCTCGCGCCACCTGACTACCTATTCGTCCGACCCCCCCCAGAATTAAGATTTTATCCGTCATCATGGTACATTGATAGGTTAAAATTGAAAGATACAGCTTTTCTTTATTTAGTATTGTAGTTAATGAGTACTGTTGTCAAAGTGATTCGGCCTGTGGGAATTCTGGATGGGACAAAAGCGGACGTATTTCGCAAAGATATTAACGCTTGTGTGGAAAACAATGCCTATATTATCTTGGTTGATTTTCAAGATGTCACGTTTATGGATAGTTCCGGTTTAGGAGCTTTAGTGCTTTCCCTCAAAACTGTTCGCGCTGCTGGAGCCAAGTTATTGCTTTGTTCTATAAACGAGCCGATTCAAATGTTGTTTGAATTAACCAGTATGGATCGAGTATTTGACATCTTCCCTAACCGAGAACAATTTGAAGAAAAATTGAATAATAATCAATTGTAATTAATTATTTAAAATCAAGTTTCATAATCGATAAATCGTCATCAAAATAATTCTCAGGATTGTGCAACTGCACCTGTTTTAAAAGCAAGTCTAAATTAGACTGTTGTTGATCGTAATATTCCTCAAGCAGTTGGACAAACTTATCTAAACCCCAGATTTGCCCATCTATCTGGGTAATTTCGTAAATCCCATCGCTAAAAATATAGAGGCGAGAGGGGAGATTAATTTGGCAGTAACCATCGGTATATTCAGCATCGGGAAACATACCTACTGGAAATCCAGGAGTTTTCAACTGTTTGCTGTTGATGCGGCCCCTCCCATCTCGAAAGAGTAAGATAGCAGGTGGATGTCCGGCACTAGCGTAAATTAACTCTTGGTTTTTGAGGTTATAAACTCCATACCAAATGGTAAAATATTTATCATTGCGCTGATTCATTTGAAAGGTTTCATTTAAACCCCTTAATACCTCACTAGGTCGATAGTAATTCACTTGAGTTAGACCGCGGGAACGGAGTAAATTGATTGTGGAAAGAGAGGGTAAGGCCGCACGCAAACCATGACCGGAAACATCCAGTAAATAGACAGCCAAATTTTCCGAGTCCAGCCAATAATAATCAAAGCTATCTCCTCCAAGTTGGAGGGAAGGAATGAAACGAACATCAATAGTAGTGGTTTGTGTTGTTAGGGGTTCTGGGAGAATAGAACTGACATATTCAGCTGCTTCTGCTAATTCAGCTTCGAGCAATTGTTTTTGTTTTTCCAAGTCGCGACTGAGTTGGTGCAGTCTCAAACCAGCCCTAACTCTAGCTTTCAGCTCATACATTTCAATGGGTTTGCACAGAAAATCGTCCGCACCAGCATCCAAACCTTTGACTCTGTCTTCCACCGAGTCTAGAGAAGTGAGTAAAATAAAAAAAGTAGTAGAAAGTTCGGTGATCGCTTTTACTTGACGGCACACCTCCAATCCATTCATTTTGGGCATCATCCAATCACAAATCACCATTGCAGGCTTAATTTCTTTGGCTTTAACAAGACCGTCTTCACCGTCACTAGCTACACTAATGTCGTAACCTTGACGAGCTAAGGTTTTTTTGAGCAGAATCTGAATGGCTGGATCGTCGTCAATAATCAAAATCCTAATATCAATCTCAAAAGTATGCTGGGATTTAATCATATGAATAAATTAGTTGCCTCGATGGGCGAAATATAGATTTTAGGGAGTGATTTTATTATTGTGCTACAATGAGATAATTAAACAAGATGTTAACTAAATAGTGAACCATTTAAAATGGTTAAAACCTTATCCCTTAGCCATTGGCTAAGGGATAAAGAAAAGCCAAAACAGTCGATTAGAGAGGCTTAAAGCAGTTGATAGTCCTCCACAAAACTCATTTAAAAGTCCCCAGTAACCTGAAATCCTTAGACAAGGTATTGGTTCACTTCGACCGGATAAATCAACCCTCAATCCCGAAAAAAGTTTGGTTGGAGTGTCAGTTGGCACTGGTGGAAGGATTTACCAATGCAGTTCGCCATGCTCATGAAAAGTTGCCTGCTGACATGGAGATTGAAATCGAAATCGCTGTTCTTGAGGGAAGATTGGAGTTGCGCATTTGGGACTGGGGTCCTCCTTTTGATTTACAAGCCTGTATTGAATATTATTGCCAGGGTCAAAACAATGATAGTGGTGGGGGTAGGGGTGTGATCATACTACACAAAATTGCTGATCGCTTGAGTTATACTCGCCAGGGAGATAATCGTAATTGCTTGTTAATTGTTAAAAATTATGACGCAGAAGTAGAGAGTTTAGAGCGATGAGCGAGGAAAAACCGATTGTGTCCGTGCAGTGGCTATCAAAAGAGTTGAATAATCCTGACGTAGTAGTTGTAGATTGTCGCTTTAGTTTGGCTGAACCGGAATGGCTTCGACAGCAATATGTCGAGGGTCACATTCCCTCAGCTTATTATTTAGATTTAAATCTAGACCTATCGGCAAAGGTAGAAAAGCATGGAGGTCGTCATCCCTTGCCAGATCCGGCAACCCTGGCGGCTAAAATAGCAGCTATGGGAGTAAATTTCGGCAAAACCCTTGTAGTTGCCTACGATGACAGCCGCTTTGCTTTTGCGTCCCGTCTCTGGTGGCTGCTGCGTTATCTGGGTCATGATAAAGTTGCTTTACTGGATGGAGGTGGTCGCGGTTGGCAGGCTGGCGGATATCCTATTGATATCTCCATACCAAAGGCAAAATCGGGGCAGTTTGCGCCTCAAACACGAGGGGATTGGATTGTAGATAGAGAGGTTCTTAACAGGAAGAAAGATTTAGCTAATGTAGTGGTAGTGGATTCTCGAGATAGCGATCGCTATCTCGGAGAACGAGAACCCATCGATCCCATTGCAGGTAGCATTCCCAAGGCAGTTAACTCCCCTTGGAAAAAAGTTTCTAATGCAGATGGCTACCTGGAACCCATCTCAAGCCAAAAAAAGCTTTGGTCTGATTGGGAGCAAGCAGAAGAAATTATTGTTTATTGTGGTTCCGGCGTAACTGCCTGTGTCAATCTCTTTTCTTTGGAATTAGTAGGTCTCAAACAAGGTAAACTTTATCCTGGAGGTTGGAGCGATTGGTGTTCTTATCTTGTCAATTAACAAACAACCAACAACAAACAACCAACAACAAATTAATGTCAACAAAAAAGCAAATTTTGCCTCACGGCGGTCAACTAATTAATCGTATTGCCAGTCCAGAACAACGGGAGGCATTTCTTGCTGAAGCAGACAATTTACCTCGTATTACCCTAGATGATCGGGCAGTTTCCGATCTAGTCATGATTGCCATTGGCGGATTTAGTCCTCTAAATGGCTTTATGGAAAAAGAAGATTATGAAACAGTGGTAGATAATATGCGTTTGGCCAATGGCACTGCCTGGTCAATTCCCATTACCCTGTCCGTAAGCGAAGAAGTAGCAGAACCACTCCAAGAAGGTATTTCCATTCGCCTGGACAACCCCCAAGGTAAATTTGTCGGCGTATTGGAATTAACCCAGAAATATTCCTATGACAAAAAGCACGAAGCAGTTAAAGTTTACCGAACTGATGAAGAAAAACATCCAGGGGTAAAGGTAGTTTACGATTCAGAGCCGATTAATTTAGCAGGCCCGGTATGGTTGTTGCAAAGAGATCCTCATCCTCTCTTTCCCCCTTATCAAATTGACCCGGCAAAGTCCAGGGCAATGTTTCTGGAAAAAGGCTGGCAAACAGTAGTTGGTTTTCAGACTCGCAACCCGATCCACCGGGCTCACGAGTATATTCAAAAATGCGCCTTAGAAACTGTGGATGGTTTGTTTTTACATCCTTTGGTAGGAGCCACCAAAAGCGACGATATCCCCGCAAATGTTCGCATGCGCTGTTACGAAATTATGATGGAACACTATTTCCCTCAAGACCGAGTTATTTTGGCTATTAATCCTTCGGCAATGCGCTACGCCGGACCTCGGGAAGCTATTTTTCATGCTCTCATTCGTAAGAATTATGGCTGCACTCATTTTATTGTGGGTCGAGATCATGCAGGAGTTGGGGACTACTACGGTACTTACGATGCCCAACATATTTTTGATGAGTTCGAGCCAGATGAATTAGGAATTACGCCGATGAAGTTCGAGCATGCTTTTTACTGTACTCGCACCGAGCAAATGGCCACGACTAAAACCAGTCCCAGTAGCAAAGAAGAGCGGATTCATTTGTCGGGAACCAAGGTGCGAGAAATGCTGCGTCGAGGAGAATGTCCACCACCACAGTTTTCTCGTCCCGAGGTAGCTGCAGAATTAGTCAAGGCAATGCAAGCGTAAAACTAATTTGTCTTTGTCAATCTAAATTGGTAATTGTACGGAGCCACACCGAGGGTAGTCCAGTTGTGCGCTCCTATATTGATTGAAAAGTTTCTGAAATTACAGAAAGGTGACCACTAGTAAAAAAACTGTGGTCTTGGTCACTGGTCACTAATTACTGGTCACTGAAAAGCTATCAACTGTTATAAGTTCTCCACAGAGAAGAAGGATTTTCCACAAAATTATTGGAGTTTTCCACAAGAGTTAAAGAGAAGATTATCAAAATTCAAGAAAAATATTTTTGAGCTTAAATAGAATAAAAGCATCAGACAAACTCAATCTAGGAAGATCTAAATTAGGTCTTCCTAGAAGAATTTTGCTTGTTGGGAGTCTTATCAACTGCGCTCGGAGGCGAATCTCGAATTATCCCATGTTATTTTCTTATAACCGCCTGCTTGTACCGATAGATTTTTCTGAAGAATCTTTTCAAGCACAAAGGCTAACTTTAGAATTTTTGGACAATCCATCCCAACTCCACGTTATCTATGTATTACCCCATCTCAACCCTGGGGAACCGGGCTTGATGTGGCAAACTATCAATGACTATACTCGCAAAGATTACGTTGAGAAGAAATTTCGCGATCGCTTTTCCGGACCTGAATATGAAGGAATTCATTTTCAGGTGGCGATGGGCAACCCTTGTGAGGAGATCGTCAAATACGCTCAAGTCAAAGCTATGGACTTAATTATCATACCTTCTCACAAACGCAATATTTTGGGTCGATTATTGCACGGTTCTGTCGCCGACAAGGTAATTCGCTCTGCTATCTGTCCAGTTTTGGTCTTACACCGAGATTCTTTAACTCAGGAGTCTGTAGATTCCCAATTGATACAACAGCTTACTAAAAAGTTAGTTCCAGTGTAGCAAAAATCCTGCTTACTCTGTTTTATTTGCTTTGTAGTAGTCATGTTTTGCCAAAGTTAATGATGCAAAAGTTTTATGCCATCAGTTAAATACGGCGGGTTGAAATTTATAATTACTGTAACAAGGGAAAAAAATCTCACAAACCCGCCCTCTACTAATTAGCTAGAGTTTTACCATAACTTAAATAAAGTAATATTTACGCAAATAACTCTCTTATATCAAATCTGAAAATGTTTGCTACAGATACAAAAATGTTCTAGTGGATTGGATTTCAGCCAAGAAACCGGGTTTCTCTTATTATTTTAAGGATTAATGTTGAAACTTTGGGAAGAAACCCGGTTTCTCAACCTACGGGATAACCTCAATCTATACTATCATGGGATAAACTATTTTTCGCAAATATTTTCGTAATTCATATTATGTAGCACTACGCATTTAGGTTAGGACATTAATAAAGCCTGAAACCTAGTCATAGCCATCTTTTTGAATTTTGAATTTTGAATTCGACGGTCGGGAGCTATCAACTGTCAACTGCTATATCTTTCACATACTCTTTAAATAAAGCTGGAACTGCCAACAGCGACCCAACCTGATCAGTTACTGTTTCAAGCATTGCCCTTTTTCTCAAAGAATGTACTGCTTTGAGAAAATCATATTCCGATAAAGCTAACTCTACGGGTTTATCGGAAATATCTGCTCCGTTTTGGTTAGCTAACCACAGCATTACCATTTTCTCCGATTCCGATAACCTTTGATAATGGGACTCTAATTTTGATTCTAAGTCTCCTGGAAATAAAGCGGGATAAGATAAGAAACTTTGGACGCTACCGTTAAATAAATCCAAGATAGTAGAAGCGATTATCTTTAACCAAGAAGGATTGCCGTTGCAAAGTTTTATCAGTTCCCACCATCGCTGTTCATCTTTTAAGCCTTTATCAGTGAAAATTTTTGCTCCTTCTTCTCCCAAACCCCCAAGTTGTAAAGTACGACAGTGGCGACTTTCCGATGCTAAGGTAGCAATTTCTGTGAGGTTTTCCCAACTGAGAAGTAGGAAGCAACTGTTGTGAGGCAAACGGGCAATTTGTTGCCAAAACTTGCGGTAATTTTCGCAGTTTGGCAGATAAGTACCAGCTAATTTTCTCTCGGCGAATAGTTCTTGGAAGTCGTCCAGAACTATTAGACAAGAATGGGTTCTAAGATAGTCTATTAGGGAGTCAAATTTGCTTTCTCTATTTTTGGAAAACAACTCCATTAAGTTGGTTTTTAAACATTGCAGGGTTAGGGTGTCGGTACTGTTGCGCCAGAGGATATATTCAAAGTTATCTTGGATTTGTTCTACCAGTTCTCTAGCAACAACAGTTTTGCCTATACCGGATAATCCAAAGATGGTGACGATGCGGATTTTTTCTTCTAGTATCCACCGTTTTAGGGTGGTTATTTCTGAGGTGCGGTTGTAAAGGATATCTGGTTCCGGTGCTTCCCTTAGGTCGTGGCGTTGTTTTGGTATATTTGAAGTTGAGTTTGGGTCAGGCGATGGATTGTTTGTTGCTTGGAGATAGCCACCATCTTTTCCACAGAAATTAAAGGATCCCATGATATTCACTGGTTCATCACCAAAACTTAAATTGGCAATCTTAGAAAATTCTACTTTGTCAAAAATAGCTCTAACGTTTGATTTTTTAACTTTTTCTCCTAAAATCTCTGAGAGGAGTTTCCATAATTCAAAAGCCGTCTTTCTGATATGGTCCGCACTGCAGTGGTAGTTATCTGCAATCTCTTTGTATCCTCGACATTCCCATACACCTTTCAAAACTGCTTGCTGTAGAGAGTCGAGATGCTTTCCTGTCTTAGCAAAAACTAGGTCATCCGTCCACTTTAAGGCTTCTTGAATCTCCATAGATTTTATAGCAATGAGCAATGAACAATTAACAATTAACAATTAAGAGGAATAGCAGAAAAATGCCCCTTTCGCTTTGTACAAAGGTGATGCAGCAGATGCAGCACTTTTGTATCAAAAATGTAGCGTGTAACGACACCAGCGCGAAGCGCTATAGATGAGATTTGAGTTCTTGATGGTCCTAATTCAAATTGTAACACATTTTCCCATTTTTTGGCACAAAATCCCACTTTTTTCCATTTATTCAGAAGTGAGACGGTTGGGAAATCTCCCCCTAAATCCCATTGTTAGGGGTTGTCAGATCGAGAGTCAAAGTAATAGAACGGTAAAAGAATAACCGAATAAGATTAGGAAAAACAAGAGACAAGATAATGAATATCACAACAAATAAGATTAATACGCCAATGTTTGATGAAATGACTAAGCTTCAAACTGAGCTAAAGGAAGCACTAGAAGAAATGATGGAGCAAATTGGCAACAAACTCAAGCCAGAGGAAAAAGATGAAATTCGGCAGGAAATTAAAGAGACCCAGGAACTTATAAAACGCCTCAAGAGTGGGTATGTTTACGTTGCTTTGTTCGGCAATACTTCTGTTGGCAAATCAGCCATCGCCAATTCACTAGTGGGTGCGGATCTAGCAGAAGTGGGCATTGAGAATGACTTAACTAAAACGCCAGAAGCTTACGAAAAGGATAGTTGGCGAATTGTGGATGTGCCTGGTATTTTAGGCGAGCAGGTTCAGCAAGATATTGCTATTGAGGAAGCAAATAAGGCTCACGGACACATTTTTGTTATCCAAGGAGAGCCATACGGACCGGAGTTGGAACTTTTCAATCTCATTCATCAGAAACAGCCAGATGCACCCAAGATTGTTTTTGTGAACAAATGGGATATAGTCGAAGGAAACAACCCTAAAAAAGATATTAAAATTCTCCAAACCAAAATTTCGGAAAAAATGGGAAAGTTCGTCAATTCCCCAGAAGATATTGTTTATGGTAGCGCACAGCTTTTCGATCGCGATCGAGATGAAAAGGTTCGTCAGGAATTACCAAAACTTCTTGAACGAATGTATGAAAACCCTGGGACGCTGGGTCAAATGATAAACATCCTAGATCCAGCAAAGCGTTCTGAGGATTTGAGCCAGTCAATTAGAGAGAAAATCTTTAAAGTTAGAGAGAAACTTGCCAGGAAAGTTATTACTGTCTGTGCCTTGGTATCTGCATTTACAGGAGCTGTACCATTCAGTGAAGCTACTGAAACACCAAGCCTTTGGATTGGGATGGTAACTGCAAT
>JH610916.1 GCA_000252485.1 Prochloron didemni P4-Papua_New_Guinea | reverse complement strand
CCCCCCTTGGTCCCCCCCACTGGGGGAAAAGAAAGGGGGGAGCAAAGTCCCCTGTGGTCATTGGGGGGGAGCAAAATCCCAAAGTCTCAAAGTCCCCCGTGGTCATTGGGGGGAGCAAAATCCCAAAGTCCCAAAGTCCCCCGTGGTCATTGGGGGGAGCAAAATCCCAAAGTCTCAAAGTTCCAAAGTCCCCCTTTGACAAGGGGGATTTAGGGGGATAGAAACTATTTGCAACAATCATTTTTCATTTTATCCAATTCAAAATTTTTCAAAAGGAATGAATACCACAAGAAATAGGAGCAATAAGCAAATCTTTGATGAAATGACTGAGCTTAAAACTGAGCTAAAGCAAGCACTAGAAAGAATTTTGGAGCAAATTGGTAAAAAACTCAAGCCATCGGAAAAAGATAAAATTCGGATGGAAATTAAAGATATCCAGGAACTTATACAACGGCTCAAAAATAGCTATATTTACGTTGCTTTGTTCGGCAATACTTCTGTTGGCAAATCAGCCATCGCCAATTCACTAGTGGGTGCGGATCTAGCAGAAGTGGGCATTGAGCATGACTTAACTCAAGCGCCACAACCTTACGAAAAGGATAGTTGGCGAATTGTGGATGTGCCTGGTATTTTAGGCAATCAGGTTCAGCAAGATATTGCTATTGAGGAAGCAAATAAGGCTCACGGACACATTTTTGTTATCCAAGGAGAGCCATACGGACCGGAGTTGGAACTTTTCAATCTCATTCATCAGAAACAGCCAGATGCACCCAAGATTGTTTTTGTGAACAAATGGGATATAGTCGAAGCAACTCGAACTAAAAAGGATATTGAAACTATCCAAACTCGAATTTGGGAAAAAATGGGCAAGTTCGTCAATTCCCCAGAAGATATTGTTTATGGTAGCGCACAGCTTTTCGATCGCGATCGAGATGAGATCGTTCGTCAGGAATTACCAAAACTTCTTGAGCGAATGTATGAAAACATTGGGACGTGGGGTCAAGTAATGAACCTCCTAGATCCAGCAAGGCGTTCTGAAGATTTGATTAAGTCAATAAGATATAAGAGCAAAATGTCGTGAACCTGTGGAAGAATACCACTCTCTAAAAAAAAGGAATAAGAAATAATGAGAATTGAATTGCTTAGAGACTGCTTTTGACCATAGCGATAGATGCAGTTCGACTCCGCGGTCCCTGCACTTCGGCGACCCTCTGTGACCGCGTAGTCGAAGGGCACCGCAAGCTGTGGTGGGCAATGCCCACCCTACTAAAAAACTAAGCGTTCTTCTCAAAGGAGGGAGCAAAGTCCCAAAGTCCCAAAGTCCCAAAGTCCCCCTTTGACAAGGGGGATTTAGGGGGATAGAAACTAAATGTCTGGAATCGAAATGTTGTTACTTTAACACTGAATTGACCCATGTTTCCATTTATACCCTATATTCTCATTGGTGTTGGAATTGCTGCTGAAAAAATTAAAGAAGAAATTAGAAGACAAAGTTACAATTCTTCAACCTCAACCTATAAAGAGAGTGTTCCCACCCCCACTAAAACGATCGCATTTGTAGGTGCTACTGGAGCAGGCAAGTCCAGTACAATCAATGCACTGGTGGGATATCCAGCTTGTAAAGTTGGTGCTGAACATGGGACTACAACAGAAGCTGCTGAGATTAGCTATATTGGTGGATATCAATTGCAGGATACACCTGGTTTGATGGATGATACCGATTTTAGCTTTTTTGTCTGGGAGAAGCTAAAACGCAGTGAATTAGTTATTTACATCGCCACTGGACAACTTTATAGACCGGAATTAGAACTAGTTGAGCGTATCTATAATAGTCAGAAGAGATGGGATTCAGAATCTGGCTTTTCTAATGGCCGTAAGCTAGCGCTTTATATCAATAAACAGGATATGAAGGAATGTTCCATGGACAGTTCAACTCGTAGGCGAGAGATGCAGGCCATTAAAGAGCAAGTTTCATCTTGGATTCCTAGGGATAAAATTGCAATCGGTGCTTCCTTACCTGTTAGTAGAGGAGTTAGGAAGCCTGCTAGAATTGATGAACTAAAACAACTAATACAGCAGTCTCTAAAAGCTAACATTGAATACGCTAGTAACAATTTTGATTGGGAAGTAGAAAGAGCGGAAGCAGTTATTAGGAAATGTCGTGAACGTGTTGAAGAACAATACAACTATCTAAAAGAAAGGAATAAGAAATAATGAGAATTAAACAGGTATTTAATACTTGCTTTATAAACAAGCTCTAACACACCCTAGGGGATAATTATCTTGCGCACCGCGAAGCGGACGGTAATATCAAATCTGAAAATGTTTGCTACAGATACAATAGTGAATGATTTCAGCCCAGAAACCGGGTTTTTCCTATTATTTTAAAGATTTAATGTGAAACTTGGGAAAGAAACCCGGTTTCTCAACCCACGGGATAATCTCAATCTATACTACGATTATAATTGAAGAATTATTAATTGGTCATTGTTCATTGTTCATTGTTCATTGTTCATTGTTCATTGGTTTAATCGTCCATTTGCCAAGGTTCAGTGATGTTATTTTCGTCTAAAATTCTTTTGGGTCGCAGGATAAGAATTAGTTGACCGAGAATATTTACACTAGGAGATTCTTCAAACCACTCCAATTGTAATTCTCCTTCCCGTTCTACCAAAAAGTAACTATTTACGTTCCATTGGCGGGATTTTCTATCCACCACCAACAAAACTTCTTCTGGTGGACCGGAAAGTTCCTGGGGAAGCAAATCGCTCTGGCATAATATAGCGATAGGGTCTTCTGCTTTCAAAATCGCTTGCCAGCCTGGAAGAGGTATAACAGCTCCATTGCCGCTATAATTAACTATACGGAAAGGTTCTTTGATCTCCAAAGAAACAACTGACTCGAAATCTTCTCCCTTTAAAGGTAAAGTTCCTGCTAAAGGTATATTTCTCGCTAGTTCTTCTTCCTGTTCCAATCGATACAAAGGCATCAAAGGGGCAGTACGAGCTGAGACTACGGTAAAATCGCTTAGAAGCTTCTCTATTTGCTCTCTCGCTGTAACGGAATGGGCGAATTTCAATCCCCGCGCAATGAGACGAGAACGGTCTTGCAAATCCTTCTTTTGTCTTGCTCTGTGCCAACATTGATAGGCGATCGCGTCCCCAGGATGGTTGATAAAACCTGCTGGTAATTGAGACAATCGAGAAAAATCCTGTATTGCTCTAGCTACATCTTTAGCATCATCTACTTCCAATCTTTTCTCTTTCGCTAACTCAGCAGCAGCAGCTCGTTTCTGTTCGTTGAGAATGCGAAATTCATATAAAACGTCACTCACCGGGCCTTGGCAATAGGATAGCAGTTCTGGAGAAGCTCCCGCCTTAGCAATGCTGTCGTATACTTGAGCAGCCACAATAATCAAGTTTTGCTGGCTGCCTTGAAAACCCGTCTGTTCAAATATAGTTTGGGGATTGTAGCCTGCTTTTTGCAATTGCTGGCAAGTCTTGCCCCATTGTACCCAATTACCCTCCTTATGCAGGAGCTGGCGCATTAATTCAGAGGCTTCTTCTTCCGAGAGTTGAGGTTTATCTTCAGTCATAGGTGTTGATATAGCAGTTGACAGTTGATAGTGGACAGTTGATAGTGGACAGTTGATAGTTATACAGCAACCTAGCGATCACTCATCCGAAATAGAAATAGTAAACAGGCTCATGGTCCAGTACATATAGCATTTCTCCTACTTGTGAGGTACAGAGAAACAGATAGAGAAGCAGTCCGCAGGTTTATAGGTGTACCTCATGAGTCTAAGAAACCCTATAGATCTGTAGTGGGTATTTAATCGCCAACCCAGCGAGAGAATAAATATTATAAGTCCTCTGTCATTTTCTTGACCTTGGGAACAAACAATCCAAGATTCTTAAGCATGAATTTATTTTTCCCTTTAAACTGGATATTAACTCTATCAACTACCACCACTCTATTTATTCTTAGAGGAATTTCTAATATAGCAATCACCAGGACCATTGCTATAGAAGAGAGCAACTGTCAGGTTGCTGTATTAACTGTCAACTATCAACTCTCAACTATCAACTGCTATATAATGTCTAGATTAGAACTAAACACATCCCCATCCCAACAGCCAAAGTATAAACAATACAAAATGGCAGATAGTGCCTTGGGTTTAGTGGCCACCAAGAGTTTCCCGGCTATTGTGGGTACTGCGGATATGATGCTCAAGTCTGCCGAAGTCACCATGGTAGGATATGAGAAAATTGGTAGCGGTCATTGTACTGCCGTAGTTCGAGGCAAAACTGCCGATGTTCGTTTGGCAGTGGAAGAGGGAGCGAAAACCGCAGAACAATTCGGTCAATTAATTTCTAAATTAGTCATTCCCCGTCCCATGCCTAATTTAGAAGCAGTATTTCCCATTGGGAGTCATTTGGCAGAACTAGCCCAGCACCAACAAGGTTACAGTCGTCTCAGCAACCGCAGCATCGGCCTTTTAGAAACTCGGGGGTTTCCCGCAATGGTGGGAGCCGCTGATTCCATGCTCAAATCTGCCGACGTTCAGTTAGCCTCTTATGAAAAGATTGGGGATGGTTTGTGTACCGCAATTATTCGCGGTTCCGTGGCTAACGTGGCAGTAGCAATTGAAGCGGGAATGCACCAAGCAGAATTAATTGGGGAATTGAACGCCGTCATGGTCATTCCTCGGTTGTTGGAAGACTTAGAGCATACCCTACCAGTAGCTAGTTTCTGGTTGGAACAACAAGAACCTTTACCGGCACTTACTTCCCAGGGGAAGGAAAGACAGAGACAATTGCTAGAGTTGCCAGAATTAGAAAAGGTGAAGATTCCCATCAAGAAAACCAAAGAATTGGAATATTTAGAGTAAGTAGATTGGCTACTCCTTTGTCAATTGCTAGAAAGGAAGGATTTAACGCGCGTTTAGAATTTACCAGTAAGAAAGAACAAACCATGTTATCTCAACAAACTATTGATCGCCTTAATCAACAAATCAACTTAGAGATTTATTCTTCCCATCTCTATTTGCAAATGAGTTCTTGGTGTGCCTATAAATCTCTTGATGGCTGTGCCACTTTCTTGAGTCAACATGCCGGTCAGCACCCCGCTCTGAAGAGGCGGGGCTTCGTGCCTCCCTCCTAGGATAGCTGACCAGTCTAAGTCCATTAGTGGACTACGTTTTTTGAGTCACGACACCCACGAATGCGTCGCTAGTTCATGGCTCTGTCGCTTATGGTTAAACAGTTCTACGAAGGGTAAGACAGTGCTATAAGCCTAAAAAGCTCTTAAAACATTGACGAAGCGAACCTAACCCTAGCAATAGGAGTAATCACAATTATGCGTGTATTTGTCTTAGATAAAAACCGAAAACCACTAGACCCATGCCATCCTGCTAAAGCAAGAAAGTTGCTAAAATCAGGAAGGGCTAAAGTGCTTAGAAGATATCCATTTACCATCATCATCAAAGACTTAGAGGCAGAAAATTGCTCCACTCATGACCATCAGCTAAAAATAGACCCAGGGGCTAAAACAACAGGGCTTGCTATTGTTCAAGGTGATAGAGTTATTTGGGGGGCGGAACTAACCCATAGAGGCTTTCAAATTAAGGAAGCTTTGACATCTAGGAGACAGCTTAGGCGCTCCCGTCGTAACCGCAAAACTCGTTATCGTCAGCCCAGATTTCTTAACAGGACTCGCCCCAAAGGTTGGTTGCCTCCCAGTCTAATGTCGCGGGTTCATAATATTTTGACTTGGGTCAACAAACTAATTAGATTTTGCCCAGTAACCGGTATTTCGCAAGAACTAGTTAGGTTTGATACTCAAAAAATGCTAAACCCTGAAGTCTCTGGGATTGAATACCAACAAGGGACTTTATATGGTTATGAACTACGGGAATATCTTTTAGAGAAATGGAATAGAACTTGTGCCTATTGTGGGGCAGATAATACACGATTAGAAATTGAACATATTAAGCCAAAGTCCAAAGGTGGTACTGACAGGGTCTCTAATTTAGCCATTGCTTGCCATGATTGCAATCAAGCTAAAGGAAATCTTGAAATAGAACAGTTTCTTTCAAGGAAACCGAGCATCCTGAAGCGTATTTTGTCTCAAGCTAAAAAGCCATTGGCAGATGCAGCAGCAGTCAATGCAACTCGGTGGAAGTTGCACGACGAACTGAAATTAATTGGACTACCAGTTGAAGTGGGTTCAGGAGGTTTAACTAAATACAACCGTTGCCGCCAAAACTTACCAAAAACTCATTGGCTGGATGCTGCAAATGTTGGTAAAGTTGATACGTTATACATTGAAGATTATCAGCCCTTATTGATAACAGCTAAGGGGCATGGAACCAGACAAATTTGTAGAACGGACAAATTTGGGTTCCCAAGGCTTCATTGCTCTCTAAAAAAGATTCACAAAGGTTTTCAGACAGGAGATATTGTAAGAGCTGTTGTGACTAAAGGCAAAAAAATCGGAACTTACATGGGTAGGATAGCAACGAGAAAAACTGGTTCCTTTGATATTGCTGCGGCGAAGGGGAAGGTGTCAGGAATTAGCTATAAATATTGCCAAGCTATCCATCG
>JH610915.1 GCA_000252485.1 Prochloron didemni P4-Papua_New_Guinea | reverse complement strand
AACAGGGGGGTGGGGGGCGGTTGACCTTTGCCCGAGAAGTATCATGAGGAAATGATGCATATGCGTCGTTTACTCAGCTACCTACAAGAAACAGGGGGATTAGCAACTATTAGCGGGATGGAAGCACCACCAAAGGATTTTAGTTCTTTGACGGAAATGTTTGAGAAAATCTATGAACACGAACAAATCGTCACCAGCAAAATTAATGACCTAGTGCATTTAGCCAATACGGAACCAGACTATGCTACCCTTCAGTTTCTCCAATGGTATGTGGCGGAACAACACCAGGAAGAATTTTTATTCAAAAGTATTCTTGATAAAATCAAACTGATTGGTACGGAAGGACAGGGAATCTTTTTTGTCGATCGCGAAATTGCCAATATGGCAGCCAACCGTAGTAAAGAAACAATTGTTTAGAGCAATGAGCAATGAACAATTAACAATGAACAATTAACAATTAACAATTAACAATTAACAATTAACAATTAACAATTAAGAGTTCGTGCAGAAAAATGCCCCTGCACGTTTTGTACAAAGGTGATGCAGGAGATGCAGCACTTTTGTAGAAAAAATGTAGCATGTAACGACACTTTAGGAGCGAAGCGCTATAATTGTAGGTTGGGTTGAGCGATAGCAAAACCCAACACCAATTTTGTGGCTTTTTCAGATTTTATCAAATAAGAAAATGTTTGCTACAAATGGGGACTATCCCCCTAAATCCCCCTTATCAAAGGGGGACTTTCAGAATAAAGCTACTAATAGATATGCAAATAACTTAGAAGTACTATTCTATCTGTAGCATTCTTTTTCAGACTTCATATTATCTTATTGTAAATAAGATAAGCACCTGGAACTGAAAAAGCATTTTTAGGTAAGACTTTTCCATTTCTGGAAGCAGTTTCTAAGTTTAATAAATACGTAGCAGTGGATTTGTGTGAAAAATATTTCATCAATACTCGGGCGATCGCCGATAGCGAAACCCAACATCAAATCTTTTGGCTTGTTGGGCGCTGCCCAGAGGGTCGCCGAAGGGTTTCGTGACCTCAACCCAACCTACAATAGAGTTAACTATAGCGTTTCTCTCCCTCAATATGTACAACTATAAACCTGCGGACTGCTTCTGCACCTATTTCTGATGACCTCACAAGTATGAGAAATGCTATATATACTCGCCCTTTTAGTGTTTACTATGATATCAGAGCAACCAAGGATGCGCAGTATAACTATCAACTGTCAACTATCAACTATCAACTATCAACTATCAACTATCTGGCCACTAAAAAATAGCCGATAAATCAGATAAATTAAGATTGTAGCTACTATTCCTGGAAGAGTTTCAACAACATTATCCGACCATTTAAGTCCAAATCGCCAGATTAGAGGCACAACAACTCCCGCTACCATCATGGCCATCGCCGTTATCTTATTGATGGGTAAACGGAAAGCTCGCACTACCAAAAGAGGTCCTAAACTGGAACCGAGGGTAGACCAACCTAAATTAGCTAAAGTAAAGACATCTTGATTTCCCCCCAAAGCGATCGCTAAAATTACGGCTGTGGCGGTCAGAGTTCCCACCTTGGCCCAATTGTAAGATTTTGAGGCTTTCGGAAACAAATCTTGGGTTAAGGCTGCGGAACAGGACAGAAGTTGGGAGTCTGCAGTGGAAATAACCGCCGAAAATAGTCCGGCTAAAATAACTCCCACCAACACCGCTGGCAACAGTTCTATGGACAGTAGGGGAAGTGCCAACTCCGTGTCCCTGCCAGATGCTATCAGTTGGGGCATCAACACCCGTGCAGTGAGTCCCACCCCAATGGCGGCTGCGGAGAAAATAGTGTAAGAGAACAAGTAAAGGTTGCGAGACAAACCGATATTTTCCGCGGAGTCGATCGCCATTGCTCGCACCACAATATGAGGTTGACCCAACACCGCTAACCCCGATGCCAGCCAGCCCAAGGCAAAGACAAACGGACCAAATTTGAGATTAGACGGAGACAGATCTACCAACCCGGGATCGATGGTTTCTAGTTGGCTCCACAGTCCCTCCAATCCACCGCAGGCTACAATAGATATAATTAACAGTCCAATCATTGCCAACATCATCACTAAGGATTGTGCTGCATCAGTCCAGATGGAAGCCCGGATACCACCGGAGAAACAATAGATAACCACGAGGGTGGCACCGAGAATAATGCCCCCAGCGTAGTCCCAGCCAAAGAGAACGTGCAGTGCTTTGCCACCAGCTACTAGTTGAGCGGCAGCATAAGTGCCGAGGAAAGCTAGAGTAACCAGGGCAGATAGCATGGCAATGGAACGATTTTCCTTTTGGTTGTTAGCGAGGAAAGAACCGATGGTTTCCGAGGAGCTTTCCTCTGAGGCTACTCGCAATGGTTTGTAAACTAACAACCAGGCCAGAGCATCTCCCACAATCCAGCCTACGGGCAACCAGATTGAGGAAATACCTATTTCGTAGGAATAGGCAATGGTGGCGGTGAACATTGCGCCGCTGTGAGCTGAGGCGAAGGCTGAAAGGGCTGTGAGCCAGTAATTGACGCTGCGGCTGGCCAGGAGATAATCTTCTGTGGTATTTTGCTTGCGAGTACTGGAGTAAATACCAATTCCTGTAAACAGGAGCAGAAAGGCAAGGAAACTAATTGCTATAGCGATTTTGTCTAAGAATAAACTCATTTGAATGAATAATTATCAATAAACCTAATTTTTACTTGTAACTGACCAAAAACTTGCCATCTACAACTCAGTTTCATTTTTCATCTAAAACTATACCACAATCATGGAACCTAATTAGTCTAAATCTTAGATCTAGCATTTTTTAGACTTATGAGGTACACTAATCTTAGATCTAGCATTTCTTAGACTTGTGAGGTACATTATATATCGGCTTATGAACCTGTTCAGTATTGAGTGAGAGCAACCAACTGGTTGCTCTGTAACTATCAACTATCAACTATCAACTATCAACTGCTATAGCAATGAAATATGGCATTATTTTCGCTCTTGTAGCTTTATTTCTGGTAACGGTTGCTGGAATTAATAGAGGCGGGTTTCTGATGTTACTGTGGCCCTCTCTCAGCTTCGCTACAGTTGCCCTGGCATATTTTTACTTGGGAGCGCGGGTCTACGGCAAATCATCCAGAGGTCTTCTATCCCCAATAAATGTGCTGTTGCTGTTTCCTTATCTCTTATATTTGTGGTCTTTATGGTATATTATTCGTTTGATAAAGATTATCAAGAGAGAACCTGCATATAACCAACTCACTGAAAATATATTCATCGGTCGCCGACTTTTGTCTCACGAACTCCCGAATAAGATAGATTGTGTTATCGATCTAACTTGCGAGTTTAACGAACCCAAAACTTTGCGTTTATTGTCCTATTATTCATTTCCAATACTGGATGGTTTTGTTCCCTCAGCGGAAGAACTAAGGCGCTGGGGAAAACAGGTGGCTAATATGTCAGGAAATATTTACATTCATTGTGCTGAAGGTAGGGGTCGTACCGGTCTGTTTGCTGCTGTTGTGTTGTTTTATCTCGGTCGTTGCCAAACTGTTGATGCTGCGCTAGATTTTATTAAATCTAAGCGATCGCTCGTTAGGCTCGGGTACGAGCAACTTGCTCTGGTTCGCCAAATCTATCATAGGGAATAAAAACCGCAGAGACACAGAGGGCGCAGAGGGAAGAGAGAGAAGAGAGGATAACTATTTATTGCTATGATGTATAGATCTGAAATAGACTTCAAGAAATGCAGCAACTAAGTTTGGCGATCGGGAAGATTGGACCAATTATCGGAAAGCCCTGGATAGTCTCAAAAAAATTCAGTCAGCCTTTCCTAAGTTAAAAACTGCTAATTCTTTTTAGAGATATTATATCAAATCTGAAGAGGACTATCCCCCTAAATCCCCCTTACCAAAGGGGGACTTTTAACATATATAGCATTTCTCATACCGGTGAGGTACAGAGTTTTAGGTTTTGAAGCAGTCCGCAGGTTTATAGGTGTACCTCATGAGTCCAAGAAACGCTATAAGCGTTGCCCTATCCGTAAAAGCTCTCGAACTTTTATCGCATCTGTAGCATTCTTTTTCTGATTTCATATTAGATGAAGATGGGTGGGGAAGATATCCCTACCAATTGCACTGGTTCTATCTTAATTGCTGGTCAACTTTTTGTGTTAGATTAACAGAGATGGATTACTTTAGGAGTTAAACATAATGTCATCAGCAGCTATTGCTACCGTGGTGAAAATGATGGAGTCTTTACCTATTGAGGTACAAGAATCTATTGTAGAACATTTACGAGAATATATCGATGAGTTACAAGATGAGATTCGATGGAATAATTCATTTAATCGAACTCAATGGAAGCTTGTTGCTGCTGCCAAACAAGCTAAACAGGAAATTAAAGAGGGAAAAGCTACCCCAATGGACTACCATCTGTTATAAAATATAATAGTAAAAATATACTGCCTATTTAGAAAAAAAGCAAAAAGGTTAAATTCATGGTAGTTAGACAACCCCGTTATAGTAAAGAAGAATTTGCCCGACGTGGCAATCACATCTACCAAACTCAAGTACGTCACCTGGTTGAAGCCGGTAATCTTGGGAAAATTGTGGCGATCGATATTGAAACAGGGGCTTTTGAAGTTGCGGAAACTACTATTGAAGCAACAGATGGACTTTACGAGCAATACCCAGATGCTCAACCTTGGGTGATTAGGATTGGATATGGCGCTGTCTATCGCTTTGGTTCTCAAAGTTTGAAAAAATATGGCTATTTTTGTACATCTAACTCTAGAAAAGAACGTAAAATCTATTA
This sequence comes from Prochloron didemni P4-Papua_New_Guinea, assembly GCA_000252485.1. GTDB lineage: Bacteria > Cyanobacteriota > Cyanobacteriia > Cyanobacteriales > Prochloraceae > Prochloron > Prochloron didemni. The sequence goes on along the minus strand of JH610915.1, from coordinate 6,165 downwards.
AATTTAATTGAATTAAATTAGACAAAAGAGATTGTAGGTTGGGTTGAGGCCCTTTACCCAACAGCAGATTAGTTTTGTTGGGCGGTCTATTCTACCAGCTGAAATCTATTCTACTAAATCCCGTGTAGGGTGCGTTCGTAACGCACCGGCGATACCTCCGGGATCTGCTTCGCAACACGTGTTTTTTTCTACATTAGAATTTAACTTCAAATCGTTATATAAGAGGATAAACATCAAATATCTTGTTTTTTGCATGAGTTTCGGTGCGTTGAGAACGCACCCTACAAAGCTATTCTAGTAGTTGAAATCTATTCTACAATAATCAACAACACGTGTTTTTTTCTACATTAGAATTTAACTTCAAATCGTTATATAAGAGGATAAACATCAAATATCTTGTTTTTTGCATGAGTTTCGGTGCGTTGAGAACGCACCCTACAAAGCTATTCTAGTAGTTGAAATCTATTCTACAATAATCAACAATTACTATTTAAACGCGATAATAATACTACAATATTGTCTATTGCTTTTCTTAAATTCCTCACTGACTGTTGAGACTGATTGACTAAGATACTCAAGACTAAGGGTTCTTGACCGGGTATTTCTAAGTAGCCAGAAAGGGCAGAAACTCCAGTTAAAGTACCGGTTTTGGCTCGCAAATTTCCCGCTACGGTAGTATTAAGAAATCTGCTCTTGAAAGTGCCGCTTTCTCCAGCAACGGGTAGGCTGGCACGATAAATTTCTGCTTCCGCAGTTGCAGCCATTAAACTCAAAGTTGAAACAATAGCTTCCGGACTAATTAAGTGACGGCGAGATAAACCGGAACCGTCGGCTAAATGATAGGTGCCCGGGTCTACTCCTAATTCAGTTAACACTTCTTTGACTCCTTCAGCTCCTCCTACTAGTTGGAATAAACTTTCCGCATATAAATTGTTGCTTTCTTGATTGGTTTTGTCTAACAATTCAGCTAGAGCAGGAGATTCAATGGCAGTTAATTCGGTTTCCCAATGGTTTGACTCATTTTTAATTAATTTTGCTGAACTAACTTCAATTCCTGCTTGCAATAACTGACGACGGAAAGAGTTGAGGAAATAACGGCCTGGGTCGGGAACTGATAAAGCCCAAATATCTGGCTTGGAATCAATGGCTAATTCTCCTTCAATTTCTAGCAATGGTTGGGTAAAATTGGGCTGAATAGTTACGTTATAGGGAGTTTCTTCTGCAGCGGTTACGGCCTTATTTTCTATTTGCCACTGTCTGGCAGCAATGGAATCGGACCATTGTAATTTGACGGTTTCTCCTAATTCTGTCGGTAAAATAGTGAGAATGACGGCGTTTTCGTTGAGGATTAAACTATTGACTGAGGTTCCCCAATAATAATGGAGATCTTCCCATTCCCAGGTGGGATTGATTCCCCCTTCAGGGAAATAACTATCTTCCACAATTAATCGGTCAATTTTAGTTATTCCTTTGGCTTTTAATTCCTCTACTAATGCTTCTAATTGAGTTGTGGTTATACTGGGGTCTCCCCTTCCTACTAGATGAAGAGAAGTTAAATGAGGAGCAGTTCCAGTGGCGTAAACTGGAGTGGAAATTTGCCACTGAGAACCGAATTTTAATAAGGCTGCTGCGGTGGTGAATAGTTTAGCATTGGAAGCGGGGAGGAAATAACTTTCCGGCTCTAAACCATAGATGGTTTCTTGGGAGTTGAGGGTTTGGATCAGGATACCCCAGCGCGATCGCCTTAATTCGGTTTGTTGGATAATTGCTTCTATTTCTTCTTCTAAGTTAGGGCGACAGAGAGATAATGAGGGAGTAGAAGGGAGTTCTTCTGCTTTAGTAATAACTGGAAATGAAAATTGCAGTGTGAGAAGCAAGCAGAAGGATAAGGATTTGGTTATTTTGGTTAATGGGTTGAACATGGAGATGGTTAGAGCTATAGCAATTCCCAATGAACAATAAACAATGAACAATTAAGAGTTCGTGCAGAAAAATGTGTCTTTCGCTTTCTACAAAGGTGACGCAGCAGATCCAGCACTTTTGTAGAAAAAATGTAGCATGTTTTGACACTTTAGGAGCGAAGCGCTATATTTTGATTTAATCTAATCATATAGAGACAACGGTTGATAACAACTTTTTTTCCTTTCTATAAAACTACATCGATAGATGCAGTTCGACGACCCTCTCCGCAAGCTGTGGTGGGCATTGCCCACCCTACAATCTATAGCGCTTCGCGGTGGGCTATTTACAAAAACTTTATCTATTCTCTCTTTTCTCCTCTGTGTCCTCTGCGTCTCTGTGGTTATTTAATTCTTAAGTTGTTGTAAAGTCACCAGCGCTAACTGCTATAACTATATCGATAGAGCTAATAGCCAACCATAGACAACTTTCCGAAAATCCCAACCGTTGACAACACTTGCCATAAAACCTACATCGATAGATGCAGTTCGACTCCGCGGTCCCTGAGCGTAGTCGAAGGGCACCGCAAGCTAACTGCTATAACTATATCGATAGAGCTAATAGTCAACCATAGACAACTTTCCGAAAATCCCATATGACCCTTCACCCACCAAGTTACAATAACAGTAAAGTTTTGATGGAATGGGTATTGGTATCATGAGCTATGATTTCGATTTCTTTGTCATTGGCGGCGGTTCTGGGGGCATTGCTTGTGCTAGACGGGCGGCGCAATACGGTGTTAAAGTGGGAGTGGCGGAGTCTGGACCCTTAGGCGGGACTTGCGTCAACCGGGGTTGTATTCCCAAAAAGCTCATGGTGTACTCTTCTCGCTTCCCAGACCAATTTTCAGAATCTCAAGGCTACGGTTGGTCTCCTGTAAAGAGTACTCTAGATTGGCAGAAGCTGACCATGGCCGTGAATAAGGAAGTGGAACGGCTCAATGGTGTCTATCAGCGCATGTTGGATAAGGCCAATGTGGAGCTGATTCCCGGTTACGCTCGCTTTCTGGACCCCCATCGGCTAGTTGTTGGGGAACGGGAAATTACTGCAGAGAAGATTTTAATTGCGGTGGGAGGGATTCCGGTTAAACCAGATAATATTCCCGGTATCGAACATGCAATAGTTTCTGACCAGATGTTCAATCTGCCCCAACAACCCAAACGGATGGTTATTTTGGGAGGCGGTTACATCGGGGTAGAATTTGCCTGTATCATGCATGGTTTGGGGACGGAAGTAACCCAAATTATTCGCGGGGATAAGATTCTGCGGGGTTTTGATGAGGATTTGCGCAGGGAAATCCAAGAGGCCATGGAACGTCACGGTATCCGGGTTTTGACTAATACTAAGTCTTTGGCCATTGAGAAGAAGGCCACTGGGTTGCAGGTGTGGGCCCAAGGAGATTCCGAGCAAACAGTGGTGGTGGATGCGGTGAGTTTGGCAGCTACGGGGAGAAAACCTAATTTGGACGGTTTGGGCTTGGAGAAGGCTGGAGTTAAAGTGAAGGATGGGGCGATCACGGTAGATGCCTACAGTCGCACCAATCAAGAGCATATCTTTGCCGTAGGAGATTGCACTGACAGAATGAATTTGACTCCTGTGGCTATTAACGAGGGTCGGGCTTTGGCAGATACTCAGTTTGGGGGTCAATCCCGAGTCATGGCTTACGATAACATTCCCACTGCTATTTTTACCACCCCGGAAGCAGCTACAGTGGGTTTAACGGAAGCAGAGGCGCGGGAGCAATATGGAGATGGAGTGAAAGTGTATCGCTCTCGGTTCCGACCCATGTACTATACCTTAGCTGGTGGGGAAGAGAAGACTATGATGAAATTGGTAGTTCATCAGGCTACGGAAAAGGTGTTAGGGGCTCATATGGTGGGAGAACATGCTGCTGAGATAATCCAAGGGGTGGCGATCGCGGTGAAAATGGGGGCGAAGAAATCAGATTTTGACGCTACGGTGGGGATTCATCCCAGTTCTGCGGAAGAGTTCGTCACCATGAGGTAGTTGGGAATCCGTGTACTCAAAAGTAGTTGTTTCCGGCTGAATCTGTATTGATCCGTGGGGTAGCCCCCCTTCGACGACCCTCTGGGCAAGTCTGGGCTGCCTAAGAGTGTGTACGCAGGGCTGCCTAAGAGTGTGTACGCAGGGCTGCCTAAGAGTGTGTACACAGAAACCGGGTTTCTCTACAAAAAATCTTAATTTGAGCCGTTTGCTCCAGGTCAGAAACCCGGAATAAGAGAGCTATTTGCGTAAGTCCTAATATCTCTAAATATAGAAAGGTTCTATAATTACCAAATAGGAAAAGTGGAAGGAGAGTGACAGAAAAGGAATAGATATATCTCGACCGAATCTGAAAATTGACAACAAGCTAAAAACCAAGAGGGATAAGGCTCAAGAAAGTTTCTGCCATAATAGCCCAGATGTTCGTCACGAATTAAATTTTGAATTTTGAATTTTGAATTTTGAATTCGACGGTCGGGAGCTATTTATTTTGTTCTAATTCTATCTCGAATAATTGAGGCCACAATTTGCCCGTGACAAAAAGGCGATGGCCTTCCTCATCGTAAGCAATACCGTTCAGGACATCCGGTCGATGTCCTGTAGCTATAACTGCTGGCCGATCCAACAGTCCTTTTAAGTCAATCCAACCAACTACCTGTCCAGTTTCAGGAGAGATACGAGCAATTAAATCGGTTTGCCAGATATTAGCAAAAATTTCCCCTTTAATATATTCTAACTCATTCAATCTAACAATAGGAGTCCCCCTATCTACCACTTGGATCCTGCCGATTTCTGCTAGAGTTTCCGGATCTAAAAAGTAGAGAGTATCACTACCGTCGCTCATAATCAAGCGCTGGCCATCGTAAGTAATCCCCCATCCTTCCGTAGGATATTTAAACTGACTGATTTGCTCGAAAGTCTCTCCATTGTAAACAAAACCCACACCGGCCTTCCAAGTTAGTTGGACAATCTTATCCTGATATAGAGCAATACCTTCCCCGAAATAAGAAGAATTTAACTTGTGTATTTGCAGCACTTTACCGGTTGTTAACTCCACTCGTCGGAGAGAAGATTTACCTCGCAATCCCGTACTTTCGTATAATTCCCCATTGTGATAAACTAAACCTTGGGTAAATGCGTTTTGGTCGTGGGGGTAAACATTTACAATCCGATAGGTGTAAGTAGGAGGAATTATTGATTGTTGAGAGTCCACAGATGTTTTTCCTTGCCGAGGGTAGAACCAAAATGCACCGCCAGCTACTGACATGGCTACAACTAAACTAATCAAGATTTTGCGCATATCACAATTATAACAATTACCAATGATTAAAATCAATATTAGTGTCTTTTGGTTGTTGGTTGCTTGCACTGCCCTTCGACTTCGCTCAGGGACCGCGTAGTCGAAGTGTTGGTTGTTTGTTGTTTGATTCACCCCTTTCGTAGGGTGGGCATTGCCCACCACCTTGTCTAGTTATTTGTTGTTTGATTTATTTTTTGAGTTTGTAGAGTGCGCTCGCGCCATCTTATTTTCTCAATTTTAGACGAGTGTGGTCAAAAGTAATTTAAAATTCAACTGTTTTTGACCGCATCCATTTTAGACCAATGGCTGGGGTTAGAAACCGGGTTTCTTTGACCAATTTAGGTACTTTTGCCACAATAATGTCAGAAACCCGGTTTCTTGGTTGTTGGTTGCTTGCACTGAGCGTAGTCGAAGTGTTGGTTGCTTGCACTGAGCGTAGTCGAAGTGTTGGTTGTTCGTTGTTTGATTCACCCTACATTTCACTATTTAGTCAAGAAGTTATCAAGAAAATACGGAATGTGGAATTGAATTAATAATAAATATAAGAGTCAATTCGCTCAGAACGAGATAGAATGATAAATGGAAATTAAAAGGGAAATAAACAATCATGACGTTTGAAGAAATGCAGACGATTGTAGAGGGCATGCTCCAATCCCAGCAACAGTTTCAGCAAAATATGGAACAAGAGATGAACTTGTTTGTCGCTCGTCAGCAGGAGTTGCAAGAGGGCATGCTCCAATCCCAGCAACAGTTTCAGCAAAATATGGAACAAGAGATGAACTTGTTTGTCGCTCGTCAGCGGGAGTTGCAAGAGAGCGATCGCCTTCGTCAGCAACAGTTTCAGCAAAATATAGAACAAGAAATGAACTTGTTTCTTGCTCGTCAGCGGGAGTTGCAAGAGA
>JH610914.1 GCA_000252485.1 Prochloron didemni P4-Papua_New_Guinea | reverse complement strand
ACTCTTACAGTCTAGGGGATAAAAGTAAAAACTGCAATAGTTTTCTCTGTCAATCTAGAACCAAATCTATTCTTGTGTATTTGTATTGCGGTCGATGCGGTGCGTTACGAACGCACCCTACTAAATCCACTATCAACTGCTATATATGGAACCGAAAGTAATTTTTTTTGATGCCGTGGGCACGTTATTTGGTGTTAAAGGGAGCGTGGGAGAAATTTACAGTGCCATGGCTCGATTAGTTGGGGTGAATGTCTCCCCCGAGAGTTTAGAAAGAGCCTTTCGAGCCAGTTTTAAAAGTAGCAGTCCCTTAGCTTTTCCCGGAGCGTATCGGTGGGAAATACCTGAACTGGAGTTTAAATGGTGGGAGGCGATCGCCCGTTCTACTTTCTCTCAAGTTGGTGTTTTGGAACAGTTCCAAGACTTTCCAGCTTTTTTTAAGCAACTTTATCACCACTTTGCGACTGCAAAACCTTGGTATATCTACCCCGATACCTTGCCAGCCTTAAAATCTTGGCAGTCAAGGAAAGTTGAAATAGGAATTATTTCCAATTTCGATACCCGCCTCCACATATTACTGGAAAAATTAGAATTGAAACAATTCTTTACCTCCGTTACCATTGCATCAACTACTGGTGCAGCCAAGCCAGATCCAGAAATTTTTCAGACCGCTTTAGCAAAACACCGCTGCAGTCCCCAGTTAGCATGGCACGTGGGGGACAGTGGTAAAGAAGACTACCAAGGAGCTAAAGCGGTGGGGATGAGAGCATTTTTGCTGGATCGCCCTAACTCATCTGGCGGCACTTCCTGATCGCTTCGCGCCGCTCAGAGCGACCGCCCGAATCTACTGGAGAATTTAATTGCACTAGGTTAAACTGGTCTTACAAAAATCTCACACCTGCTAATTGCGAGGAAAACTATCGTGAATGCTGAAGCAACCGAGAGAATCCTAGGTTACTTTATTGAAGAAGCGAAGGAGCATTTGGAAACTCTCGAACAAGGAATCTTGGATCTTTCCACTGTCGTAAACGATTCGGAAAGAGTTAACGAAATGTTTCGCGCTGCTCATTCGGTTAAAGGTGGTGCAGCTATGCTGGGTTATACTAGTATCCAAAAGACTGCTCACAAGCTAGAAGATTCTTTCAAAATTCTGAGGGAACAGGACCTGGAAGTCGATCAAAACTTGGAGTCCTTATTTTTTGCTGGCTATGACGTGCTGCAAGATTTAATTGACAAGTTGCAAAGTGATGATCGCCTTCAAGATGAGGACGGATTGGCAATCTTCAAACAAGCAGAACCAAATTTTGTTAAATTACAGGATTATCTCGACCAAATTGTTGCTAATGGTGGTAAAATTCCAGAGGGTGCGGCGCAAATTGCTTCTTCTCCATCGCCAGAAAAGTCGAAGTTAGGATTTTCAGAGCAGGTTAAGCAAACTTTGAAGCAAATGTTGCAGCTATTTAAACAGCCAGCCACTCCGGAAAGTCGCCAACAAATTCAGCAAATGTGCCAGACTTTGGGGAAACTGGCTCCAGACCAGGCGGGTTGGCAAAAACTGCTGCAAACTGCGGCCAAAGCAGTAAGTAACCCAAAGTATTCTTATGGCACTCTTGCTCCAGTGGTAATTAAAGAAGTAAAGTTAGGCAGCGATGCCATAGAACTAGATAAAGGAGGGCAAGTAGGACCGAGCTTTGGTTTACAACAATTAGCTCAGGCATCTTTTCCTCAAATTATGGTGACGGTAGAACCAAAATCAGCAGCGGAAACTTTAATTAATGCTTTTAATAAGCAACAATTATCTCAATTAGTTCAACACCTGAAAGCAAAGGTTTGATTAACCTTCACCAATCACCAGTTCTGCCCAAGCAGTTGTTTTGGCGAGAATAGCTCGTGCCATTCCTCAGACTATTTTATCAAAGAAAAACTAATCCTTGGGGTCAAAAATGTGCAATGATAAAAAAAATAACAATTCGTAACAATCAAAAGTGCAGATTATGGCTGAAATACAGTTTGCTAGGGGAATAGTAGAACCCACAACACCTGAAGTGAAACTAACTCGCTCTAAAGATGGTCAAACGGGGACGGCAACTTTTTATTTTGAATACCCTGAAATTTTGGGAAACGATGTTACTGAGAACGTTACTGGCATGTACATGGTGGATGAAGAAGGGGAAATTGTGACCAGGGAGGTAAAGGCGAAGTTCATTAACGGACAACCTCACTCATTGGAAGGAAAGCTGATTATGAGATCTTCTGATGAATGGGATCGCTTCATGCGCTTTATGGAACGATATGCTAAAGAACAAGGTTTAGAATTGTCTAAGTCGTGATATACTCCCACACTAACTGATGTATAGTGTGGGCTTCTAGCGAAGAGATAGATCTGCCGATGAAATCAACTCCCCACCCAGATGAGAAAGCGATCGCTGTTAATTGTGGGGTAATTACTATCAGCGATACTCGTACTGTAGAAACCGATGGCAGTGGCAAGGTGATTCAGGAGTTGCTTACTCAAGCGGGCGATCATGTTCTAGTCTATAGAATCGTCCGGGACGAGCCAAGCGAAATTAAAGAGCAATTAGTTCAATTGGGCGATCGCTCGGATTTAGATGTGATCATTTTTAATGGTGGTACTGGCATTGGGACCAGAGATACAACCTACGATACAGTTTCACCTTTACTGGAAAAAACTTTGCCCGGATTTGGGGAGTTATTTCGCTTTCTGAGTTACCAGGAAATTGGCTCGAGAGCCATGGCTTCTAGAGCAGTTGCTGGTGTTTATTCTGGCAAACTCGTTTTTTCCTTGCCAGGATCTGTCAATGGAGTTCGATTAGCTATGAACGAGCTGGTCCTACCAGAACTAGCTCATCTAGTTAAGCAATTGGGAAAGGTTGATGAATAAATCGCCTGATTATCAGATTGGGGCCTGTTTGCCTGCGAATGCTCTGAGCTAAATCCTTTTTGTATGAATGTGGGTTATAACCGTTACTGAATGGCTTCAAATTGATATTGGGAACCGTCCGCTCCATCGCTCAGTACCGCTTGAACCAACGGTACTGAGCGAAAAACACTAAAATTGGTCTTGGTCTCGCCAATAGGAACCCCCTGATTGAGAAGGCTAAAGATGGATTCCCGCTTGGGATATTTCCTAATAGTATCTGTGAGAGCTTTAGTGGCATCGTAGGCCGTAGCGGTACGCCAAGTAATCCTTTCTTTCCAATTCTTCAGCGCATTTTGGGCAAAAGAATCGTCAGACTTAAAACTCCAGGGAACTGCCAGTACCGTGCCGGCAACGGCATCAGAACCTCTTACCAGCAGTTCCCTAGAGTAGAGATCGTCTCCCCCCAGCACGGGTAAGGAATTATCATTGGTTCTTAGGATCCTGAGGGCTTGGTTCATTTTATTTTTGCTCAGAGCCAAAAATATGGTTTTGGCCCCCTTGTTTTTGGCTTTCATCATTTCCGGTCCCACATTGCCTTGAAAAGTGATATCTACTTCTGCTACTAACTCTTGTTTAGATTCGGCAAGTGCTTGAACCAATTTTTCTTTTAGTTGACGACTGTAATCCCGATCTGAGTTGTAGAAAATAACTGCGGAAACGGGAGAATAACGATTTTTAGCATATTGAACGAGGGAATTAGCTGCTGCTGTCAAATAATCTTCCAGCAACCGATCTGTCTTTTCATCTAATGGTATGGTGCGTAAAAAAGATTTACCATCAGCGTTGATAACGCTGATGGTAAGGGGAGAAATTGCGGCTAAACGCCATGCACGATAGGTGCGCAAGGCTTGTTGGCTGCCGGGATCGATCCCATGTCCAATGACACCGAGAATGCTTTTTGCTTTGAGTAAATCTGACCCTAGGGCGGAAGTTGTGAAGGGATCTGCATAATCGACAATGACTACTTCTAAAAGTCTGCCATTTGGTGGCGGCGACTGGTGAAATTCTTCTTGATGGCTGGCAACTCCCCGCAGTATTTCTGCCGCTGACTGGGGAGATTGAGAGATGGGGACGGCGACGGCGATGGTTAAGGGGTTGCCTTGTGCTTTTGGCTTTGGCATTATAGAGATAGATTTTTCCTTCCGGATCCCTGGGGTTGGTGTCGGCGGCTTGTTGATATTTGGCGATCGCCTCTTGCCATTTTTGCTTACTAAAAGCTTTTGCAGCTGCTTTTTTAGCTGGGTTAGATCCTAAGAGGATTTTTTCTCCCTGACTAATAAGTTCCGGATAGGTAGCTTTACTACTAATAAAACCCCTGGGATGTTCAGATTGAGTTGATCTCAGTGTCGGTTCTATCTTTCGGTAGACAATGGATCCGCCAAGCCCTAATAAAATAAGCACTCCTAGTATAGCGAGAATATTTTTTTGCCATTTAGGTGCAGAACCGCTAGTTTTATAGCGGTATTGAGGTTTGCGAGTACGTCTATATTCAGGTTGAGGTTGAGGTTGAGGTTGATAAGTGGAAGATCTAGGTTGAGGAGTGTAAAGGGGGGCTATGTCATATTTGGTAATTTCGGCTTTGACAATGCCAAACTGCTTGGGCTGCATTGCCTGGAAGGGCAAGTTACAAACGGTGCAGTTTGGACCGGTATTTAGATGGGGTTCGTGAGAACCGGAGCAATGGGGGTATTCTTTGCCATTTTTTGGCACGCCGTCGCACATCCAATTCATTTTGATTATTCTTCTTTCTTGAGCTTCTGTTTTCATAATACTCAAAGAAACTGCAGCTTTGAGATGTTTTTATGATAAAGTTTTCTTGATGCTCAAATTTTCAAGTTTTCAACTGTTCAATTTTTCTCATTTTGATAAAGGGAATGGTTATAGTTATAAAAAAAAGAATCAGGATTAAGGGAATTCCTATGGCGGCGATCGCTGGGATGTAATTGTCGGTTGGGAGTCAAGCTTATCTTGGTCTTGTAAAACTTCCGTGGCAGACTGATAACGATTTTGGGGGAAATAATGAGAAAATTAATTGAGGAAATCAATAAGACTCGTTATACTAAGGACAATTGGAGAACTGTCACTGCTCTAGATTTTAATCCATTCTTTTATAAGACCATGGATGAAGAATTATTGCTAATGGGAGGCAGTATCTCAGATGAAAGTAGAAAAAGAGGATTTTGACTGGGCAGTTAGGGAGGGGATTATTTCTTTCGACCAAGGGGAGTGCCTTTGGCAGGCTTTAGAGAAGCGTCAGGTAGAATCTTCCCTTGCATCCCTTGCAGAAGATCGTCGCCCTCGTTTTGATTTCGCCAATGTAGCCTATTATTTTGGCGCTCTGATTGTGATTTCTGCAATGGCTTGGTTTATTACTCTAGCTTGGGAATCATTCGGCGGCGCGGGTATTTTTACTATTGCCCTGATTTATAGTTTCTGTTTCGTTATAGCGGGGCGAACTCTTTATTTCCGACAAAGGTTAATTGTACCCGGAGGCTTATTGTTTGTTATAGCAGTTTGCATGACTCCCCTGGCTATTTATGGGTTGCAGCGTTGGACTGGGTTTTGGCTCCAAGGAGATCCGGGGGTTTATCAGGACTTCCATGTTTGGATCAAAGGTAGTTGGTTTTTAATGGAGTTGGGAACGGTTATTGCTGGGTTAGTGGCATTGCGGTGCGTGCGGTTTCCTTTTCTTACTGCACCCATTGCCTTTTCTCTTTGGTATATGTCTATGGATATTACACCTTTATTATATGGGGAAAATAACTTCAATTGGCACCAGCGGTTATTAGTTTCTCTTTGGTTCGGCATTGCTTGTTTGGTGGTAGCTTATTTAGTAGACTTGCGGACTAAAAGAAGTCGCGGAGACTATGCTTATTGGCTCTATCTTTTTGGGTTGCTCTCTTTTTGGTTTGGATTGACTTTATCGGGAGGTGGTAATGAATGGGACCGGTTTATCTATTGTTTAATTAATTTAGGATTGATGTTTTTATCGGTTGTGTTGAAGCGGCGAACTTTCATGGTGTTTGGATCTATTGGGGTATTTAGTTATATTAGTTATCTGGCTTATGAAGTGTTTGCCAATTCTTTGCTCTTTCCTTTTGCTCTTTCTGCTTTAGGAATTGCTATTATTGGGGTGGGAGTTTTCTATCAGCGTTATTATCAAAAATTGGAAAGCTTGGTGGAGGAATTTATCCCGGAAGCTTTTCAACAATTATTGCCCCGAGAACGTTGATTTTGTTGTTTGTTATTTGTTGTTGGTTGTTTGTTATTGGATAATCATCCTTGATGTTTCTGTAGAGTGGGCATTGCCCACCATGTTGCTTATGCGATCGCACCAAATAAATCAATATAGCAGTGGACAGTTGATAGTGGACAGTTGATAGTTATACAGCTTGCGGTGCCCTTCGACTACTATATTATAATTGTGTTGAACGGAAAAAAATAGTATATTTAAATTTGTATTTTATAAATCAACAACACACAACCAACAACCAACAACCAACAACCAACAACCAACAACAAACAACCAACAACCAATGCCCAAATCTAATTTCTTAACCAAGAGACAACTAATAGATTCCCGCTACCAGATTAGCAGAATTTTACAAGAAAATGAGTTGTTGCGGACTTATGTGGCCCTAGACACCAAGCTACCGGGAAAACCTCAATGTATTCTCAAATTATTATCTCCTACTAGTGCGGATTTATTCCTCCAAGGAAAGCAACAGTTGCAAAGGGAAGCAGAGACTTTAGCTAGTCTAGGAAAACATTCACAAATTCCCGAGTTAATGGCTTATTCCACAGAGGAAGGATTGTACTATTTAGTGCGAGAATATATTGCGGGCATTAGTTTGGCAGAAAAACTGATTCCCGGACAAAAGTTGGGAGAGTCAACAGTGGTTAGAATCCTGTCGTACTTGTTAGAAGTATTAGAATTTATTCACAGTCGAGGATTAGTTTATCGGGATTTGAAACCCGAGAATATTGTCCGGAGGGAAGAAGATGGAAAATTAGTTTTGATTGATTTTCAAGCCATTGCTCCTGTAATTAATCCTGGCAATAGCATTAGTTTAGTTGCTGGCAGTCCTGCATATCTTCCCAGCGAACAAATCAACGGAGAAGCCCAATATAGTAGCGATATTTATGCTGTGGGAATAATTGCGATTCAAGCATTGACAGGAGTACATCCAGATCCTCGTTATGGGGGAGGTTTTCCCAGAAGTGAAACTGGGGAAATTCAATGGCAAGATTTAGCAATGGTTAGCAATGGTTTGGGGGCAGTTTTGAGTAGAATGGTGAGTTACGATTGGCGCGATCGCTATTCTAACGCTACGGAAGCATTAAATGCCTTGCTTTATGGACAAAACTATGATACTGCTAATTCATCCCCCAGTCTATCGGGAACTAATTCTAACTTATCTCCTAGAGCCAGAAAATGGATCATGGTGAGTATCTTTGTTTTGGGTATTGCTTCTACTATTGTAACTATTTTGTTTATTAAATGGCTAATCGATCTTGCTGATTGATGTAGTCAATATAGTTGACAGTGGATAGCTCCCGACCGTCGAATTCAAAATTGCGCGTAGCGCTATAATCAACGCTATTTTTCTAAATCATTATCTTTTATTTGAGCTGCTTTTCTCCTTAGTTCTAAATCTTTAATTACCTCCGATAAAGACTTGTAATCTAAGGTGGAAACTCCTGGTACTGGGTCGTAACCTCCTGGGTGAAAAGGATGACAGCGCAACAATCTTTTAAAAGTCAACCCACTACCTTTGAAAGTACCAAACTTTGTCATTGCTATTAAAGCATATTCAGAACAAGTGGGTTGAAAGCGACAACTGGGAGGAAATAAAGGAGAAATAAAAATTCGATATCCTTTAATTAGCCAAATTAAAAATCTTTTCATGTTGTAGGATTGCAGAAGTGTTTAATGTTGAAAACGTTCAATACCTTGGATGAGAAACCGGGTTTCTTTCCAAAATTTTGATATTAACAGTCAAGTCATGATAGAAACCCGGTTTCTTGGCTGAATACGTTAGCATTTTAATTTACAATATTTAATTGTATCGATACCTTAGCTAAAAATCTCACTAACTTGCCTCAGCCATTGGTGCTAACGTGTATAGGAACTCATCTTGCATGCACTCAACCGCAAAAGCAAATATTGCCCGGATTGATTCCTTACTCAATGTTGGATAACTCTCTAATATCTGTTGTTCTGTCCAACCAACAGCAAACAAGCCCAAAATGAACTCAACCGATAAACGAGTACCCTTGACTACTGGCTTACCTAGTAGAACATTGGGGTTTGAGTGAATGTAGTTTCTCCAATTCATGATACCTCTCGGG
>JH610913.1 GCA_000252485.1 Prochloron didemni P4-Papua_New_Guinea | reverse complement strand
AAGTTGGCCTCGTCAATGTTATCGGTCGGTACTATCCAAGCCGCACTGCCTTACCCGGAGTAGAGCTGTTTAACGACTCGGTTCTAGAGCCTGGGACTGGCACGCATCCCAGGGTAGGAACTTTAACACTTGCCGATAACGTAGTTCCCATAAAGAGAACTTAGACTGGTCAGCTAGCTTTGGCTTTAGGGCACGAAGCCCCGCTGCTGAGGGCGCGGGGTGCTGACCTTTAACCTAAAAATAGCGATTAAAAACATTATACCGTACCTAGGGTTTATTCCGGGTTTCTTTCTAAAACTTGGATATTAACAGTAAAATCATGATTATTCCCGGATACAGTGCTGAATACGTTAGCATTTTAATTAACCGTGGGATAGCCCTCTGGGCTGTCCTCAAATCTCCAAATACTTGGTTCAACTCATAGGTTTCTCCTCTTTCAACCTGTTCCATAGAATCCTTCAGACTTTCTTGTAGACCTGGAATAGAAAGAAGCTCTGCTGTTTCCAACAAACAATCGTAGGATTCTTGATTTTCTTGAATGGCAAAGTCAATTTCTTCTGAATGTACTTGTGCATAGGTCCAAGCATTCACCAAATCCCTTGCACAAAGAATGGAGTATTTTGCCAACAGTTCCGACTCGCTGATTCCTGAACGACTTGCACCAATTAACACCCAAACAGGAATTTGAGTACCTTCAAGGCAAGCTGCATTATTCCAAACTTTTGGATGTTTGGTAATTCCTCGCCATTTTTGATTGAGACTTTTGGATAGTATTGCAATAATTTCCACCTTTTCAGTAGGGGTTAAGTTTGAGAGTTGAGTAGTTAATTCTTGAATAGTCATCTTATAGTGTTAATTAATAAACTAGTTTCTAAATCACCAATCTAGTATACATTTGTTTTTACTACTACGCATTAATAGTAATTCCTGTGGAACCAAAACCACCATTTCCTCGGGATGTCTGGCTTAATTCATCCACTTCTTCAACTTTCACTCTAATAACTGGAGTAATTACCATTTGAGCAATTTTCATTCCTTTAGTGACATTAAATATATTCTTACCATGATTGATTAAAATAACTCCTATTTCTCCTCGATATCCTTCATCAATTGTGCCAGGAGTATTTAAGACTGTAATTTGATGTTTGAGAGCTAGTCCGCTTCGAGGTCGGATCTGAGCTTCTGTTCCTTGGGGTAATTCTACGGAAATTCCAGTATGTATTAACCTACTGTCTCCGGGATTGATTTCTACGTCTTCTATGGAAACTAGGTCCAGTCCAGAATCGCTTATATGTTGATATTCTGGTATAATGGCGAAGTTATCTAGTTTGTGAATTTTCAGTTTCATTTTTGTCTCAATTCAATATTTTTCGCTTTATATTTTAGGATCTACGAATATCATTTGTCAATTGCACAAAAAATGCAGTCGCCAATATATATGATACCTTATCTGCTATTGCAGTTGCTGTATCATACCAATCTTGGGGAAGCAAAAAATTTGCAAATAAAGATATGCTTAAGCAGCCAATCAATAATAGTATAATAATCAAGTAGGGCCAAAAGTAGTTTATATTTATTACCCGGTTTTTTTTGAATTCCTTGAACTCTTCTGAATTGTTGAGTTTTATTTTTAATTGTTCTTTTGAGAATAATATTTGCTTGAATGGTCATTATAATTCTAGGATTAGATTAATCAAATTTTAATGGTTTGTCTTGTTGATAAATACAACCTCCTTTATTATACAAGGCTATTTCTGCTTTTTGCAACTCCGTTCCCAAATAAAGAGCATGTTCTACTTCTAAACTGGGACAATCTGCAGCTATTTGTTGATAAAGTTTCTGGGCTGACTTTCCCGAGTAACAATTAATTACTTCTCCAGAACCGGGAGTTAAATGCTCTATCATGATTCTCTCTTCTTGAAGGTAAATGGCAAAACTTCCACTTTTATCTCCATATTCTCTTTGACGACATATTTTCTGATATTCTGTAGCAATTACTCGGTCAGCATGTTCCCAAGTATCGTCGTAAATATGGGCGCTTTGACTGATTATAATTAAAGGCCCCATGGTTAATTGAGCATTACCTCTAGCTACAATTTTACTATGGATATGTTGTTGTAACCCTCTCAATCCCATGGCATTGGCAGGCCATGCGGAAAACATGTCATTACTGCGAAAGGTAGCGGTTAAAGAAAGTTCGCCATTAACTATTCTCAACCAGATATGATTGAGACAGGGAGGACTATCATTTGCTTCGTAATCTTGTACATCCCATAATGACATGACAGCGCGAGCGGAGTCAAAATCCCCAGCTAATTTATTAATTCCTTGTTCTATTTGGTCTTTGCCAAACCAAGAACGTAATCTCTGTCCGTAAGTGTATTTGACTCCTTCTTGTGGGGGCGCGTCATCTAAAATTTGACTGATATATTCTCCTAAAAATTGACGGTTAATGGGCAGAAAGTTGGGTTCTGGGAAATAAAATTCTTCCGGTTCGGCGGTGACAACTGCCATTAAATCAATTAATTCTTGCCATTTCCCGTCGTAGGCAGTGGGTCTAATAGTGCCAGTGGTTTTGATGCGATGGAGGATTTTTACCCAAGTTTCCGCAATGGTTTTGCCTTGAATACGATGTCCGTAGCGCTCCCCAGGTAAAGTAGTTGCTACTATTTCCGGTTGGGGAAAGATTAAAGGTTCTCCCCAAGGTTTCACTGGCTCTTGTTTAGCGTAAGCTTTAATTAAATTAACTGCTTCTTTAATAGATTTTGCTTCTTCCCAAATTACAGCTTGACGTAATTGAGCAATTGCTTGTTCTTCAATCTCCCAATCCAGATACCCTGTAATAGAAGAACGAACTACCCAACAATCTTTGCCTGTATCGCTGTTGCCCTTGACAACACCGTGACGCAACAAGTCCAATAAACAAGCACATGCTCCAGCGTTGCCATCTTCCTTAGTAGCATTTAAAATAACCAGGAAGCGTATGTGGGGATTGGCGATTAAATTGCGGATTAAGGGACTAATGCCTCTGGTAGGACTGTAAAGATTGCCAATGACCGCATATTCTGAGGGAGCTAAATGTTTCGCTACCGACTGTTTCACCGTCCATCCCGTAACTACTGCGGTAGGTCCGGAACCGCAAATGAGTTGATTGGGTTTGTAGTGAGGCTGATAGTTCAATTTTCTCATTCAAGTCAACAAAATATCTATCTTTATCTGTGTTTATCTGTGTTTATCTGCGGTTAAAAAATGAAAGACCCTAGAAGGAAAAAACAACTCCAACAATTAGTCCAAAAATTAGGTTTAAGTATTACAGAGTCCATTGATTGGTCTTTGTTAGATTTAGCTCTTACCCATCATAGCATTTCCAGAGAATCTAATAACGAACAATTAGAATTTGTTGGGGATTCTGTAGTGCGACTTTTAACCGCTGAGGTATTATTAGCCACTTATCCCCATGCCCCAGTAGGACAATTTTCCGCAGTTCGCTCTATTTTGGTGAGCGATCGCATTTTAGCAGAATTTGCTGCCAGTTACGGTTTGGAGCGCTATCTCCTCTTTAATAATCAAAATGGTGGTATTAATAAAGCCGGTGAAATATCTTTGCTGGCAGATGCTTTTGAGGCATTGTTAGGATCCCTTTATCTCAGTACGAAAAACATGGATTTAATTGCCAGTTGGCTAACTCCAATTTTACTAGATAAAGGGGAAGAAATTCTTAAAGACCCCGCTCTTTATAATTATAAAGATGCTCTACAAGAATGGACTCAGGCGGAATATAAAATCTTGCCAGAATATCGGGTGATAGATAATCAGTTTGGGGGTAAAATGGAAGAGGAACGGTTTAGTGCGGAAGTTTGGTTGCAAGATAAATGTTTAGGAAAGGGTAGGGGACGTTCTAAAAAAGCAGCAGAACAAGCAGCAGCTAAGGAAGCTTATTTGAACCACAGATGAACGCAGATGAACGCAGATGAATACTGATATTTTTCTGACGTTGGCTGTGGGTTGTTGTTGATGATTTATTGTTTCTTGAAATCACATGGAAATTGGTATTGTTATTGTGGGAGTGGGACGGTGGGGAGTTCATTTAGTCCGCAATTTTAATGAACATCCCTTAGCTAAAATTATTGCAATTGTGGATGGCGATCGCTCTCGTTTAGATTATTGCCATCAACAGTTGTGCCAAAATAATTCCGATCTAATCTTAGCAACTGATTGGCAGTCAGTACGTCAGGTAGAAGGGATTGAAGCGGTGGTTATTGCTACTCCTGCTTCTACCCACTATACTCTCATTAAAGATGCTTTAAATTTAGGTTATCACGTTTGGGCAGAAAAGCCTCTCACTTTGGACCCAAAAGAAGGTTGGGAATTAACTAATCTGGCAATTAAACAACAACGTCAATTATTTGTGGACCACACCTATTTATTTAATCCGGCAGTATTAAAAGGGCAAGAAATAGTGCAGCAAGAAACCTTGGGACAACTGCGCTACGGTTACGCCAGTCGCACTCATCTGGGACCAGTGCGTCAAGATGTGGATGCTTTGTGGGATTTAGCTATTCACGATCTTGCTATTTTTAATTGTTGGTTGGGACAAACTCCTAGAGAAGTTTCCGCTCAAGGAAATAGTTGGTTACAACCGGGATTGGCGGATGTGGTTTGGGTGACTTTAACTTATGCCCATAGGGTGGAAGTTGTTCTTCATTTGTGTTGGTTCAACCCGGACAAACAGCGCAAGTTGTGTTTAGTTGGCAGTAAAGGCAGTTTGATATTTGATGAAATGTCTGAGGAATCACCTCTGACTCTCAAACATGGTTACTTGGAGCGAGAAGGGAAAAGATTTGTTCCCCAGGGAAATAAGGAGGAAAGAATAGATTTTGTCCCAGGAGAACCCCTGAAAAATGGCTGCGATCGCTTTCTGACTAATATTCATTCTCAAAACTATTCTTTCTTTTCCGACGGTTCTGTGGGCACTGAGTTAGTTCAAATTCTCAGTTGTCTAACTCTTTCCTTAGAACAAGAAGGAAAAAAGATTGTAGTTGAATAATAAGATTTATAGCAGTTGACAGTTGATAGTGGACAGTTGATAGTTATACAGCTTGCGGTGCCCTTCGACTACGCTCAGGGACCGCGGAGTCGAACTGCAACCTGCGGTTGCTGGAACTCAATAGTAATATGAATTACGAAAATATTTGCTACAAATAGTTTATCCCATGGTAGTATAGATTGAGATTATCCCGTGGGTTGAGAAACCGGGTTTCTTCCCAAAGTTTCAACATTAATCCTTAAAATAATAGGAGAAACCCGGCGAATGGGCTGAAATCATTCACTATTGTATCTGTAGCAACCATTTTCAGATTTGATATAAACACTTTCATAGGCTGGTATATAGATGTACATATTGACCAAGGAACCCTATATACCCTTTATCCCCCTAAATCCCTATCCTCTTCTAGAGGCACGACAGGGTGTGTTCAAAATTAGTTGATAGAGTTTTTTCGTAGGGTGCGGCACTGCCCACCACACCATCTATCGCCTCCGTCAAAAGCAGTATCAATAGTCTCCTGACGGACGGCAGTTACAATGTTCTGAAAAAACATTGTTAATTGTTCATTGTTAATTGCTCATTGCTATAGATAGAATTGTTAACGAGAAACCAGAGCAAGTCTTCTTCTCACCACCCGCTGCTGAAGTTGAGGTTGAGTGGAAACAACAACCTGCTGTTCCTCTTTCTCCTCTGCTTCCCCATTGCCATAACGGCTAGACTTAGCTAAGTACATACCGACCAAGATCACAAAGAAAGCGATCCAGTTGCTGAGGCTTAAACTTTCTGCAAACACAGCCCAGGCAACCAAAGCAGCCAATACTGGATCCAGAAGTAAGAAGATCCCAACTATTCCACAAGGTAAGCTTTTCAAGCTATAAGCTTGCAGCCCCTGACCTACCACTTGGCAAACAACTGCCAGAGAAATAACTGCCAGCCAGCCGGAGAGGGAAACGGGAAAAATCCTGCCTTCCAACAATAAAGCAACAGGGAAGCTCAACAACATACCTACGGTACAGCACCAAAAGATAATAGTTGATGCGGAAAACTTAGCACGCAGTCTTTCAATTAACATCAGGTTAGCTGCGGAGAAGGCCGCTGAGAGCAACGCTGCGAAATCTCCCATTAAATTATCTGCTCCTGCTTCCAAATCCCCTAAACCTAGAGCAGTTGCTCCTACCATGGCTAGGGCTAATCCTAGCAAAAACCTGTTGTCAAAGCGCTGGCGAAATAACATCCATCCTACCAAAGTAGTGAAAAGAGGAGTTAGATTGTGTAGGATGGTGGAGTTGGCCACGCCAGTCTGGGTTAGAGACCAAGCCCAACAGGCCAAGCAGCCCCAAAACATAATCCCCGATACTCCTAACCAGATGACATCCTTACGGGTGTAAGACTCTTGATGCTCTTTTTGCTTCTCCTTCTTAGTTTGGAAGAGATTGATGAGCCAGAATACTAAAGCAGCGATCCAAAACCGATTGAAAATAGTACCGAAAGGACCTAGTTCGTATTCGCTCAATCGGGTAAAAATTGCTGCTAGGGATAAAGCTACAATCGCTGTAAAAATGGCAACCAGAGCGATAATATTTGTTTTTGAGGTTTGTTGTTCCCCTGTTGATGCCAATGCCTGTGTCATGAGAAGCCCCCTCCAAAGGGTCGCTCGGGTCGAGCATGAAATAGTAAGAGACAGAATTAGGACTTACGCAAATAACTCTCTTATTCCGGGTTTCTGACCTGGATCGAACGGCTCAAATCAAGATTTTTCGTAGAGAAACCCGGTTTCTGCGTAAATCCTGAGAATTTTGCTGCAAGATTGGCGCAATGTATAATTGCGCTCAAACCCTAAATAGAATTTGTCGCGAAGCCAATGGTGCTGCGCCCTTGACAATTGGGTATTGAACTGATCTTATTGATTTAGGTTAAAAAATTGCTCGCCACATCAGTTACTAGCAGAAGGCTAGGGGAGGGTCGCAAAATACCTTATTTACTAGGCGCAAGATAGTCACAGCAGTTCGACTTCGATCGCTGTCCGGTAACCAGAGGTATGCGCCCCTACACCGTGAGGTATTATTTTAAGCGGGTACGGAATTTTGGCCAAACGAAAGGCATTACCACCACCAACAGTTTGATTTCCCAAGGAGAAAAAACTAAGGTTAACAGCCAAGATAATAAGGCGATAAATGCCATAAATACCTTGAGGATTTCTTCTTTCGTGTTGACGCTCAGGCAAGTCGCTAGGGAAGCAACCCCGAGAGCCATTAGAGAAGGCGCAAGCATCAGTCTAACGATCCATTTTTACTTGTTTTTTTAGATGCAGTGCGTTCCTTCGGTCTTTTAAGACCTACTTCCGTCCCGCCAATCTCTTAAATTGGAAATGTGGCGAGATGAACGATTTGTTATATTTTATACTATAAGGGTTTCTACTTATCAGTGTCAACCCTAAGTCACAGTTTAATGACATCAATATTTCTGACTTGTTGCTGATTCAATTTCTACATGAAGTAATGAAAAATATGCATATTAGCTCTGGGTTGAATCTATAGCAATGAGCAATGAACACTCTCGCGTAGCTCAGTGCAGGCAATTAACAATGAACAATTAAGAGGTTGATAAGAAAAATGCCCCTTTCGCTTTGTACAAAGGTGATGCAGCCAGTGTATTACTTTTGTACAAAACGTAGTATGTAACGGCACCAGCCCGAAGCGCTATAGATCCATAGTCAAGTTTTTGTTGACTATTTATTCAAGTTTTGGTTTGCGTCAAGCCATGCTTTCTATGATGAAGAAGTATCCAGAAAACCCCAAGCTTTGGGGTGGATTTATTGTGGTTGGAGAAGGATAATTTGTTGTTTGTTGTTTGTTGTTTGTTGTTGGACTCAATTTTAAATCACCTAATTCATCTACTTTGTGGCACAGGCATCTTGCCTGTGTCCCATCTTGCTTTTAATTCATCTGCGTTTATCTGCGTTCATCTGCGGTTAAAAAATATATAATAAAAAATCTGAAAACGTTTGCTACAGATACAAGCGATAGCGAAACCCAACACAAGTTTCCTGGGCTTGTTGGGTTTCGTGACCTCAACCCAACCTACAATATAATCAACTGTGAGCAATTGTAGCGATCCAATAAAAGATTTTAATTCATCTGCGTTTATCTGTGTTCATCTGTGGTTAAAAAAAAAGAGAGGGAGAATATTTCTCCCTCGAAAAATCCACAAATGAATTAATTAAGCAATAATAATATTGCCATCTACATCGGCAGCACCGAGTAAAGAAGCATCTACTCCCAACAACTCAGCTAAGTCATTACCACCAGCAGCAATAATAACTCCACCTTCTACTGGATTAAAGCTAACATCCACCGCAGCAATACCCAAGTCTCCACCTATACCTATTACATCTATACCGGGTTCAAAGTCCGTAATGGTATTAACTGCTTCGGGAAACTCGGAGTTGGCAATCCAGAAAGCATCAACTCCTTCTCCACCGGTGATGATGTTATCTCCACCAGTACCGACAAAGAAGCTGTCGTCTCCTTCACCTCCAACAAGGCGATCTCCACGAGATCCGCTTTGCGGTGCGCCCTCTCCTAAGAAGAAAGAGTCATTTCCATCTCCTCCATAGAGTCGGTTGCCACCTTCTCCTACAGAAGCATCCAAAATATCGTCTCCTTCGCCACCGAAAAGACGGTCATCCTCCCCAGCATAGAGTTCATCGTTACCTTCACCTCCATAGAGTCGATTGCCCCCTTCCCCTACAGAAGCATCCAGGATATCGTCTCCTTCGCCACCGAAGAGTCTGTCATCCTCCCCAGCAAACAGTTCGTCTTCGTCGCTACCGCTATAGATGCGAGTACCGCTTGCCCAGAGGGTCGCCGAAGGGCTGTTAGCTAGGCTCAGGTCGATCAAGTCTTCTCCCGCACCGGTAAACACCAGAGCATCTTCCCCATCAAAACCGGGTGTCACCCCAGCTTCTAATTCATCATCTCCCGGACTGCCAAAGACTAACTCTACAGAAGGTAGTTCGATGTTGCGAGGGTCGAAGGCTTCCGGTTCCAGGTCTAAAAAGTTTAGAGTTTCTGCTAATTCCTCCAAACCGATATATTTGAAGTTGGTATTGAAGTTCTGAATTTCTCCGTCATCTGGGTCTTGGAAGGTTACTTGAGCTTCGTTGGAACCATCTTGCACTACTAACAATCCGAAGGGGAACTGCTCTCCTAAAGGGGTGCTGAGAATATCCGCTCCGTCGGACTCCTCTACTCCATCGATACCATCTCCTTCGACCATCACAAAACTGCCTAAATAAGAATTGCTACCACCGCGATCATATACGGCAAAGGTGCTGTCACCTTGACTGGAAGCGAGTAAATAACCATTGCCATCTTCACCGTAGTAGATAGTGAGTCCTTCTACATCTCCTTCCAAACGACGCTCTCCCTCTCCCACGTCGTTGATGGTATCCACAATGACGGCATTGTCCCCAGCATCAGGTTCTGCGGAGAATTTCCAAATACCGAAATCTTCTTGACCCGCGTAGAGGAAACCCAACTCCCGGTCTACTACCATTCCTTCTACCTGCGCGTCCTCCAAATCTGCTTCTGGAGGAACGGGAACGGTCAGAGTGCGAACTACAGTGGCATCTACCGCACCGGAGCCGTTATCTACCAACTCTAACTGAGCAACTTGGTTTCCATTTGCCTGACTGACAAAGACGTAGGATTTATCAGATACCAGACTGGTATAAGTAGCTAAACCGTAAGCAGTTTGCTCCCCGTCATCTACTCCGAAGATAGATGTGGCAGCATCGCTGAGACTGCCTGCAGTAATATCCGTGAGTTGACGGGTATTGGGGTCGATTTGGAAAATAGCTAAAGTGTCGTTGGCTCGGTCTGAAGCAACTGCTAAATCTACCGTTGTTTCTCCCAAGGAGAAATCATAGACTAAATCTACATTGTTGTAACGAATCCCATCGGGAGCGATGCGTTGCAGTTCGTTTCCTTCTAAGTCGTAAACTCGCAAACCTCCATTTTTAACGGTGGTTATAACAATACTCTCCCCAGAGTCTGTAGGATGGAGATAAATAGCTGGGTCGTCGGAATCGGGAGCGTTGTTTGGGTCGGGATTTTCTGGGTCGCCAAAGCGAATTTCTGGAGGAGTTTCTACTGCAGCAGTAACGGCAGGAATATGATTTAATTCCAGTTCAAATGCTAAGAATTGAGTAATTTGACTCTCGTTAAAATTATTGTCGCTAACTACAATTAAAGATTGATTGCCATTGTCTAAAGTAGGACCGAAAGCGAGGGCTTGGCTATTATCTAGTTGAATCCCTAACTCCCCAAAATCTAACAGCAAGCGTTTGGATGCAACTGCATCTACATCAAACAGTTCTTCTTCTGGATCGGGATTGAGCAAACTATCGAAGTCCCTTACATCTGTCGCTCCTTGTAACTGTATTTCATACAGTCGCAAGTTATTTCCTACTCCCATGGCAAAGGACTGTTCTAGAGCCAAGAAAGTGCCGCTATTATCCAGAGCTAATAGCTCTACTAAACCATTATCGGCAAAACTATCTGCTGGTTCTGGAGCTACAGGAATGCGATCGTTGATATAAATAAACTCCCCACTAGGTTCTCCCGTTTCCAAGTCATATTCAATAATGCGAACTGCACTTTCACTGTCCAAGGAAGAAGCGGGACCGTCTTGAATCAGAGCATTTTCTACTGCGGTGTAGAGAAATCGTTCGTCAGGAGTAATAGTTAAACTTTCAAAGGCTTGATTGTTGCGAATTCCACTAGTTCCGTCTTCTGTTGGTAAGAACTTTTCGGGAACTGGCAGTTGGTTAAGCTGTTCTCCTTCTAAAGAAAATTCATTGACGAAAGGAGCTAATAAATCGTTAGCATTTCCTTCGGAAGAAATAAACAAAGTACCAGCGGAAGTTAAAGCGATACCTTCCGGGTCTATTCCTCCTTCTGGAAAAGGATTGCCACTACCATCTAAAAGAGTCCTTTCCCCAGCAAACTCTACATCCCCATTTTCCAAACTACCGTCACTTAAATCAATAGTAACATTGTAAAAACGAGCGGGACCATTTTCAGAGCGATCGTCGGAAATAGCGTAATAAACTTGGTTATTTTCATCGTAAACAAGACCGGAAATCCCGCCAACTTCCGTTCCTCCTAACTGGAAACCAGTCTCAAAAACTGCTTCTCCAAGGAAATTAATTCCTGTTACTGTAGTCCTGGTAGAATCGGGAACTTCTGCTTCTTGGATGCTATCATCGGCATGTTCTTCTACTGTAACTGTAAAAGTTTCGTCGATAGTATTGCCAAATAAATTGGTAGCTCTAACTGTAATATCTGCTGTTCCCGTTACTTCCGGCTGGTAATCTAGTACTAACTGGTCTTCGTTGATGCTGACGGTGACTAAATCGGGATTGGAGTTATTAAATATAGAGAACTGTAGCTCGTCTTGTTGGGATACGGTAATGCTTTGATAACGGACAAAATTGTCATCCTCGATGTTATCAGGACTAGCACTGCTAGGATCTTCTACAATTAGAGGCAGATCGCTGAAAGCAGGATTCAAAATCGTGGCAAGAAATACATCTAAAGCAGCAATAGCATCCACAGTTTCCAGATCTGCATCTGAAAGAACCTCACCGAAGACGGTAAAGCCGCCATTCTGGTTATCCAAGTTAGCAGAATTGTCAGACAAGTTAAAAAACCATTGGCTAGTAGCAGTATCTTCGCTATCTATTGTCCTACCATCTACGGTAATATCCTGACCCGACTTTGCATAAGCAATCGTTCCTCGGAGATTGGAGCGCTCCTCACTAAATTCATTCTCTATGAAATCAAAAGTTGGAATATCCTGCGACAAATTATCTGGGAAATCAAAATCATCCACTGTAAAACCCCCACCTTGAACTACAAAGCCAGGAATAGAGCGATGGATAATTGAATTGACATAACGGCCATCTTCTACATATCTGAGGAAATTCTCAACACTTAAAGGAGCGTCTTGGTCGAATAACACCACTTCGGTCAAGCCACCATTACCTAAAGATGTATCGAATAGCTGAAAACTAGCCACTAAACCAGTGGTGAAGGGGTCGTCGAAAATCTCAAATAGTTCTCTAGTGTCATCGATCGCATTTTCGATAACTACAATATCCTCGATAGGTTGAATTATAATTGGTTCAGAAGTCATGGTTGGTTGTTGGTTGTTGGTTGTTGGTTGCTTGCACTGCCCTTCGACTTCGCTCAGGGACCGCGTAGTCGAAGTGTTGGTTGTTGGTTGTTGGTTGTTGGTTATTTGTTGTTGGTTATTTGTTGTTGGTTATTGGTTGTTGGTTGCTTGCACTGCCCTTCGACTTCGCTCAGGGACCGCGTAGTCGAAGTGTTGGTTATTGGTTGTTGGTTGCTTGCACTGCCCTTCGACTTCGCTCAGGGACCGCGTAGTCGAAGTGTTGGTTGTTGGTTGTTGGTTGTTGGTTGTTTATTTTGTATTGTTCATTGTTCATTGTTCATTGTTCATTGGTTGTTTATTTTGTATTGTTCATTGTTCATTGTTCATTGTTCATTGTTCATTGTTCATTGTTTATTGTTCATTGAAAAAACACTCGATGTTCCAAAGAAGGCATTTGACGGCGCACTTGTTCCAATCGAATAGGATTAATCTCCCCGATCGCCACTCCTGGTTCCGTACCTGCATCAGCTAAAATAGTTCCCCAAGGGTCCACGATGGTGGCATGACCATGAGTATAGCGCATTTTGTAGTGATTGCCAGTTTGAGCTGGAGCAATAACGTAGCAAGTATTTTCAATGGCTCTAGCTTGCAATAATACCTGCCAGTGGTCTTTCCCCGTATAA
The DNA here is from genome assembly GCA_000252485.1 of Prochloron didemni P4-Papua_New_Guinea. Classification (GTDB taxonomy): domain Bacteria; phylum Cyanobacteriota; class Cyanobacteriia; order Cyanobacteriales; family Prochloraceae; genus Prochloron; species Prochloron didemni. The sequence goes on along the minus strand of JH610913.1, from coordinate 4,068 downwards.
GCGGTAAAAGCGGCAGGAACGAACATTACTTGCGCTCCTTGCTTGGATAGAGAACGATAGAGTTCCGGGAAGCGAACGTCATAACAGACGGAAAGACCTAAGTTACCCAACTGTTCAGAAGAGATTACCTGGGGTAAATCAGTCCCGGCCTTGACAGTACTGGACTCTCGATAAGTATTGCCGTCTGGCACATCCACGTCGAAGAGATGAACTTTCTGATAGCGAGCCAGTTCCTCTCCTGCTGGTCCCACTAACAAGGCCGTGTTATATACTTTATCCCCATCTACAGGAACAGGGAAACCCCCTCCTAAGATGGTAATTTGAAACCGTTGAGCAATAGTTTTGAGGAACTTTTCTGTGGTGGTGGCGATGGCTTTTGCTTGGGCCAGTTTCTCTTGTTCATCTCCCAAGAAAGGGAAGTTTTCCGGCAATGTAATTAATTCTGCCCCTCGACCTACAGCTAATTCCACTAACTCTTCTGCTTGAGCTAGATTATACTCCAGGTCAGGTTTACTGGTCATTTGGATGGCAGCGGCTAGATATGATTTCATTGATGTTGGTTGTTGGTTATTGGTTATTGGTTGTTGGTTGCTTGCACTGCCCTTCGACTTCGCTCAGGGACCGCGTAGTCGAAGTGTTGGTTGTTGGTTGCTTGCACTGCCCTTCGACTTCGCTCAGGGACCGCGTAGTCGAAGTGTTGGTTGTTGGTTGCTTGCACTGCCCTTCGACTTCGCTCAGGGACCGCGTAGTCGAAGTGTTGGTTGTTGGTTGGTGGCACGGGCGAATTGCCTGTGGTTGGTTGTTAGTTGTTGGTTGTTTGAACTCACAGGCAATTCGCCTATGGCACAATGAACACAGATATTAAATTAAATTCAATCAAATTCAATTCAATATCTACTCCCCCCTTATTAAGGGGGCTGGGGGGATCCACCGTGAATTGTTGTTTATTATTAATTGATAATTGTTCATTGTTTATTGCTCCTGGAAGAATTGTTTATTGATTGAGCATTTGCAATTTGTACAAACTAGCATACAATCCCCCCCGAGCCAAAAGACTTTCATGAGTACCGGATTCCACCAACTCTCCTTGCTTGAGAGCCAAAATTCTGTCCGCATTGCGAATAGTAGACAGGCGGTGAGCAATTATAATAGCAGTGCGTTGCTCCAGCAGTCGCTCCAAAGCCGATTGAACCAGCGCTTCTGTGGCTACATCTAAACTGGAAGTGGCCTCATCTAACACTAATACTCGAGGATCGCGAATGGCAACTCGAGCAAAGGCCAATAACTGTTTCTGCCCTCCAGATAGATTAGTACCTCGTTCCCGCAGTTCGCTGTGGTATCCTCCTGGCAATGCTTCGATCAACTCTGCCACGTTAGTCAGCTGGGCTGCCTGTTGAATCTCTGCTAGAGAGTAGCTTTCTCCCAAAGTAATATTGCGCTTCACGTCTCCAGCAAAGAGAAAACTTTCTTGCAAAACCACGCCAATATAACGACGCAATTGAGTTTGGGAAATGTGGCTAATATCGATGCCATCTACCAAAATCCTCCCTTTAGTGGGTTCGTAAAGACGACAGAGGAGACGAATAATGGAACTTTTCCCCGCTCCCGTGGGACCGACTAAAGCTACTTTCTCTCCCGCTTTAATAGTGAGGTTCAAGTCTTTAATGACATATTCCTGTTCTTTATAAGCAAACCACACATGTTCAAAGCGAATTTCTCCTCGAGTAGGGGCATGAGCTAATTGCTTCTCTTCACCCTCCACTAGGTTCGGGTCTTTTATTTCTATGGGTTCCGCCATTAATTCGTCAATTCGTTCGATGGCAGTAAAACCAGTTTGAAACATGGTAAATTTATCGGCAAACTGACGCAAGGGATTGAACAAGCGGGGGGAAAAGACAATAAAGGAGGCCAGAACTCCAAATTCTAAGTTATTACCCAAAACAAAAGCTCCCCCCAACCAGAGTATTCCCGCAATGGCAATTAAGGAAACCCATTCTAAGGTAGCGGAAACGGCGGAATCGTAGAAAATAGTTACATCTAATTGCTTGCGGTAGCGTTGGTTCACCGCTCTAAAGGCTTCCCCATTGAATTTTTCCCGCCGAAATAGCTGGACAATATTGATACCGGAGATATTTTCCTGTAAGATAGAGTTGAGCTTAGAAAGTTCTTCTCTTGCCTGGTAATTAGCTGTGCGATATTGTCGCTGGAAGAAAATAATTAAACCGGTTACTGGAATGAGAATCAGGATTAACAATAAAGCTAATTTCCATTCCAGTAGAAAGACTGTTACTAGCATGACGAGGATATAAACAATATCGCTGAGAATGCCAATGGCTCCGCTAGCAAATACTTCTCCCAATGCTTCCACATCGTTGGTCATGCGAGTTACTAATTTACCTACGGGAGTGCGGTCAAAAAATCTGGCTGCTAAAGAAGTAACTCGATTGAATAAATCTTGGCGCACTGCTGCAGTAATTTCCTGTCCCACTTGCTGAACTAAGTAACCTTGAAAAGAAAGGAAAATTAAGCGCACAACTACAGTGCAGAGAAAGATACCGATAAGTAGATTCAGTCCTCGAGCTAAGGAAACATTGTTGAGGAAAAACCAAGTGGTTTCTCCCCGAATCAGGGAAATAGCTTGACCGATAATTAAAGGTTGAAGTGACCCAGCAATTGCCATGGGGATTAATAAAATAATGGCAATGGTGAGAAGGCGACGGTGGGGACGGGCGTAGGGCAGTAGCTTTAATAATAAGCGCCAGTCGTTATAGCGGTAGCTTCGTGTCATTTTGTTGGTTGTTGGTTGTTGGTTGTTTGTTGTTTGTTGTTTGTTGTTTGTTATAATAATCAAAACTGTTAACCATTAATTATAAACTGTTAACTATCAACTGTCAACTGTCAACTATCAACTATCAACTATCAACTATCAACTATCAACTATCAACTATCAACTATTAATAAATGCGCATACTTCTAGTTGACGACGAAGCAGAACTAACAGACCCCCTCTCTCGGGTATTATCTCAAGAAGGTTATGAAGTAGATGTAGCAACTAACGGTCAAACAGGCAAAGAATTAGCCCTGCAACACAACTACGATTTACTAATCTTAGATTGGATGTTACCCCAAAAGTCCGGTCTGGAAATATGCCAGGAATTGCGCGATCGCCAATTATCTACTGCCGTTCTCTTCCTCACTGCCAAAGATACGGTAGACGATCGAGTGGCGGGTTTAGATGCAGGAGGGGATGACTATTTAGTCAAGCCCTTTGAACTGCGGGAGTTACTGGCTCGAGTCCGGGCTTTACTCCGCCGTCCCCCCACTCTAGCACCTACTGAGGGGGAAAGGTTGCAAGTGGCAGACTTGGAACTGGACCGAGAAAATCAACTTGCCTACCGTCAGGGAAAAACTATTAAACTGTCTGATAAGGAAATTGAACTGCTAGCATATTTGATGACTCACCCCCATCGCTTACTCACTCGGGAGGAAATCTACGGTCATTTGTGGCCGGACAGTAGCAAAGACAAACCCCAAAGCAATGTTCTGGCCGCTTTAATTCGCCTACTCAGGCGGAAAATTGAAGCCCAAGGAGCAAAGCCTCTTATTCATACGGTTTACGGTAAGGGATATCGCTTTGGACAATCGGATAATTAGAGTTTAGTATTGGGGTGAGTCAAAAATAACTCTTTCAATGGGCGATCGCAGGAGGAATGGTAATTTGGGTTTACTAGACAGTCTATTCGGTCTATTCGGTTCTTCTAAGAAATATGAAGAAGAAATAGAACAATTAAAAAGAAAATTGGAGACTGCGAACAATCAACTGAACCAGAGTAGAAGTGAGTCGGAGCGACAGGAAGAACAACTTCAGCAAGTTCGCACTCAACTGGAAGATTCTGAAACAGAATTAGGTAAGTTGCGCCAGCAACTCCCAGTAGCTCAAGCAGAGTCCAAAAAATTTCAAGCCCAGCTCCAACAAGCTCAAGACCAGTCTAAACAATTTCAGTCCCAACTAAACCAAGTTCAAACTGAGTTAGAACAATCTCAGACTCAACTACAACAAACCCGAAC
>JH610912.1 GCA_000252485.1 Prochloron didemni P4-Papua_New_Guinea | reverse complement strand
AGATTGGTTCGACCAAACCAAAAGAACAATCAAAGTTCAGAAAGTAGAACATTTGTCTCAACCTGAATCAAATTCATTTTGGGGATTTTATCCTGGGTTAAAGCCTAAAAACAAGTTTACTGGCGGTGCTATAATTTTCAACGGTTGGGTAATCAGCAAACAATCTCCCTCGAAGCAGATTGTAATTAGCTATGAAGATAAAATTCTCGATACAATACCTGTCAATCAACTTCGTCCTGGCTTAATGAAAAAATATCCTGAATTACCCGAGGATCTAAAATGCGGTTTCTTGAGTTCTATAAGTTTATTAGGCATTCCCAATCTAGCGGAATTGTTGGTAGAAGTTGTGCTAGAAGATGGTAGTAAAATAGCACTTAGTAAAGTCTATCTACAAGTTGATAGTTGATAGTTGATAGTTGATAGTTGATAGTTGACAGTTGACAGTTGACAGTTGTAATATCAAATCTGAAACAGAATGCTACAGATATAGCAGGAAGGAAAATCATATTATTCAGCGAAGAAACCGGGTTTCTTCCATTATTTTAGGGAATAGGCCGAAATTTTCCTAAGAAACCCGGTTTCTAACCCCAACCGTTAGTCTAAATCTAGATTACTATTTTAGCTGTGCCAAGCCTACATGATTATATCTGTAGCAAACATTTTTGGATTTCGTATAACTATAACTAGCGGAAAGCAATATATAACAAAGTAAAAGGTGGGCAATGCCCACCCTACACTCTCAACCAACAACCAACACTTCGACTACGCGGTCCCTGAGCGAAGTCGAAGGGCAGTGCAAGCAACCAACAACCAACAACCAACAACAAATCAATCTGTTTTACTGGGCAAAGATAACTGTTCTTTTTTCCATTGTACCGCCCTATTTCTAGAGCCATTTTCCAGTACTTCTTCCTGGGCCAACAAAATATTCCGAATCAAACGCACTGCCACTTTCTCTACTAACCCTTCAAGAATTTGATTGCCCATTGCCATGGTTTCCTGTTTACTCAGCAACTGTCCTAATAAAGGTAAAAGAGTTACAGGATCGAAACCGGGGGTGGCTTGAATAATTTGCCAAATATTCTGAAGATGTTCCCCACTGTCGGCATGGCCCCGCAACTCGGAAGGGGTTGCTTCCGGTTCCAATCCTAGTTGTTCTCGCACCTTGGAAGTAAAATCGAAGAAAGTTTTGTAACCAAAAAGATCGATGGCTTGAATTATTTCTCCTGCTAACTGTTCCCGAATAAAAGCCCCTCGTTCCGAGAAGAGAAAATCCAAGGCTTGATTGGCCACTTTCTCAAAATTATAATCCTGACTGTTACGAGCGTTACGGAGCAAATTCTCTAACCTATTCCAGCGAAACGTACCGTCTTTGAAGAGTAAATCTTGGAAAGAACTGCGCAACTCTTGAGAAGGATCGGTGAGCAATCTTTTGGCAACATAGGGATAGGCTTTGCTCAAAACTTTAAAATTTGGATCTATGCCGATGGCAATCCCTTCCAATGTCACCATAGAACGAATAATCAGAGCGTAATAAGCAGGTACGCGGAAAGGAAATTGGTACATCATGGCCGACATTTGGTCCGTAATACTCTTAAAGTTCAACTCAGCCACACTGGCACCTAAAGCATTACCAAATACTTTTTGTAAAGCAGGAATAATAGGAGTCAAATCCGTATCTTGCTTGAGAAATTCTAACTTGACATAATCCTGAGCTAGAGATTCAAAATCCCGATTCACTAAATGAACTACTGCTTGAATCAAACCGTAGCGCTGATAGGGCTGAATATTGCTCATCATGCCAAAGTCCAAATAAGCCAAGGTGCCGTTTTGGCGAGCTAAAAGATTGCCAGGATGAGGGTCAGCATGGAAAAAGCCATGTTCGAGCAATTGTCTCAGAGAGCATTCCACTCCAATTTCTACAATATGGGTGGCATCGATACCTTGAGCTTGTACCTCTTGAATGTTGGTGAGTTTAATCCCATCGATCCACTCCATGGTGATAACCCGCCTTCCTGTATATTGCCAGTAAATGCGAGGAATGTATATTTCTGGCATATAATCGTAAAGTTGGGCAAATTTTTCGGCGTTGCGTCCTTCTTGCTCGTAATTCATTTCCTCAAAAATCCGAGCTGCCAACTCATCCGTAATGCCAATTAAGTCCGATCGCACCCGCTGGATATTTTGCTTCGCCCAAGCGGCGATCGCCCTCATGATAAAAATATCCAGAGTAATGCGTTTCATCAAGTCGGGACGCTGCACTTTCACCGCTACAGTTTCTCCAGTCTTGAGTTTGCCTTTATAAACTTGTCCTAAAGATGCTGCGGCGATGGGTTCTGGGGACAGTTCGGCATAAATTTCTCTGGGTGGGGCTCCCAGTTCTTGTTCAATAAAGCTATAAGCTATTTCATTGGCAAAGGAAGGAAGTTGGTCTTGCAGGGTAGTGAGTTCTTGTAAATAGAGGGGAGAAACTAAATCTGGACGAGTAGAAAGAGCTTGACCGATTTTAATATAAGTAGGACCCAGTTTGGTTAACAGTTTCCGGAGAGCCGCTGCTTGCTGTTTCTGCTTGGCATTGGACTGACCCCACAATTTATCCCACCACAAACTGAGACCAAAAGAAAGAAAAGAGAAGGCAATAACTATAAACCGACTCAAAATTTGCCAGGGATGGCTACGAGAATAACGATTAATTTTCTGTGGATCGTAGCGCCAATCCTCTGACTCAGAGCTAGTTGGTAAGGTTGCCAACTCTGACGAGGGAACTGGGGCTAAGGCTGGATTAGTCATAGATTTTAATTAAAATTTAACGTTTGTCACTGTTTTATTAAATATTGTAACAAATCAATGAGAGTGACTGGGAATATATAGCGCTACTAAATTCGTCAAAATTCAAAAATACGCTATGACTGAGTTTCAGGCTTTATTAATGACAATACCTAAATGCTTCGTGCTATAGATTCTACCTTTCATAACTTGACAACTATCTAATCCAAAAGTTAGATTGTAGGAGTGGGAAACTGTGCCGCCCTATATTTAGGGTCTTAGTCCAGATACAAAGAAAATAACGAACATAGAGTAATGTAGTATGAATAAAATATTAGATTAAATATGACAATGATTCCGAAAAAATTAGATTTTCTGGGAAAATTCTTGAAGGCTACTCTATCGATAGGTTAGAGACTGAGCATTATGCAAGCTCCAAAATTGGGTTTTGTGGGAAGGTACAGCTGGAAATTTTTTTTGGATGATTTGCTATTATCTGGATTTCTTTGCCTTTCTCTGAAACACTTGATTGCGCTATAATCGCCAAGTTCGCTCAATGCGACTCTTCCCTGGGGGAGTTTCTCATTTTTATTTGAGGCAGTTCGACGACCCGGTCCCTGCACTTCGACGACCCTCAGGGGCCGCGTAGCCGAAGGGCACTGCAAGGCGTGGAGCGTACCGAGCGTAGCTATCAACTATCAACTGTCAACTAAAATGCTCTTTTCTCTGCGGATTCAAAACTTTGCTTTAGTCGATCGCCTAGAATTAGAATTTGGCGCAGGTTTGAACGTACTCACGGGAGAAACTGGAGCCGGAAAATCAATTATCCTAGACGCAATTGACGTTACTTTGGGAGGCAAAGTTAACAGCCGCACCATTCGTCAAGGAGCCAATCGAGCTATGCTAGAAGGTACTTTTGGGGGCAATGCAGCTCTAGAACAATGGCTTAAAGAAAGAGAAATAGACCTGCTGGAAGATAATACTGTAGTATGCAGCCGGGAACTAGCAATAGCCAAAGGTAGCCTTCGCTCCCGTTCTCGAGTCAATGGAGTCCTAGTCAACCGCAAGTCCATGATTCAACTGCGGCAATATTTGGTAGAAATCACCGCCCAAGGACAAACTGTACAATTAATGATACCGGGACTGCAGCGAGATTTGCTGGACTTCTACGGCGGAGCCAACCTCTTAAAACAACGGGGACAATGTGCTGCTTTGTTTGAAACCGCTGGATTAGCTCAAAAAGCATTGGAAGGTCGCCGACAGTCAGAACAGCAACGATTGCAAAGATTGGACTTAGTGGAATATCAACTGAAAGAACTAGAAGCGGCAGAACTACAAAATAAAGAAGAACTAGAGCAAGTTCAACGAGAACGCGATCGCCTTTCTCACGTGGTGGAACTGCAACAGCTCAGTTATCAAGTCTATCAAGTTCTCTACCACCAAGATACAGAAGAATCGGCAGCAGCGGACCTGTTAGCCCGAGGAGAAGATATCTTAACCAACATGGTCAATTATGACAAAGAATTAGAACCAATTCTAGAAATGGTTCAAGTGGCTCTTACTCAAGTAGTAGAAGCAGGACAGCAAATTAATACCTATGGAGATAGCTTAGAAACAGATCCCCAACGTCTAGATGATCTAGAAGAACGGATTGGAACTCTCAAACATATTTGTCGCAAATACGGACCGAGTTTAGAAGAAGCGATCGCCTATTATTATAAATTACAAGCAGAATTAGAAGAACTCACCGATAGCGGTCAATCCCTGGAAGAATTAGAACGAGAATACCAGCAGCAACAAGCTAAATTAATTAAAGCCTGTCAAGAGCTGACCAAATTACGTCAAAAAGCAGCTTTAACCCTAGAAAAGCAGCTGGTGGGGGAATTAAAACCCCTAGCCATGGAAAAAGTAATCTTTCAATGTCGTCTCAGTCCCGTTACCCCCAATGCTAGCGGTGGAGATAAAGTAGAATTCTACTTCAGTCCCAACCCCGGAGAAAAAGTCCAGCCCCTAGCCAGTACGGCTTCTGGAGGAGAAATGAGCCGCTTTCTCCTAGCCCTCAAAGCCTGCTTTAGCAACTCGGAAGAAACAGGTAAAACCTTGATTTTTGACGAAATTGATGCGGGAGTATCAGGAAAAGTAGCCCAAGCCATCGCCGCCAAACTGCACCAACTGAGTCAGAAAAACCAGTTGCTTTGTGTCACTCACCAACCCTTAATTGCCGCTATGGCAGATACCCATTTTCGAGTGGATAAAGAAACAATCTCTTCCACTGATAATGGTTCCGAAATTAGAACTGTAGTGAGAGTGAAAACCTTAGCAGATATAAATACCAGAAGAGACGAACTAGCAGAACTCACCGGGGGACATTCCGCTACGGAGGCGATCGCCTTTGCCGACTCCCTCCTGGCTCAAGCAGCAGCTCAAAGAGAAAAACATTATAGCAATGAGCAATTAACAATTAACAATGAACAATTAAGAGGTTAATAAGGAAAATTCTTTCGAGCTACTCTGTCGATAAATTAGAGATTCAGTACTATTGCGATCACTAATTGGATTTTTCCGGAAAATTCTTTCGAGCTATTCTGTCGATAGATTAGAGATTCAGTACTATTGCGATCACGCAGTGGCAGCGAAGCTGATCCCGCAGGGATCTGCTCCGCAGCACGCGCAGCGCCGCGAAAGGCGATCGCTAATTGGATTTTTCCGGAAAATTCTTTTGAGCTACTCTGTCGATAGATTAGAGATTCAGTACTATTGCGCTCCCTAGTTGGATTTTTCGGAAAATTCTTTTGAGCTATTCTGTCGATAAATTAGAGATTCAGTACTATTGCGATCCTTAATTAGATTTTTGCTGTCTAACTTTCAGGGTTGTCAGATTGCAGATGGACTGAGATAAACAATATCTGGGTTATCGAGCATTATTCTCAATTTCTCCGGAAGGCTGGAGTCATGGAAAATATTTGCTACAAATAGTTTATTGCATGGTAGTATAGATTCAGGTTATCCCGTGGGTTGAGAAATCCGGTTTCTTCCCAACGTTTTAGCATTAATCCTTAGAATAAGAAGAGAAACCCGGTTTCTTGGCTGCAATCTAATTTATTTTTAATCGAAGGTTTAAGAATAAATTCTATAGCGCTTCGCTCCTAAAGTGTCGTTACATACTACGTCCCGACTACTAAAGCAATACAAAGGCTGCATCTCCTTTGTACAAAGCGAAAGAGGCATTTTTCTTGCATGAACTCGCCACTTGTTCATTGTTCATTGTTCATTGTTTTTTGTCATGCTGAACAGTTTGGTATATAATAAGCTATTGTTCTTGGAAATTCATGGTTTGAGTAACTCTTACGGGTTACCCAACCTAACTATTGGTGGGCAATACCCACCCTGCTATTGCTAAATCTCAGTGAGATTATTCTAAATTCGCGATCTTTCTAACTTCTTCTACAGACAAACCCAATAGTTCTGATATTTGCTCTAAACTCCAATCTTTTGCCAATAAAGCGGTAATTGGTTGTTGCAGGGCCGCAACTGCAGCATCTCGTTCCCGTTCGGCTTGTTGGGCCCGCTGTTGTTCCTGTTGAGCATGTTGTTGTTCCTGTTGGGCCCGCTGCCGTTCCTGTTGGGCCCGCTGTTGTTCCTGTTGGGCCCGCTGTTGTTCCTGTTCGGCCCGTTGTCGTTCCTGTTCGGCACGTTGCCGTTCCTGTTCAGCCCGTTGCCGTTCTTGTTCAGCCCGTTGCCGTTCTTGCTGTCGCCCTTGGATAATTTCCACAAAAGTCTCGAATCTTTCTCCATTTGGGCTATATAATTGAAGATCGTTATCTTCTATTTCAAAACGCACTCCTAGACTCCGACTGACCCAACCGGACATAGAAGAGATTGGTTTTAAACTAGAACCGATTCGCAACCAACCTTTGACAATTACTGTATCGGGATAGTATACGTAATATTCCTCTACCCCGTAACGGTCGTAGAAACCCAACTTGGTCTGTTCTAACTCTACTTCAGTATTGCTCTCAGATGCGATTTTTGAGGTTTTCTTGCATAGTCCAATTTTGAAACCCTTGCCAGGAGGGGTTTTCAGCGGTCGAAAATTCTGGTTTAATGAAAAATTTACAAATAATTGCAACATATTCTCAATAAAGCCAAGAAGGACAAGGTTCAAACCCATACTGGGTAAGCTTTTCGAGGGGGTCTACGAAAGAATCAGTGTTTCAGGGATTCTCAGACCCCCTCGAAAAATATTTCGTTACAAAGCTTCAAACCCAGATTAGGCAAGGATTTACAGCGCTAAAAGACGCAAAAATTGGTAGATTTTCCACCCATGGCTCCTCCCAAATTTTCCAAATGTTAGAAAAACTTGGAACACTGCCTTGGGAATCATGTGAAACTTTTCTGACGAATTAACTAGGAAAAT
>JH610911.1 GCA_000252485.1 Prochloron didemni P4-Papua_New_Guinea | reverse complement strand
GATGAACAATTAACAATTAACAATGAACAATTAACAAGTGGCGAGTTCGTGCAAGAAAAATGCCCCTTTCGCTTTGTACAAAGGTGATGCAGCCAGTGTATTATTTTGGTAACAATTTTGTTGTATATAACGACACCAGCGCGAAGCGCTATATATCGTTCAAACAAAATCGAACCATATTCAATAAGCAATAGTTTTTTGTAGGGTGCGGCACTGCCCACCACAACATCTATCCCTACCCAACTATATCCGCTCAAACAAAATCGAACTATGTCCAATAAGCAATAGTTTTTTGTAGGGTGCGGCACTGCCCACCACAACATCTATCCCTACCCAACTATATCCGCTCAAACAAAATCGAACCATATCCAATGAGCAAGAGATTTTGAGCCAAAAAACTAAATCGCCACAAAGGAAGCAGCCCAGAGGGCTACCCCACAATTGACTTTCTACTCAAATCTATCAAAGGCTTCAAAATTTAGTGGTCACCACACCAGCGCTTTGCGCTATACTAGGAATTTGCAAATGTTATCGTACATCTTAGATATTTTTATATCTAAGATTATTAGACATCTCCAGAAAAGGTTCTGAAACCCTTGTATATCAAGATTCTATTCCTAGTTTTTGGAGATGTCTATTTGTTATTCTACCTGGTTTTAGTTATAAGCAATTGTAGGTTGGGTTGAGCGCGAGGGAAACCCTTGGACTACCGCTCAGGGACCGCCCAACACCGATTGTGTGGCTTGTTGGGCGTTGCCCTGCACTTCGGCTACGCGGTCCCTAGGTAATATCCCCCTAAATCCCCCTTACCAAAGGGGGACTTTGCTCCCCCCTTTGACAAGGGGGGTCCCTAGGTAATATCCCCCTAAATCCCCCTTACCAAAGGGGGACTTTGCTCCCCCCTTTGACAAGGGGGGTCCCTAGGTAATATCCCCCTAAATCCCCCTTATCAAAGGGGGACTTTGCTCCCCCCTT
>JH610910.1 GCA_000252485.1 Prochloron didemni P4-Papua_New_Guinea | reverse complement strand
AAAGGAGGGGAATTAGAAAGAAGGGGAATTAGAGGGATAAAAATTCGAGGTGAACTGAGATTTTAATGGTTGTCATTATTTGAGGCGATCGCTAATTTGCTCTTGCTCTAAACCTTCCCAATTTAACGCCGTCACAGCATCTTTATCGAAAAAGTTGCAGGTTTTGAGGTCGAATTCGGAGTTGCGATCGAAGAATGGTTTGAGAATTTCATTGCTTTTAATTGCAGTTAAGTCTGACATTTTTTGCATTTTTGTTGTTTTAATCGGGTGGTTGGGTTGGATTTCGGTGCGTTACACTTCGTTAACGCACCCTACTAGACCTCTAGGAGAGAGGCGATCGCACTCAACTCAACCTACAATAGCAAACGGACTATTTTTTCCAAATTCTCTGGTTACTTAGATTTCCATGAAATCCATAAAAAGTGATTCCATCATACATATCAGCTAATTGACCTAAAACTCCCTTGGAAAGAGCGTCCTGCTCCTCTCGCCCCGGCGATGTTCTGCTTGGAGCGGATTTTAATTTGTTGACAGACGATTTATCATTTTTAGCCAAGTCCGCATACCCCATCTCTTTTAAATATCCTCCTTCCCCGATTCCGCCACAACTATTGCAAAAACTATTCTGTGAGTAAATAATTGCGTTAGTCCCTTTCTTAATGGTTATTTGATTTTTTTTCAAGTTCTCAGCCAAATAAACTTCACTATCCAGGCTTCTATAGTTCGGGCGATTTCGTTGTGTTGTTTTTTGAAAATCATCAACCCGACCCGGATAATGGGTGAAAAACCCGTTATTTGTTCTATATGAATACGCATATAGCTCCCCCTCCCTATGCTTCATAAGAACCGATGTTTCTCCTTGGATTTTCAGAGATACTCCAAAGAAGCCTCTGTCTCCAGTCACATATTCTTGTATTGCCCTTTGCTTGTCGCCACTTATAGCAATATTAAACATAGTTTTATCTTGGTCGTTTATATATGCTATAGCTGCGATATTTCTATTTTTTTGATCGTCCGAAAGCTTCGATGCGATAGCATCAATTTTGTCCTTCAATTTTTCCGCGATCTTCTTTGGAGTTTGAAAATCCGCTTGGTCCAAAGCCTCAAAAATCACATCATCTGAGGAAGGCTGTGCCGATGCTTGAGCTCCATTTGGAGCCTGTGCCGATGCTTGAGCTCTATTTCTGTTTCTTTTATCCTTCGGTTTTACAGTTTGCCATGGCTCGTCAGCCATACCCCACATATCTACAAAAGAAACAGGATTCCCCCCCACAAAAGCATACAAATTCAACCCATCAACAGTCCCCGCCGGATCGCAACTCATCCACCGCCCCAACCAAGGGGCATAATATCGGGCGCCGTAATAATAAAGCCCCGTACTCCCATCCCGTTCTTTCCCGGAATAGCGATACTGCTTCAACTTCACCTCCGCCAAACTCCGTCCCGCCACGAAAGACGTTCCCCCATAAGGGAAATACTCCTCGTAACTGATAATTTGCCCTTTGTCATCCACTTCCATCGTTGCCGACCCCAGATCGTTCTCCAACTGATAGCGAATTTGGGGATTAGTCGTCCCTTCTGGTGGCGAACCCTGACTCCAGCGCAGGCGAGTAGCAACACAGCGTTCGTCATCCATCACCCGCAGAGAACGACGTTCCTCCCTTATTCCCCTCCCAGGAGGGGTTAGGGGTGGGTCATCTCCGGTTCCCCTCCCAGGAGGGGTTAGGGGTGGGTCATCCTCTTGCCTCGTTTGCCGGATTTCCAGCATCCCCAGATAAATCGTCTCGTCAATATGAGTAACTGTCCCTCCATTACCCAAGCGTTCCGTCACCTTGCGGATGCGATTCCCCGCACCATCGTAAACGTAATATTCCGCATCTGGGGCATCTTCCCGAGGAATAATCGTGACGCTAGCAATATTGTCCCGATAGTTCCAAGTAATCCCCCTCAACCCTTCTAACTGGATCTGATTGCCATTGGCATCAAAATAATCATCTACCTCCTCGGGCGTTATGCTTCCCGATGTATTCTGATCGACAGCGCGGTTGGAACCATCTGAAACCACCAGTTCCCGCGTCCTCGAAGTCGCCCCCTGATGCCCGATGCCGTACAAATTTCCCCCATCGTCATAGTCATAGTGGCGGGTGTAGTTTTGCACCGCCTGTCCGTTATTAAGATTGGGGAGAGGAACAAACCAATCGTCCTCAGGGTTACCCCACCGTTCGTCCTCTTTAGTGAGGGCGGAGTGTTCCCTCCCCGTAGCCTCAAGCAAACGGTATAAAGCATCGTAGGTATAGGTCGATTTCGGATCGACTTGCTGATTTTTGTTGAAGACTGTTTGCCAAGCCTTATCCCAGATTTGGGTGATATTCCCCACCGGATCGTAGGTGTAGTGCAAATCTTGCAGGGTCTTGTTATCGCTTTTCCTTTGGCTCAGAATGCGCGTCAGACGGAAAGTGGTAGTTTCGTATTCATACTCCGTGGTTACCCCATTGCCATAGGTAATTTGACGGCGCTGTCCCTTGGGATTGTAATCGATACTCTCCACATAGGTCGAACTCGCCTCTCCCTGATGCTGCACCCGAATTTGATTCAACCGACCCGATTCATGGTAAGTCGGTTGATAAACATTATCGTCCGCATCAGTTTGCGCCGTCACCCGACCCAGGGCATCGTATTCATATTGGGTCTGGTAGATAGTCGGTTGCAAATCGCTGGGGTCAATACTGTTCCAGTTCGCTTCAAGCTTGTACTCCTGCCTCAATTGCCGCTTAGTCGTCAGAGGCGCACCCAGAATATTGTACCCATCAACCTGGAATAACCCTGCTTGGTCATAATGCTGGTAAATTTGACCCCGTAAATTGAGATTTTCTGCATTATTAATGCTTTCGCCATACACCAGGCGTTCTACTACTTGGTCAAGCCTTGTCGCACCATCCCCACCTTGGACATGGACTTGTACCGGACGCTGCAACTCGTCGTATTGCGTTTTCACCTCGAAGTTACGGGAATCTC
>JH610909.1 GCA_000252485.1 Prochloron didemni P4-Papua_New_Guinea | reverse complement strand
GCAATAGGATAGCAATAGATAAAAAATAACAACATCAAAACAGCATATAACGGCACAGCCAAACCCTCCCCTTCCAGTTCCAAGACCTCCCGCACTGCGGTGAGACCTTCGGCAACTCCCACTAAATTAGTCAGGGTAGTGCCCATGGTCAGGATAGCATACCAGTTAACCCAAGATGGAATCATGCGCCGTACAGCTTGAGGCAAAATCACCAGCCACAAGATTTGTCTACGAGTATAACCCATGGCCGCAGAGGCTTCCCACTGTCCTGAAGGAATGGATTGAATGGCTCCCCGCACGATTTCGGAAATATTGGCTGCTACCACCAAAGCTAGACCGATAATAGATTTGGCTGTAGGGGAAAATTCCCAGCTCAACCCGCCTAAATTAATTTCAAATGGCAACAGATAAAGCATGACAAAGAGAATAACTAGCCAGGGGGAATTACGAAAGAATTGAGTCAGAAACCAAGCAATAGCACGAATGAGCCGTTTGGGTGCAACCTGCATTAAACCGAGGAAAGTGCCCAGTATAGTAGCCAGTATCATGCTGCTAAGACTAATGAAAATATTCATAGCAAAGCCCCCCTTAATCTCCCAGCCATTTTGATTGCCAATTAAGATATAGGGCAAACGACGTAATAAAATTTGCCAGATTTGCCAATCTTCAGCTAACCAGAATTTGCTCTCAGGACTGTTGAGGATAGCGATGGCCAGCAAAGTTACTAAAGCGATACCGATAAATAAAATTGATTTTGATTTAATGTTTTTATTGGTTTTAATTGCCATAACCAGGAATTCTCAGTTTACGTTCCCACCAGTTCATAAAAGCGACCAATGCTCCCACTAAAGCCACGTAAACAACCCAAATCAAAAGCATTACTTCTAAAGTAGCGAAGTTATCAGCATAGATTTGTCCCGCGTAGTAAAGTAGTTCCGGTGTGGCAATAGCAGAGGCGAGGGTGGTAGTTTTAATCAAATTTACCAGGTTATTATTGAGAGCTGGAAGACAAATCCTTAAGGCTAGGGGGAAAATAACTTGAACAAAACACTGATTGGGAGAATATCCCAAGCTTTCACAAGCTTCAATAGTGGTTTTGGGAACCGCATCAATACCAGAGCGGAAAATTTCTACATTGAAGGCTCCGGCAAATAGGCTTAAGGCGATGGCCGCACTACTAAATGACCCTAGTAAAGGTCTTTCTCCCCCCGTAGATGGGTCGTAGACTTTCGGTAAAAAGTTTGCTAAGACAAAAAAGAGGAAAAACAGTTGCACTAAAGGGGGTGTATTGCGGAAAATTTGAATATAGCCTTGAATCAGACTGCGTACCCAGTTCAGCTGGGAACCTTGCAACCACACCCCCACTAAACCTATTGCGATAGAGAGAAAGATACAGGTTATCGAAAGGGAAATAGTGTTGGTAACTCCTGCTTTCAACCAGGTTTGATAAGTAGGGTCTGCCAGCCAGCTATAGTTGAGATTGAAGATGGCCATAGTCTAGTGAGTGTTTAATTTTAATTTCAATCCGGTCAATTTATTGTAATTTCAAATCTGAAAAAGAATGCTACAGATACAATAAAAGTTCGAGAGCTTTTACGGATAGGGCAACACTTATATGTTAAAAGTCCCCCTTTGGTAAGGGGGATTTAGGGGGATAGCAAACATTATCGTATTTCATATAACTAGATTGGATAAATAACGCTTTCGGTGGGCAGTGCCGCACCCTACAGTTGGACTATTAGATTAGAGTACTAGCGCGACAGATCTAAAAATGTGGATATTAAAGTAGGGTGCGGCACTGCCCACCAATATACTTTCGCGGCGACCTTTGTTTAATTTTAATTTCAATCCGGTTAATTTATTGTAACTAGATTGGATAAATAACGCTTTCGGTGGGCAGTGCCGCACCCTACAATTGAACTTTGGCGTTGCTGAATCAAGATCTGAAATAAGAATAAACCGCAGAGGAAGTCACAGGCAAGATGCCTGTGCCACTCCGACACAGAGGAAAAAGAGAGAGTTAGTTTTTACAATTGAACTTTGGCGTTGCTGAATCAAGATCTGATATGAATTACGAGAATGTTTGCCACAAATAGTTTTTCCCATCATAGTATAGATTGAGGTTATCCCGTGGTTGAGAAACCGGGTTTCTTTCCAAAATTTTAGCATTAACCCTTAAAATAATAGGAGAAACCCGGTTTCTGGGCTGAAATCCAATTCACTAATCTATCTGTAGCAACCATTTTCAGATTTGATCTGAAATAAGAATAAACCGCAGAGGAAGTCACAGGCAAGATGCCAGTCACAGGCAAGATGCCTGTGCCACTCCGACACAGAGGAAAAAGAGAGAGTTAGTTTTTAGTTATTCATTCACCTCTCAATGATACAACGCCTAATCTTTTACTTTGTTTCCAAACTTTCCTTAGCTTTCTCCATCCGTTCTTTCACATAATCAGTGGCTGGAATATTCCACTTCTCTTCCTCTTGAACAATAAATCCTTCCGCCTCCATTTTCAAGATAGTCTCATCTACAGTTTCCAGAAGAGTTTCATCTCCTTGACGTATACCCATGCCCCAAGGTTGGGCAAGAATCACCGGTAAGGCTTGATGCCAATCTTGAGACCAAGTTGGCTCTAAAAGTTTCCCCACCAGGGCAGAGTTATCGTAGGCAAATCCTAAACAACGTCCATCTTTGAGAGCCTTATAGGCTTCTGCTGTACCGGGAAAGTTAACCATTTGAATGCCCATTTCAGTTAGCTGCTTATTGTAGAAAGATCCCTGAATGCCGCAAACTTTTTTTCCTTTAAGATCTTCCCAAGTTGAGAGACCGCTATCTTTACGGGCCAGCAGTCCAGTTCCAGCGGAATAATAAGGTTCGCTAAAGTTAATTTGTTGCTCCCGTTCTGGTGTAATTGTCATGGTGGCAATTACCAAGTCAATTTTTCCTTGTTTAAGTAGTGGAATGCGATTGGATGCCACTACTGGTACAAATTCTACCTTATCTTCCGAGCCAAGAATTTCTTTAGTGAGATAACGAGCAATATCAATTTCTAGTCCTGCGTTGTTGCCATTTTCATCAATAAAACCGTAGGGAGTATAATCAGTTTTGACTCCAATTATAATTTTGTCGCGATTTTTAATCTCTGCTAATGTTCCTTTTGCTCCTTCGGATGAGTTTGCGCCTTCGGATGAGTTATTACCTGAATTTGAACAAGAGACAACACTGATAAGTATAGTGGTTAGAGTTAAAACTTTGAGCAGGTTTTTTATCATTATGATTCTCCTATTTTTCTTGGTTGGTACACCCTCACCCCCTAACCCCCTCTCCCAAGCTTGGGAGAGGGGGAGAAACTTTATCTAACCAACTTGAGAAACCCTATATAATTAGTTTTGTAGGGTGCGGGCGCTAAGAGCGGCGCTTCGCGTGCGTAACGCACCAGCAGAATATATCATGGAATATCCGAGGTATCAATATCATCATCTGTCATTGCGTCAATTCTAGATCAGTGGATTCTTGAGGTATTGCTCATAACGTCTCCTTTCATGAGAAAGTTTTGTAGGGTGCGTG
>JH610908.1 GCA_000252485.1 Prochloron didemni P4-Papua_New_Guinea | reverse complement strand
CAACAATCAACAATCAACAATCAACAATTGTGCGTAGTCCCTTGACACATCTAATCTGTAGAACTATCAACTATCAACTATCCACTATCCACTATCAACTATCAACTATCCACTATCAACTATCAACTATCCACTATCCACTATCCACATCCTCGTGGCACAGGCATCTTGCCTGTGACCACCTCTGCGGTTTTTTCATTCCAGATCTATAACTCGCGCACCGCTACGCGGATCCGTGACCGATCGCCACCGGGAAATAATGTTAAAATTGCAAGAAAGACGCTCTCTCAATGAACAATGAACAATTATCAATGAACAATTATCAATGAACAATTATCAATCAACAATTATCAATCAACAATTGTGCGTAGTGGCTTGACAAATCTAATGTGTAGAACTATTATATCTTAGACTTATCCCAGAACCATTACAATAAGTTTTCGTTAACTTCTTCGGGAGTAGACCTACGTGGCTTTATTCAAATTTCAGAATGTCTCCATTTTCTTTGTTTCTCTTTTCTGCACTCTCCTCTTTGCTGCTTGCAATGGCCCAAATCCATCTTCTACAACTAGTACCAGCAGCAATAGCCATACTCTCAAACTTCTTTACTGGCAAGCTCCCACTATCCTCAACCCCCATCTGTCCACCGGTTTTAAAGACTCAGAAGCTAGTCGCATCACTTTAGAACCTTTGGCCAGTTTTGACAATAATGGCAAAATGGTTCTCTTCTTAGCCGCAGAAGAGCCAACGTCAGAGAATGGAGGAGTAGCGGCTGACGGGAAGTCCGTCACGTGGAAACTGAAACAGGGAGTGAAGTGGTCCGACGGCACTCCCTTTACTGCAGCAGATGTAGTCTTTACTTATGAATTCGTCACCAACCCGGATGTGGGTTCTACTACGGGGGGGACTTATGAGATTATCGAGAGCGTTGAGGCGTTAGATGACTATACAGTGAAAATTAATTTCAAAGATGTGAATCCGGCTTGGTCCCAGGTTTTTGTGGGCAACGAAGGCATGATTTTGCCCAAGCATATCTTTGCTGACTTCAACGGTGCTAACGCCCGACAAGCCCCCGGCAACTTGATGCCTGTGGGCACCGGTCCTTATCAGGCGGTAGAATTTAAACCGGGAGATATAGTAGTTTACGAAGCCAATCCCCAGTTCCGGGATGCTGATAAGCTGGGGTTTAAGCGAGTGGAACTGAAAGGGGGCGGAGATGCTACTTCTGCAGCGAGAGCAGTGTTGCAAACTGGGGATGCGGATTTTGCCTACAATCTTCAAGTAGAAGCCCGTATTTTAGAGGAACTGGAAGCAGCTGGCAAAGGCAAAGTTGTGGCTAATTTTGGTGGAGAATCGGAGCGGATTTTAATTAATTATACCGACCCCAATCAAGCCACTGGGACAGGAGAACGTTCTAGCCTTCAATTTCCCCATCCTTTCTTGACCGACAAGAAGGTGAGGCAGGCATTTGCTTTAGCTATTGATAAGGATGTGATTGCCCAGCAGCTTTACGGTGCTACTGGGAAAGCAACAGCCAATTTTTTAATTGCTCCACCTCAGTATAATTCTAACAATACTAGTTACCAATTTAATTTGGAGCCAGCTGCTTCTTTGTTAGATGAAGCGGGTTGGCAGGATAGTAATAATAACGGGATTCGGGATAAAAATGGGGTGGAAATGAAGGTGTTATTTCAAACTTCCGTTAATCCCTTGCGTCAGAAAACTCAAGAGGTAGTGAAACAAGGATTAAAATCTCTTGGGGTTGAAGTGGAATTGAAAAGTGTGGATGCCACGGTTTTCTTTTCTAGCGATCCCACTAATGACGATACAATAGGACATTTTTATGCGGATTTGGAAATGTATACCACTGGCAATACCAATCCAGATCCCACTGCTTACATGAAAAGCTATACTTGTAAGGAAATTCCCCAACAGAAAAATAATTGGGCTGGACAAAATCACGCTCGTTATTGCAATCCCAAATACGATGCACTTTGGCAACAAGCGATTACGGAGTTAGACCCAGAAAAACGAAGTGAATTGTTTGTGGCCATGAACGATATTTTAATTGAGGAGGGGGCCGTAATCCCTTTAGTTCATCGGGCCAATGTGGTGGGGGTGAGTAATAGTTTGGCTGGGGTGGATTTGACTCCTTGGGATGCTAGAACTTGGAATATTATGGATTGGAAACGGTCTTAGGGGTTTATCCCCCTAAATCCCCCTTATCAAAGGGGGACTTTGAGAATAGAGGACTTTTAACATAGAAGCAATTGTAGGTTGGGTTGAGGTAACGAAACCCAACACCAATATCGCTCTCTTTAAATTAAAGATAGGTTGTTGGTTATTTTCTTTTAAACTTGTGGCTAAAGTTGGAATTTTCCGGTTCAAGGGAATTAATAGCTTTGCTAGATTAGAAACCCTGTTTCTGGGCTGCCTATTGCCTATTCCCTATTCCCTATTCCCTCTTCCCTAAAGAATTTGACTCAAAAATTCCTTGGTTCTAGCATGTTGGGGATGGGCAAATAAATCCACTGGCACTCCACTTTCCACAATCACACCCTTGTCAGTAAAATAAATGCGATCGGCAACTTCACGGGCAAATCCCATTTCATGAGTGACTAACAGGCAAGTCATGCCTTCTTCAGCTAGTTCCCGAATCGTAACTAAAACTTCCTTTACCGTCTCAGGATCTAGAGCCGCTGTCACTTCATCGAACAACATTACTTCTGGTTCCATGGCTAAGGAACGGGCGATGGCCACCCTTTGTTGCTGTCCCCCGGAAAGTTCCCCGGGATAATTCTTTTCCTTACCTTGGAGTCTAACTTTTTGCAACAGCTTGTAGGCACGTTCTTTCACTTCCTGGGGATTTTGCTTCAGCACGTGAATGGGAGCCATCATCACATTGTCTAAAGCAGTGCGATGGGGAAACAAGTTATATTGCTGAAATACCATGGACACCATGCGCCGTAGACGGATCTTTTCGCGATCGCTTTTCAGTTGATGGACGAAAAAATCTCCCACTCGAATCCAACCACTGTCAATGGAAATTAAACCATTAATACAACGCAAAATAGTTGATTTTCCCGAACCAGAGGGCCCGATGAGACAGATGACATCTCCTTGGTTGACATCAAAGGAAATACCCTTTAACACCTCAACTTTACCGAAAGATTTGTGTACGTTGTCCAGAGAAACTAACGGTTCAGCCATTACATTTTTCCTGTTCTGACAATCTTATACCAAATACGAACATGATTGTTAGAAATAGTTTATTGTATCGTAGTATAGATTAAGGTTATCCCGTAGGTTGAGAAACCGGGTTTCTTTCCAAAATTTTAGGATTAATCCTTAAAATAATAGGAGAAACCCGGTTTCTTGGCTGATGAAATCTAAT
>JH610907.1 GCA_000252485.1 Prochloron didemni P4-Papua_New_Guinea | reverse complement strand
GGTCACTGAGCGTAGTCGAAGTGCTGAGAATCCTGGGTCGGGGAAAGGTTCAAGAAAAGGCAATTAAAGAACTAAAATCTTTACCGCTGGAAAGTACTCTGCGGAACAATGCACTAGAATTAGTTTACGAGATGCTATCTCTTTTGAAAGCAAGACAAAAACAACAATTAGATCGAGAAGATAAGGAGTTGGTTATGCAGTTATCTACTATTTATCTGGAAAAACTGGAAAATGCTACTCAGCAAGGTCGAGAACAAGGAATCCAACAAGGTATTGAACAAGGAATCCAACAAGGTATTGAACAAGGAATCCAACAAGGGATTGAACAAGGGATTGAACAAGGTCTTGAACAAGGGATTGAACAAGGTCTTGAACGAGGAAAGAAAGGAGAACGTCGGGTGACGGTAGAAAGTCTACTGAGAATTCGCTTTGGCTCCATTGATTCCGAAATTTCCAAGATTATTGAGCCATTAACAGCATTATCTCCAGAAGAGTTTACTCCCTTATTACTTCAATCGTCCCGAGAAGATTTATTAGCTCACTTTTGATTGAGTAATTAATAATCGACAACCAACAACCAACACTTCAGCTACCCTTCGACTTCGCTCAGGGCGAGCGCTCAGGGGCCGCGGCAGTCGAAGGGCAGTGCAGGCAATAAACAACAAAAAAATGACCCGCTTTATACATGACCAGTTTGCCAAAAAATACCTGGCAGAACTTCTAGCCTTCTTCGGAAAAGGAGAAGTTAAAACCAGCATTGATATTGCAGCAGAAGTAAAACAGGCCGATGTCTTATTCATTGCTAAGGGGAAAACCCCAACAAATCATCCCCC
>JH610906.1 GCA_000252485.1 Prochloron didemni P4-Papua_New_Guinea | reverse complement strand
TGAGAATCCTGGGTCGGGGAAAGGTTCAAGAAAAGGCAATTAAAGAACTAAAATCTTTACCGCTGGAAAGTACCCTGCGGAACAATGCACTAGAATTAGTTTACGAGATGCTATCTCTTTTGAAAGCAAGACAAAAACAACAATTAGATCGAGAAGATAAGGAGTTGGTTATGCAGTTATCTACTATTTATCTGGAAAAACTGGAAAATGCTACTCAGCAAGGCATCGAACGAGAACGTCGTGTTATGATCACAAGCCTACTGAGAATTCGCTTTGGCTCCATTGATTCCGAAATTTCCAAGATTATTGAGCCATTAACAGCATTATCTCCAGAAGAGTTTACTCCCTTATTACTTCAATCGTCCCGAGAAGATTTATTAGCTCACTTTTGATTGAGTAATTAATAATCGACAACCAACAACCAACAACCAACAACCAAAGTCAAGGCTTACCCGCGATTGTTAGGCAGGCAGCCCAGAGGGCTACCCCACGATTGGTTAATAGATATTCAGCCGGAAACAACTACTTTTGACTACACTTTCAACAACTATAATGTTCCAAACAACCCGCCGTCGATTAGCATTGTGGTACGCCGCCGTCACAGCCATTTTACTGCTATTCTTTGCTACAGGAGTTTATTTATACGTCCGTCATACTTTAATCGAAAGAATAGACGATACTCTTCAACATGTAGTAGAGGTAGTAGACCGTTCCCTGGTGACGGAAACTGCCGACCAACTAACTTACCGAGTAAATATTGAAGCTAGTTTTAGCAAGAATGGTTCTACAGTAGAAGACGATCGCATTGATTTAGAGTGGTTCGCTAAGGACGGAAAACTACTCTGGTCAACCTTCAAAGAACCCCTCAATTTTCCTCTAACTCCCGAAAGAATTAACAAAATGATTCTCTCACCGGATCGCCTTCTCCGACAAGTAACTAAAAAAATTGAATTAGATAGTAAAGTTGTGGGTTATTTGCGAGTTAGTCATCCTTGGTTTGAAGTAACGAAACCGATTCGCAATTTAATCTTAGATTTAACCATTGGTATTGTCATGGTAGTTATATCTGTGGGCTCCATAGGCTGGTTTCTCTCGGGTATTGCCATGGAACCAGTAAGAGAATCTTACCACAGTTTAAAACAATTTACTGCCGATGCTTCTCACGAACTCAGAAATCCCATTGCTACCATCCAGACTAACGTACAAACCGCTCTCGCAGACCCAGAAGCTTCTCCCCAATGGCAACAACAACAATTGAAAGTAGTAGAAAGACTGGCTCGGCGCTTGGGTCATTTAGTAGATGACTTATTATTTCTCGCCCGTTCCGATAGCGGCGTGTTAGCCACGAACTATCAATCCGTTCCCCTAGATGCTTTACTAATGGAAGTGATTGAAGAACAAAGAACTATTGCCGAGCAAAAAAACATTTTTCTTTCCTTGAAGATTGGAGAACCAGAAACCAACAATTCCTCAGAAGATGTTTTTAACGTTTCCGGGGACTGGGAACAATTAGCCAGACTATTTACTAATTTAATCGGCAATGCCTTAGAACATATAAATATCATAGAGACAAAAGAAGCATCTGTAGAAGTAGAAATAAAACCGATAATTAGCGCACCGCTTCGCGGATCTCAACGATCTCGCCAACCATTGTTACAAGTTACAGTGCGAGATAATGGCATCGGCATTGCCGAAACTTCCTTACCCCATATTTTTGACCGTTTCTATCGTACCGATCCTGCTCGCAGTCGTTCTCGACCTGAAGGAACTTCCAGCGGTGCGGGACTGGGCCTGGCTATTGCCCGCGCTATCGTGGAAAATCATAGGGGACAGATTAAGGCGGAAAGTGTAGAAAATGAGGGTAGCACTTTTACCGTCACTCTACCCCGACAGGGGCGTTCTTAATTGTTCGTCGTTATATCCCCCTAAATCCCCC
>JH610905.1 GCA_000252485.1 Prochloron didemni P4-Papua_New_Guinea | reverse complement strand
AGTACCTGGACTGTTCCTAATTATATCCGAAAACATTTGCAGGAGACTGCTCTTAAGTTGGGATATATCCCCCTAAATCCCCCTTGCCAAAGGGGGACTTTTGATATATTTTAATATATAAGGGGGACTTTTGATATATTTTAATATATGTAGCCCTTGGCGCTGGTGTCGTTACATGCTATATTGGCTTTACAAAAGGGGTGCGGTCAAAAACAGTTGAATTTTTAATTCTCAATAGTCGCGGCTTAACCTGAAAGTTAGGCAGCCCAGAGGGCTACCCCACAATTGACTTTCTACATATTCAGACCCAAACAACTACTTTTGACCACACCCTTACAAAAGTGCTGCATCTGCTACATCGCCGAACAATGAACGGAATTGCTGTGGTTCTAGTTCTAAATCCCCCTAAGTCCCCCTTGCCAAAGGGGGACTTTATTAAGTGGTGTTGCTGAATCGAGACATGAGTTACTATAAATTAGACATTATCTTGCTCGGTTACACCGAAAAACTCTTTGTTATTCCAAATCCGAAGAAACGTCAAGGCACTCAATTCATTTGTTGATTCATTATCTCCAATGGAGTGACGTTCCTGTTCCTCGTCGTTTCGTAGCTCGATTCAGCAACGCCGATTAAAGTTATATTAAAAAAGCGAGTCCTTTCGTCGCGGTTTCTATTGTATAGAGAGGTTAAAATGAGCCAATTCGATGAACAAACTGGCAGTAACAATCCCTTTAATAACATTGATGTGGGTAATTATAGCGCCCCCACCTTTGTCGATGTAGATGGAGATGGGGATTTGGATGCGGTTGTGGGGGACAGCACCGGCACTCTGGATTACTATAAGAACATAGGAAATGCCACCAGCCCAGATTACCAGGCACAAACTGGCAGTAACAATCCCTTTGATGGCATTAATGTGGTTTCTTATAGCAAACCCATCTTTGCCGATGTGGATGGAGATGGGGATTTGGATGTGGTTGTGGGGGAAGGAGGCGGCAGTCTGAATTACTATAAGAACCAAGGAAGCGCCACCAATCCCGACTACCAGGCACAAACTGGCAGTAACAATCCCTTTAATAACATCAATGTGGGGTTTAGTAGCGCCCCTACCTTTGCCGATGTGGATGGAGATGG
>JH610904.1 GCA_000252485.1 Prochloron didemni P4-Papua_New_Guinea | reverse complement strand
AGTCGCTTGCCTAGTAAGATTGAAATTGAAGATATTTCATCCTCAAATGTAAATAACAAGGGCAGGAACTTTGCTGCATCTACTAATAAAAATAACATTCCTGATGGCACAAGCAGAAATGTGTTTACACCAAGCAATGCAAGTGAACTTCTGAAATCTCAAGAGCGTGTTGTTCTCGAGCTGTTTGGTGGTAAGACAGGGAAAGTTTCTGAAGCTATCAATGTTGATATCATTGCGGAACAGGGGATCATAGCTAATTTATTGACTGACAAACTATCTTTTATACCTGATAATAGTGTTGATGAGATTGTTACATTCAATCCTTTTATTCCAAAAGACGTTGGGGGGAGAGGAATAGCAGATTTCCTACCAGAGTCAGCAAGAGTTTTAAAACCTGGTGGACAAATTATCATTAGCGGAACAAAAAGTAACAAATTCACTAAACTTAAGCCTTCACTTTTGGCTGAACTAAATCTTGAGATCGTCGAAAAGCAAATTCCCTTACCTAAACGATTCTCCCAACTTGAATTCTTTCAAACAGATGGAGTCACTCCAATCCCTAAAGATAAGATTGTTACATCAATTCTGAAAAAGACAAAATAATGACAATTATTAAAAATCATTTTGATGACTTACATTTCCCAGAGTGTAAAATTCAAAACTTCAAGTTTCAGGGGAAAAATCTGATTATCAATATAAAATCTGGATTGGAAATATACCCTCCACATCCTTTGTCAGCCAGCCAGTCCTTTGAAGAGCCCTGTAAGCTCATAATTAGAGGAGTTAGACTGTCGAAGCAATCCTTCAACGAGTATGATGAACGCCTGAAACAATACGGGTATGCTCAAGAATTGATTAACCAGCATAACCCAAATAAATTTGATACAGTCGCTGAAGCGGACTTATATCAAGAATATTTAATTGAAGGTTTTTTATTAAACCCAAAAGGTTGGCTCACATGGGATATCCTTGCCGAGGATTTCTATCTTGATGATTTAAAAGATTGAAACAATCCCGATGCTAACGTAGCTGGCGCAGACCGTCTATCCTTGCCAAGGTTCAAAGCTTGATTATACCTGAGTTAGATAGTAGTCAAACTTAAGCCAGCTTGCACTAGGACTTCTCTCTAGATTTAGACTTCAGCATCCGAGCTTGGAGGTAAGCATTTCTATCTTGAACCTCTGGATCATTTGCGTACCATATAGGCACATCATCATAATGTGGTATTCCATCATCAATGAGATATCGGGCATTAGGGTTCTTAGGATATTCTGTAGGTACAGCCCCTGAACAAATAATAAACATTCCTTCTGAATGAGCTTTAAGGGCACGTCTAGCAGAGGGAGAAACACGTACTATATCTCCTGGAGTAAGTTCAATAAGTTCGGCATTGACTTGAATTTGTCCAGTCCCTCTTATGACGATGTAAACCTCTTCTTGCTCATGATGACTATGGGTAAACGTATAACCTTCGTTGGGAGGCAGATGAATTAAACCTAAAGCAACAGCTTGTAAACCAAGCTTTTTGCGTGGGCTAGTCAACCAGCCCAACGAATCGAAATCAAAATTTGCCTTGGTATAAGAATTCATCATATCATTTTCCTTAGCATCTGTGCTGTATAATGAGAATGAGTTTATACTCTAGCGAATATAATTGTAAATGCCAAAACATTTTATAGCGCTTCGCGCTCGTTTATTTACAGATTTTGCTGACACCCAAAATGTATCAAAGGCTGCGGAATGTCGGTTGTAACTACGCCAGCGCGAAGCGCTATAGCACGCGAGAGTGGATATCGTCGAGATCGAGGCTTATCGATGAGGAGAATCAGGGGC
>JH610903.1 GCA_000252485.1 Prochloron didemni P4-Papua_New_Guinea | reverse complement strand
TTGCTATTCTTGTGGGTGGGATAGAGAAAAGGAAAATAGAAAAGAAATGACTCGTCAATATGATTTTCATAGAAGCAACGAGTCCTCCCAGAAGGACTCAGACAACTGGATACTGCAACGGAGTGCGGTGCGATCGCAACCGGCTAGAACTTTGACACCTCAAACAGAATCTACAGCAGGCGATCGCTCAGGCATGAAACTGGACTTGATGCAGATCCCCGTCAGCAACCACGCTGCCATGCCAGTGCAAGCCAAGCTGGAGATTGGACCTGCTAATGATGTGTATGAGCGGGAAGCGGATAGGGTAGCGCGTCAAGTAGTGGATAAGATTAATACCCCGACAAAAAAGACGATGCAGGGTCAGGAGATGGGGGAAGAGAAAGAGGTGCAGCGCAAATCTGATGCGGGGGAAGGGGAGACAAAGGAAAGGCATACCCCGAGACCACTGCTGACAGTGAATCGAAGAGTACACAGCGAAGGGCAAATGTCAGAGGCATCGGCGGAGTTGGAGGCGTCGATTCAAGGGCAACGGGGAAGTGGACAACCGTTGGAGGAGTCGGTACGAGAACCGATGGAGCGGGAGTTTGGGGCGGATTTTAGTGGGGTGCGGGTGCATACTGATGGCCGATCACACGATCTGAACGAGGCGTTGCAGGCGAAGGCGTTTACGACAGGGCAGGATGTATTTTTTCGGGGGGGTGCGTATCAACCGAGGAGTCGAGAGGGGCAAGGGTTGATAGCCCATGAGTTGAGTCATGTGTTGCAGCAAGACGGGACAAATAGCTCACGGGTGTATAGAAAACCGAATCTAGGTCAGATTTGGAAATATGTCAAGGATAGGTGGTACGGGTATGCATGGCTAAAGGGGTTGTTGTTCGGGAAAGATACAACGGATTTCACGACAAATTTGAAAGATAAGGGAGAGCATAACGCGCTGGTATACGGAACCGAGGATGGGAGGGAGGCTTATCGCATCTGGATGGATGTACCAACTGAATATCGGAAAGCAGAGGAGCAACCAGTAGGAACAGCGACCATTGGATTTGTGACGGTGGACAGATACAACAACTATAGTTGGCGAGACTTTAAGTGGAATGGCAAGGAGGCGTCATACAGTATATTTAACCCCACATACATGAGTGAGAACACAAGTAAATTCGACTCTGATCGGTTAAAGATCAAGAAAAAGGTGGAAAAAGATTTAGATAGCTCATTAGAGAAACACGACTTAGAGGAGAAAGATAAGGAAGAGGTCAAACAATATCAAAAAGAGCTATTAGCCCACCCGGACTACTCACCCCTAACCGTCTATTTTGAGGGATCCGACTTTGTGCGAGAAAAAGAGCCAGTAAACGAGCAAAAAACGCAGGAGTTGACCAGCGCGAAAGCGCGATTTGAACGAGCAACTAGAAAGGCCTCCAAGTTTGGAATCGAATATATGAAGGATAATAACAAGAACGTGATGTTTATCACGGATGCACATGGCTATGGCCAGGCGGGGAAGCAAAGCTTCGTCTTGGACAAGACTCCGACCGCCAGTCGAGCAGGGGGAAACAAAAGTCATGGGCGCGTACCGATAACCACAAGCGAGCTTCTCAAAGCGTATCGAGAGAAAGAAAGTTTTCCCGGACTGCAGTTTTATTTCGAGGGAAAAGAGAGCGAGGCCCCGTGGGATTCGGAGGAAAAGGAAGGCGAAAAAACGTACAAAGAGAAGTGGGCCGATTACGGAGAGAAAAGGCGGGAGAAGTATCAAAATCTCATGGCCCGGTTGGAACTAAAACCAGCTGACAGCGAGAACGTAGAAAAGATGAAGGAGACAGTGACAGAGGAGCTGAAAAAGCAGTACTCGGATCTAAGTCACAGCGAGGCAATATCTAAGGTGTTGAAGCAGCAAGAAAAGGAAAAGAAACCATATAGACACAGAGCTTGAGGACTTTTTCTCTTACGGAGTTTAAAATTAGTGGCTCAGAAGTTCTTAGAATGGCTTTCCGATATCTGGAGGCAATTAAGCGGTTCCCGCAGTTGTGAAGTACGGTAGTTGCAACAAAGAAACCAATTTCTCTGAAGGGGCGACAAGCAGGCTAAAACGCAGACTGTGGGTGATCGCCCCGATCCAAAACTCAGGTTATTAGGCACCTTTAACTTTGAGATTGGTAGTAATGAAACTGCCAGTACCGGAATATTGGGGGGTAGCGTCAGGAATCGGCGGACCCGGACCTGGTGGCGGTTGTTGTGCTGGTGTCATCACTTGAAATTTAGCCTTGAAAGTACTCCCTTTGAGCAACACGGGTTTGCCACCAGACTTATTTTTTTTAGCTTTTTTGATTACCTGCCAGAGATTGAATCGAGAGAGTGCCTACACCTGGGATACTGTATTGTGGAGTCATATACATACAACCAGGTACTATCACTTTTTTCTCATCCCCATTCACACACACGGGTTTGCCGTTAATAGTGTCCTTGCCAGAACCCACCAGCGTACCTGGTTGGGGCACTACAGTTGCGGCCCCAAAGGTAGGGTTGAACATCGCTTTATCCCCTGTAACCAGAATAAAATCAGCCATTAAGCACTATAAAATCATTGTCTTCAAAATTTCCTTCTAGCTAAACCCATTCAGCTCCAGGGAAATCGGTATATCCCACAAACTGCTCACATAGTCTGATGACTCCCTTTGTTTATATTCACCTTATTCCCCGACAACTCCACACTAGCCGAACCCTTCTTCAAGTTTATTGCTGAGGATGTTATTTCCACCACCGCCGATGTTGTCTTACTCATTTTTACCCCATTATCTGATAGCTCTACTTTCGCTTTGTCCTTCTCTAAGTTGAACGCACTTTCCGTTAATTCAGCAATTGACTTACTCTTCTGCAATCTAATCTTTTCCTTGTTCAGCTCCACTTCTACCTGCTTTTCCGCTAGCTTAATATTCTCCTCCGTTATTGTAACAATAGAGTCTTTTCCAGTCTTCAACTCGATCGCCTTTTCCGTCAATTTAGCAATAGTCTTATCATTATTATTGATTTCTATACCATTTTCATCAAACAGTACCTTCAGCGGCTCATCCACCACTGGTTTTGCTACCTCTAGTAACAAATATTTCTTACCTTTGCTGAGACTGCGAACGGATAGGGTAACCCCAAATGTCTTAAACGTCTGAAGCTTCTCAGGTTCCCCCGCCGTAGTGGCCTCAGCAGCTTTTTGAGGCAGCTCGCCGGGCAACCAGAAACAGCCAGTCCAAATTGGGCGCTCTCTGTTACCAGCCTCAAATTCTACCCAAACACCAGAACCTTTGGGGGGAATGGCAAACAGACCAATATCTTTTCCTGCATAAGGGACACAGGGTTCAGCCCACAAGCGCTTATCTCCCAAGACTGACGGCACGCTCACCTCAATACGACCCTGCTTGTTTAGATCCTTCGTATCTGTTACCGTACCGCGATATTTACCAAAAAAATTATTCATAGTTTCACAACTGGAACAGTTGCCCCCAAACCTTCACGGGTCAAAACAAACCTCTGTTGATACTTCCCCAGTTCTAATTCATGAGTGACGCTCTTGACATAATAAAGACCATCGTAACTCTTACCAGCCCCTCGCAAACCCACTAAACCCCGCGCTCTCAGCAAACCACCATATTTTTGAGCATCCAGTACACCCTCAACTGTAAGTACCTTGCCTAGAGAAACATCAGTTATGGACTGAGCCCTAGCTTTAGCCTGGGACAGATCAGAACCCTGAGGTGGGAGCAAGCGTTGGCGCACCACCGGCTGCTTCAAGCCTGACGACTTGGCCAGGGACGGACTCTTACTCTTGGAAGATTTGACCCCCTTGGACTTATTTTTTTTACGGTCCTGTAATTCTCCAGATGCCTCGCTAGCCGCCAGTCCGTCGTACTGAAAATTAATCGATTCCACATTGCTATGCCACCCCATGTTCACCGATAAAGCTGACTGGGGTACACCCAACTTGGGAGGCGGTCCCCAATAGGCCGTGTTGAGCAGCGGTGCGGGTCCGGGAGAAATATAAAATACATAGCCATTGCGCTCCGCCAGATCCAAAATGTATTGTAGATCGGTACCGTACTGGAGCGGAATATATTCCGTAGGCAAGGGAGGTTTGTCCCCTGAAGGGGGCTTGACTTTGGGAATCACACCGTATTTGGCGTACTTGCCAATAATTTTAGTGGCGATCGCTGTTTGATTCTGGGATGGATGCTTTTCTATTTTTTCTTCCATATCCATCATCACGCTGATGTCTTCCCCAGTCACCGTTATCATCGACGGGCTCCCCGGTTGAGTACTTGGTTGTAGTTGCTGGTTAGTAATTACACCATCGCTGAGAACGTTAGGTTTGCCATTGAACGTCACCATCAGGACAACTCTGTTAAACTGTTTTAGCTGCTTGAGTAGGGGATAATCTAGATCGGATTTCCCGCTGGGGTTTACCGTAAAGCTCATCTGAAAACCCGATCGCCCAGTATCGCTATTAGTTACTTCAACGCTAGCCAGGGATTCAAGCAGCAAGCGAGATGCGGGCTTAGGCACTGTCGGTCCTATTAGTATAGTTAATTGTACGCCCAGGAAGACCATTTATTTTTCTATTTGGGGCTAAATTGTTAGATAGTTCCCTCAATATATGGCTGCGGGACCCGTATCTGTTTGCCAGGGGTAGCTACCAGCTCGAAGGGATTCATGGTATTGTTGGCATCGCACAGTTGCCAAAACATTTCTGGAGAGCCGATGTATGTATTGGCAATCTGATCGATGCGATCGCCTTCATTTACTGTCAATTCTACCTGCAACTGCAGATTTTCACTCTGAGGCAGAAACCGCCTGTGTTTGTAGGCTATGATTCTACCGTCTGGGTTGGTGAATTTTCCGGTCTCTAGATAGTAGTAACGGCTTGTTTCTTCTAACATAGATTTTTCTAGCTACTGCCTTAATCTCGTGCCACAAAGTTTCTCCTAAACCACTGAGGCAACCATGTTCATTGCTGCCATCGCTTCCTTTGTGATTTGATGACCCATAAACATAGTACCACCCACGCTTGACAATTTCAAGTCGCCATAGCTGAGTACTTGCATCTCTAGACTGACTTCCGAGCGGATCGGATTGAGATTCACATCATAGGCTTGTTCTTCAATGGACATGCTCTCAATTCGTACCGGGACAATCCGCTTCACTCCCCAAATAAACACCGTTAGTGGAGGACTTTGGGGCAGTAGTTCTATGGTTCCTGCTAGCAACAGTGCTTCCTTGGCGATCACCTCCACGCTCATAGGATATATTAGGGTTTCCAATGCAGCTAGCTGGGGATGTATTCCCAGACCAACTGCCGTGCCATCTGCCTTTTCCAATCCATCGGTGGCATCCAATTCTATTTTCAGACTGATTTTTTCTTCTGGTGGGAGGCTAATTTTTGTTGACTCATGCTTTTCGTTACTAGCTATCCGGGGTGTGAGGGTGCGCGTCATTGTTTCTGGATTATATTGGAAAACAATCACCTTGGGTAAGGAGCTCAAGGGATCGATTGAGGCGATCGCCCCCTTGAGAGTACGTGGTGAACCTGGAAATGCGCTCATAAATTATTTCTATGGACTAACTGCCATCTATTTTAGCTTCATTCGCTCCGATACTTTTGGCTTCGGTGTAAATGGCCCAATGCTGTTAACCTAATGGGACTTAGAGCGTGTAAGAAGGCGTTTCACCACCCTGTTGCGCAGAATAGGCCGTTGCATAATTGAAAAAACTAGCTCTCTCTTTTTTCTCGTGGCACAGGCATCTTGCCTGTGACTTCCTCTACAGGCATCTCTTGCCTGTGACTTCCTCTGCGGTTTATTATTATTTCAGATCTTGATTCAGCAACGCCAGAAATAGAAAGGAAAATGGAAGCGATCGCTATTCCCACAGAATTCAGAGTAACTTCAGAACAATTCGACCAACTAGCATCGATCGAACAACTAGCGCGATTGGAGTTAACTAAAACTGGAGAATTAATTATCATGAGTCCCACTGGCGGAGAAGCAGGAGCAAAAAACTTTAATCTCTATATCGATCTTGGGATTTGGAATCGTCGGACCAGATTGGGAAAAGCTTTTGATTCTTCCACAGTTTTCATCCTACCTAATGGTGCGAGAAAAAGTCCCGATGTCAGTTGGGTTAGATTAGAACTTTGGGATAGTTTAACACCTCAAGAAAAACGAGGATTCCCTCCTCTAGTTCCCGATTTTGTTATTGAGTTAGTGAGTCCTAGCGATTTAAAAAATCAACGATATGAAGACTTACAGGCCAAGATGCAAGAGTATTTGAATAATGGAGTAAAACTTGGTTGGTTAATAGAACCATCAGGGAAAACGGTAGAAATATATCGATCGCAGCAGCAAGTAGAGATTTTAAACAATCCTCAAACTCTATCGGGAGAAGATGTTTTACCTGGATTTACTTTAGATTTAAGTGAGATTTTTTAATTCTATGTTTTATTAGCTGTAGGGGAGCCAGTAGCATCCAATCTTAACATGAAAAACCCAACAGAAAAGCCCTGTTGGGTTTCGTCTCCTCAACCCAACCTATAATCAAGAAACCGGGTTTCTCGATCGAAGTCTATTTCCGAATGGAATTTCCTGCATTGGCTTTAACGGCAAAGTAGAGATAATATAGTACAAGCAACAAGCCAATGAAGCCCCAAGTTGGAGGTAAAGAACTTACAATTACGCTCAGTATAGCTTCCAACAATAAAACAGGAGTAATGGCAACACTGGCTAAACGTAGGGCGATCGCATAGTTT
This sequence comes from Prochloron didemni P4-Papua_New_Guinea, assembly GCA_000252485.1. GTDB lineage: Bacteria > Cyanobacteriota > Cyanobacteriia > Cyanobacteriales > Prochloraceae > Prochloron > Prochloron didemni. The sequence continues at coordinate 6,899 of JH610903.1, read as the reverse complement.
AATTGAATTTGGGCAATTTGAGCTATAATCACACCAATCACGCCGTAGATTAGCACTTGAATAATTCGGGATAGGTACAAACCAATTAGAGCGAATGGGAAAATGGCGATGGCAAAATACTGTTTAACCAATTGCAAGAAATCATTGATAGCCTGATTATCGATATCAAGGTCATCAAATGCTTGGAAGCTAAAGCTACGAGTTTCGTATTTACTATCCTCGATTATAATTTCATCTTGAGTAACTAAAACTATACTTTCAGCTTCTTTCAAGGAAGTATATTCACCCGTAGTATCAATTACTGCCAGCAAAGTTTTATTTTTATCGTCGGGGGCAAAAATGAAATAGGGTCGGTTTTCTTCAGTATAAGCAGTCCCGTTATCAATAGTAATGGCAGGGATTTGCTTGAAAAATTCTGACGCTTTTGTTTCAATAAATTCAGACAGGAAAAAATTTAGTTTGAAGATGATAAAAACTAAGCAAATTGCCTGCAATATAAAAAGATAAGTAAAGCCGATACCGCGCCAAACACTGGCAACATCCCGATATAAAGACCGAGAAAAAAAGGAGAGATAAAAAGCATGGTAGAATTTACGTTTTTTCATGAAACCAACTTTAAATCAACAATTAACAAGGAATAATCCATCGATATATAATCTATAAAATTAGATTAACATGAAAACTACTAATTCCCAATTATAATTAACTATTCTTAATACGAAATCCCAAACAGAAAAGCCATGTTGGGTTACGGTAATTTTTTGCTCCAGATGGGACATTACTTCTTGGATTCCTTTCTGGGTAGCGACGCTAATAAATAAGGGATTGTAACCCCAATTATACAGGCGATCGCCCTCCGACCATTCAGATTAACACGAAAAACCCAACAGAAAAGCCCTGTTGGGTTTCGTCTCCTCAACCCAACCTACAATCTAGAACTATCAACTATCAACTATCAACTATCAACTAATCACACTTCCCGATTGAAACCAAACTTATCTCGAATGGAACTATTAAAATATTGACCCACAGAAGGAGAATCTTTCAACTCCTTATAAACCGAGGACGGTACATCTAAATACTGATAGACACTCCCATTTTGGAATTCTACTCGCAATATTTCCTTGGTACTATCGTAATCAAAAGAATTAATAGCCTTACTTTGACTCTTGAGCAAGGGGAACGCGATCGCATCCCGTATACTAGCTGCATCAGTTAATAACATTACTAGGCGATCTATGCCAATACCCAAACCCACAGTTGGAGGCATGCCATATTCCAAAGCAGCTAAGAAATCTTCATCCAGGTTGTGGGCTTCCAAATCCCCTGCCGCTTTTTTTGCTGCTTGCGCTTCTAAACGCTGCCGTTGGTCTATGGGGTCAGTTAACTCAGAAAAACCATTGGCTAATTCTCTCCCCACAATAAACAATTCAAACCTTTCTACTAACCCTGCCTTAGAACGATGGGGTTTAGCTAAAGGGGAGATTTCCATGGGGTAATCTAAGACAAAAGTAGGTTGAATTAAAGTTGCTTCTACCTTTTGCTCGAAGGCTTCATTGAGCATTTTTCCTAACTCATTACAACCCTCAGCAATTTCAATTCCCGCTTCTTGACAAGCAGTTTTTGCTGTTTCTGGATCGGGGAACTGAGTAAAATCCAATCCCGTCACTTCTAACACCAAATTGTGCATTGTTTCCCGTCGCCAAGGAGTTTGAAGATTAATATTTTTGCCTTGATAATTAACCGACCTTGCCTCAATCACTTCTTCAGCCACAGTTTTAATTAAATCTTCCGTCAGGTTCATCATATCCTGATAGTCGCCGTAAGCTTGATATACTTCAATAGAAGTGAATTCGGGATTGTGGCGAGTAGAAACTCCTTCATTGCGGAAGATCCGACCTAATTCAAATACTTTTTCAAATCCTCCTACTACCAATCTTTTGAGATGCAATTCCGTGGCAATGCGCAGATATAAATCCATCTCCAAAGTATTGTGATAAGTAATAAAAGGACGAGCTTCAGCTCCCCCTGCTTCTGACTGCAAGACAGGAGTTTCTATTTCCAAAAAATCGCGCTGTTCTAAATAGCGTCTGATGGCTGCAGTAATTTTAGCTCGGCGGCGAAATATTTGTCTGGACTCTGGATTAACAATTAAGTCAACATAGCGCTGGCGATAGCGCTTTTCCGTATCCGTTAAACCATGCCATTTATCCGGTAAAGGTAAGAGAGATTTAGTGAGAATTGTATAGTTAGTAACATTAACAGAAAGTTCTCCTTTATCAGTTCTTTTAATAGTTCCTTCTACGCCCAGAATATCTCCTACATCGGTGAGTTTTTTCAGTTGAGCAAAAGCTTGAGGCAGGTCCGACATGGCAGCATCGATTCGCTTTTTATCCAGGTAAAGTTGAATCGTTCCCACCTCGTCTTGGAGGCTAAAAAAGGCTAATTTCCCAAAGACTCGACGAGCAATAATTCTCCCGGCAACTGCTACGCGATCGCCCATTTCTTCTCCCTTACCCAAGTCAGCATATTTAGCTTGCAGTTCCGTGGTGCGATGAGTAGATTCCCATTTATAAGCATAGGGTTTCAATCCCAAACTTTTAATTTCTGCCACTTTTTCCAAACGGGTGGCGCGAATCTCTTCCAAGGTAGAAATGTTTTGTTGTTCTTTTTGGGATTGCTTGGGCATAAATAAAAAATCTAATTTGAGAAACACTATTATTTTAATAATAGCAGATTAAATTAGAATAAACCACTCAGAAGCAGACTTCCACTTCCCGGTCCATGAACAAACAGTTAGATTGGATACCCTAACTCTAGAAACCGGGTTTCTGACCTGGAGCGAACGGCTCAAATCAAGATTTTTCGTAGAGAAACCCGGTTTCTGCGTAAGTCCTATTGGTATAAATCAAAAATGACATGGCCAACATTCCAGCTATGGTTAGATTCTGCCACCTGCATGCTATCCTTCTCTTTAGAATCCCCATCTCGAAAGAGCTGGGAGCGTCAAAAATCTAGTACTATTGCTTCAACTGTGACTGTTACTCAATATCATCCTTCTTTCTCAGTAACTAAAACTGAGCAACCCGACTCTTTCGGACGTTTCGGGCGCTATGGCGGCAAATATGTCCCAGAAACTTTAATGCCCGCTCTGCAGGAGCTAGAATTAGCTCTGGCTCAATACAGCAAGGACTTGGGTTTTCAAGCTGAACTGGAAGGTTTGCTCAAGGACTATGTGGGACGACCCAGTCCTCTTTATTTTGCAGAACGCTTGACCGCTCGTTATGCTAGACCGGATGGTAGCGGTGTGCAAATCTATCTGAAACGGGAAGACCTAAACCACACCGGGGCTCATAAAATTAATAATGCTTTGGCTCAAGTGCTGCTGGCTAAACGAATGGGTAAGCAGCGCATTATTGCGGAAACGGGGGCCGGTCAGCATGGAGTGGCTACTGCTACTGTCTGCGCTAGGTTCGGTTTGGAATGTGTGATCTATATGGGTGTTCATGATATGGAACGCCAAGCTCTGAATGTTTTTAGAATGCGGTTGTTAGGAGCGACGGTACAGCCTGTGGCTGCGGGAACCGGCACTCTCAAGGATGCTACGTCCGAAGCGATTCGGGACTGGGTGACTAATGTGGAAACCACTCACTATATCCTGGGTTCCGTGGCTGGTCCCCATCCCTACCCTATGCTGGTACGGAATTTTCACGCTATTATTGGCAAGGAAACTCGCGCACAATGTTGGGAGAAATGGGAAGGGTTGCCGGATATTCTTCTGGCTTGTGTTGGCGGGGGTTCCAATGCTATGGGCATTTTTCATGAGTTTGTCTCTGAACCTTCGGTACGGTTAATTGGAATTGAAGCCGCAGGGCAAAGTGTTGAGTCCGGGAACCACGCAGCTACTTTAACTCAAGGGAGTCCAGGGGTATTGCATGGGGCCATGAGCTATTTATTACAAGATCATGAGGGCCAGGTGGTGGAACCCTATTCTATTAGTGCAGGTTTGGATTATCCTGGAGTGGGTCCAGAACATAGTTTCCTCAAGGATAGCGATCGCGCTGAATATTACAGCGTAACCGATGATGAGGCGGTAGCTGCTTTTTCTCGGGTTTCTGAGTTAGAAGGGATTATTCCTGCTTTGGAAACTGCCCATGCTTTCGCTTATTTGGAAACTCTTTGTCCTCAGTTAAAAGGCAGTCCTCGGATTATTATTAGTTGTTCCGGACGGGGAGATAAAGACGTACAAACGGTGGCTAAGTATTTGGAAAGAAAAAAGGCAAAATAGTGGATAGTTGATAGTGGATAGTTGATAGTTGATAGTGGATAATGGATAATAAAAAATGGAATTAGAAAATTTTCAAGTCTGCGATCGCGACCTTCCTTCCGATACTCTTTCACGCTATTTAGAAGCCGATGCCATAGCGTTAGATACGGAAACTATGGGTTTGGTTTATGGGCGCGATCGCCTCTGTTTAGTGCAGTTGTGCGACCCTGATGGCTGGGTTACGGTGATTCGCATCGAAAGGGGACAAACTGCAGCTCCTCATTTAAAACAATTGATGGAAGCCGAGAATATTGTTAAAATTTGTCACTATGCCCGCTTTGATGTGGCTCAATTACTCTCTACTTTTGCTATTGTAGTTAAGCCTATTTTCTGTACCAAAATTGCTAGTAAATTGGCTCGGACTTATACTCAAAGCCACGGTTTAAAAAGTTTGCTAATGGAGTTAGAAGGGGTAGAGTTGGATAAGAGTTCTCAAAGTTCCGATTGGGGGAATTTTGCCAATCTTTCCGATGCTCAACTGAGTTATGCAAGCAATGACGTGCGTTACCTCATTAGCGCTCGGCAAAAGTTGATTGCTATGTTGAAGCGGGAAGATCGCTGGGAATTGGCTCAACAGTGCATGGACTGTTTACCTACTTTTGTGGCTTTGGATTTAGCTCAATATAAAGATGTTTTTGAACATTGAACTATTTCCTATCTACAAGAAAATGGTGAATAGGCTTTGCCAAGCACAGCTAAACTTTGGGCGTTGCATCAGAGCGGGATGATTAGAATATGTGTGAAAAATTTTTTCTTTATAAATCCGATCATTTTAACTTCTGCCTTCTTTAGCTACCATCCTGAAACTATGCAACGCCAAACTTTGCTAATCAAACTTTACGAAATAACCATTGGAAATTTAGGCCCTCACAACTTGAACCCTGCACTACGTTGTCTCCATTTTTTCGTCCAGAGTTTAAAACATTCAGGCATTGACCGCTATTACGTGCCTGAAGCAAGAAATATCCATCTGTTTGTAGTATAACATGCCATTGAAAATTTTTGTCTTTACAATTTGCACCCTGCACTACGTTGTCTCCATTGTTTCGTCCAAAGTTTAAAACATTCAGGCATTGACCACTATGGCGTGCCTGAAGAAAGAAATATCCATTTCCTGCTGGTATGAGCCGCCATTGGAAATTTATATTGTTACAATTTGTACCCTGCACTACGTTGTCTCCATTGTTTTGTCCTTGGTTCAAAACATTCAGACATTGACCGCTATGGCGTGCCTGAATGTAATACCATTGACCTACTCTAGGTGTTTCAGCCAGTGACGGTGTGGTAGTTGCCAGTATTCCTAAGCCACAGATTCCAGCAAGGAATTTTGGGACAAAAGTTTTAGATTGCTCTATCTTCATGAGTTTTAGCTTGTAAAGGACGCAAAGATTTGGCTTTAGCTCAATATAAAGATGTTTTTGAACATTAAGATGTTCCATTTATCTCTAATATTACTACCTTATAGCACTACGCATTTAGGTTAGGACATTAATAAAACCTGAAACCTAGTCACAGCCATCTTTATGAATTTTTAATTTTTAATTTTGAATTTTGAATTGCGCGTAGCGCTATATCATCTAATGTGGCCCTAATTTTAAATTTGTGGCATTTTGTATTCGCGCACTAAGGCGATTAACAATTTCATAATTTAACTCTTCTTCTGGCTGAACTATTTCTCGTTCAGCTAACGCTATTTTTAAGTCCGCTGAGGATGCTTCTCCTAGTTCTTGCAATAAAGCCTTGAATGCCTGCTTTTGTTGATTAATTTCCTCTTCAGGAACTCTACGAACAACATAAGGTAGTGTAACTTGGCGAGTCAGAGCATCAACTATGTACTGATTCAAAGAGACACCCTCACTCTCAGCCAAGTGAATTAACTGTTGATGTAATGTTTTTGGTAATCGAAGGGTCAATGGACTCACGCTTAACTTCCTCCTGATGCCAATTTGATAACCAATTGAACACGCGCAACGCCGCGAAAGGCGATCGGACAATTGGATTTTTTGGGAAAAATCTAATTCGCTACTCTATCGATAGATTATATCAAATCTAAAAATGGTTGCTACAGATACAATAGTAAAAATGTGGATTATTCAGCCAAGAAACCGGGTTTCTTCTATTATTTTAAGGATTAATGCTAAAATTTTGGATAGAAACCCGGTTTCTCAACCTACGGAATAACCTCAATATATACTACGATACAATAAACTACTGGAACTATCAACTGTCCACTATCAACTATAGCAATCAGGAATGATATGTGAGAAAAGCATATTTCCGACCATACCAGCACAATGGGTACTTTCGTAATTTTTTGTCCATGGTCAAGTAAATGCGCACTCTTCGTGAGCGCCTTTGAAAATAGATGGTCATCAAAGCTATTTCTTATGAAATAGCCATACATTTTTAGCTGATGTTTACTTTTTTACCGCTCAAAGGTTAGATTGGATTTAATAGATTTTCTTACTTGGTTGGAGGAAGTAGGAGTTTAAAAAAGAAGTTGGGCGATATCCCAGATATCGCTCTTCTCCATGATATGCTTAATTTAGAATTGAATTAAGCAATAAATAGC
>JH610902.1 GCA_000252485.1 Prochloron didemni P4-Papua_New_Guinea | reverse complement strand
GATTCGACTATGGGAGCAAGAACCAAAGCAATTTTTAGCTCACCCAGCGTTATTACCCCTAGCACCTTTAACAAAAAGCAATACTCCGGGAGTATTATTTGAACAAGTAGCTCGAGAAGTAGCTAAGATTGAAGAACCACAGCAACAGCAAAATATCTCAGCTTGTGTAGCGGTTCTGGCAGGATTGAGGTTTAACAAAAATTTCATCGGACAGTTATTGAGGAGGGACCTGATGCGTCAATCTGTAATTTATCAAGATATTCTGGAAGAAGGAAAACGAGAAGGACTGCTCGAAGGACGACAAGAAGGACTGCTCGAAGGACGACAAGAAGGACAAAAAGAAATTTTAATACGTCTGCTGAGGCGAAAAATTGGTACAATTGAACCGAAAATTATAAAGAGAATCGAAAGGTTATCTATATCTCAATTAGAAAAATTGGGAGAAGCTTTATTAGACTTTAGTACAACTGCAGATTTAATTATTTGGTTGGAGGAAGTAGGAGTTTAAAGAAGAAGTTTGGCACCTATAGCAATCAGTAATCAGATGTGAGAACTAGTTAACGCTATGAAGACCAAGACAGCCTCACTTATTCTCATAAATCATTCTTGATTGCTATACCAACTGCTATCTATTAATCCTCGCTGGTGCGTTACGCTATCGCGATAGCTAACGCACCCTACAGAATAATTATCAAATAAAAATTTGAGAACACTTAGTTCAATCCAATTTTATTCTTGATATAGCACTAGGCATTTAGATTAGGACATTAATAAAGCCTGAAACCTAGTCGTAGCCTATTTTTGAATTTTTAATTTTCAATTTTGAATTGCGCGTAGCGCTATATCTTTGTAGTTCCAACCAGTTAGTTTAGCTAGAGTTTTCACTTCTTCTTTTTGCCGCATTCTCAAATTGCTTGCGCAAATATTGAGTTGCTGCTTCGCAATCTAAATTTCCTTTAAAGGAATGACGAATAATATACCTTCCTTGGAAAAACTGATTATTTGCTGTTTCTTCAAACCGCAAATCTTCCGGAAAGTTATCTGGACCATACCGCAGGTGCAGTCGGGTAACAAAGACTCGCTTTCTTCCACCTCCTTCTAACCAAAACACTCCCGCTTCTTCCAATTCTTTTCTGTTCAAAGTTGGAGCGGAACAAGGGTCGCAACTGGCCAGATCCCAAGCATATTCTAAGAAAGCTACTTTTTGGCCTTCCTGTTCATATGAATTATCAAACATGTCTTTATAAAAATCCCTGAAGTCATCTTCGATAAATTCCGGTATTTCTACATTTGAAGGTATTTTGACTGTGCGATAGTTGGTTAGTTCCACTTGTCCTTTAGGAGAAAGGAGATATACCAGCAAATCTTGCTCTCCTTGACTGTTGACCGTGCCTAAACGAATTGGTAACATGAATCGAGAAGATTCATAGGCTATTTGTAAAGGCCGCAAGGATTGAAATTCGTTTTTATCAAATTCTTCTAAGTTCACTTTAGCCACGAAGAATTTAAGATTTTGGCGAATATAAGGCTTTAACAACCTACTAGCACCTTGCGGTATTTTGTAATTATTTTGAATTAGCCAAGTTTCCAGTCCGTCCGATTCTTTGGCGCTGAGAATTACTATGTCGTATTCTCCCACGGTAAACTCTGCTTCTACTGTTACTCCTAAACTATCCTCTACTGCTACTCTAGCAGAGGATTCTGCACGAAAGTCAGCAGTTTCTGGAACTTGTCTATATAGAAAAGCTTCACAAGGATTGGGGTCGTAATGTTCCACCAGTCGAGGAGCGCTAAAATTATCAAGTCTGGTGATAATTGTAGGGTCTGCTACATTGACCTGTTCTTCCTCTAAAATAACTGGGACAGGAATAACTAAAGCAAAGTCCTTCACCTCTCCTTGATAATCGTTCGCCATAGTTAAAATAGTGCGATCGCCGTCCCTTGCAATAGCCACTTGAGAAGCTTGGTTATACAAATCCGCATCCGCTTGAGCCACGTAAAAGCCGCAAAAAGCTTCAGCCGCCCCCCCAAACCCCAAACAAGCTATAATTGCTATAATTAATCCCAAAAAAACAGAAACAAATCTCATCATCAACTCCCTTATCTATCTTCATCCATCTGTGTTCATTCATCTGTGTTCATCTGTGTCCATCTGCGGTTAACCAAGTAAACCGAGGAGCAGACCAAAAATAATCCAAAACTGCACTTAAAGGAGCAAGAGTAAATAAAGCCCAGAAAATAGCCGTATAGACATAGAATTGTTCCTGAAGTACGAAAGCCAGCATTGAGTTAATCCGCAAGCAGTAATTACTACTAGCATTAAATCCGGTCTCAAGGTCCAGTCTCTCGTACCTATACCCAGAAAGAGGAATAACGAAAGAAAGATAATTTGATAATCACGGGCATCTTGTAGCATAGTTGTTTGTTGTTGGTTGTTTGTTGTTTGTTGTTTGTTGTTAGGTTTGACGTAGAACTTAGGCAGTTTTTTCTTCCTATTCCTTCTGTTTATCTAGAGGTTGGGGAATATCTTGCGGGTTGGCTCTTCAGCAAAACCCCTATAACCACAGATAAATACTACTGCTTGGGTCCCTTCGATTACGGTCAACTCAAGCTATTTTCTACAATATCTCCTTTAAGATGCTTTCTTAGTTGGGGGTTACCAAAAATGTAACAGTTTGTTACGTTTTCTGTAACGGGAATTATGAAGTAAATTTATCTCACTAGCTTAGGCTCTCCTATATGGAACAACTATCAACTATCAACTATCAACTATCAACTGTTAACTACCTTCATCTTCGTCCTCACTCAAATCAGCAATTAAATCATCTACAGTGCCAATCCTTGCCGTTCCTGCCGCCATCGCCTCTTTCAGTTCCCGCGCATTAGCTAAAATTTCAGCCTGGATTGCTTCAACTCTGCGCTGACGAAGAATCTCCAACAAAGAATCCTGTTCCTCTCCTGACAAACTATCCAAGGATTTAATAATTTCCTGCAAAGTCATAGTTTCACCTCCAAAGAAAATTAATCCTATCTTAATTGTAGTTTAATTTTCTCTATTTTTCCATAGATTCATCTTCTTTTGTATCTAGTCTAACTACTAGTTTGCTTCTGTATAGCTCAACAATTAATTTTAAAACTAATATCAAATACGTTTAGGTTTACGTTTAGGTTTGCTACAAATAGTTTCTATCCCCCTAAATCCCCCTTGTTAAGGGGGACTTTTAACATAGATCCTGTAGTCAAAAGCAGTCTTGTGAGTCTCCTGACTCCCTGTAGTTATAGCACTACGCATTTAGGTTAGGACATTAATAAAGCCTGAAACCTAGTCATAGCCATCTTTTTGAATTTTGAATTTTGAACTTTGAATTGCGCGTAGCGCTATACAATATTCTGAAAAAACTAGATTAGGACTTACGCAGAAACCGGGTTTCTGAACTCAAAATCTGCATTAGCCCTTCATTATCCGGCAAGAAACCCGGTTTCTTGGCTTGTTTGCGTAAGTCCTGTAGATATGAAACCCAACTGGTTTTGACCGCACCCTTTACATTAAGTTGTCTCAAGTAGCAACACCATTGCCGTTTAAATGGAAATAGCCGCACCATCCCGGTTTTCTCCTTATTATAGCACTACGCATTTAGGTTAGGACATTAATAAAGCCTGAAACCTAGTCACAGCCATCTTTTTGAATTTTGAATTTTGAATTTTGAAAGCAGTAGTAGCGCTATACTTTTGGGCTTGAAATTCCTCTATCGCAAAGGTTCTAGCTTTCTCCTGTCACCTAATGCTCGCTTAAGTCCCATACAATGGTAAAGTGATTGATGTCTAGAATTCAATGGTGGGAAATTATCTATCATGATCAAAAACCTAAGCCAATTTTTAATCTTGGTAATAGCAGCATTTTTCTTGCTACTACCAACTCAAACAGCCTTTGCCCAATTTAGTTTTGCACCAATTCCCAGAGAAGCGATTAACAATTTATCTATCTTGAAGAAAACCAACTCTTGTCCAGAATGCAACCTGCAACTAGTCAACCTTACGAAATTCAATTTAGCTGGTGCTAATTTAGCTGGTGCTAACTTAGAAAAAGCTGTATTAACTGAAACAAATTTAACTGGTGCCAACCTAGTTGGAGCTAATTTATCTAAAGTCCGTCTTAAATCTAGCAATCTTGCTGGAGCTAATTTAAGCGGTAGCAACTTGGTTGAGGCGGTACTTTCTGAAACAAATTTAACTGGCTCTAATTTTAGCGACACTGATTTAAGGGGAGCAAATTTTAACAAAGCTATTTTAACAAATGCTAATTTCAGCAATGCGGATATGTTCAAAGCATATTTTCGAGACGCTGATTTAACTGGTGCTAATTTAGAGGGAGCCAGAATGTGCAATACAGTTTTACCTACTGGAAAATTGACCTATACCGGCTGCTAAAGATTTAGCAACCTAGCTAGGACTTACACAGAAACCGGGTTTCTGCGTAAGTCCTATCACTATTTTCAGCGAGTAGAATAACAAGCAAGAAAATTTTTGTTTGAGTAATATATTTTGCTAACCTACCTAATATTACTTCTCAAAATTAAATATGGCGTTTCTTGGACTCATGAAGTACATCTATGTATCCGGTGTGAAAGTGTTTAGTATTGAGTAAGAGCAACCAACTGGTTACTCTGTAACTATCAACTGTCCACTCGACCGAATCTGAAAATTGACAACAAGCTAAACCCAAGAGGAATAAGGCTTTTCTCGTTTCTGCCATTTTTTGCGGAGACATTCGTCAATTCTTCATTTTGAATTTTTAATTTTGAATTTTGAATTCTCCGTCAGGAGCTATCAACTGTCAACTGCTATAAATGGTCAATCTATCCTTTGAACTCCCAGAAACAGTCTTTTCATCTCGGCGCAAATCTCCCGATGAATTTATTCAAGAAATGCGTCTTGCTGCGGCAATTAAGTGGTACGAATTGGGAGAAATATCTCAAAGTAAAGCCGCTGAAATTGCTGGAGTAACTAGAAGCGAACTCCTAGAATCCTTAGCTTACTATCGAGTCGATTTTATGCAATATACTCCCCAAGAATTACAAGAAGAGCTAGACTATGTTAATTCGGCAAATAATCATTAATGCTTCTCCCCTCATTGTTTTATTTAAGAGTCAACAAGCTTATTTTCTGCCCCAACTTTTTGAGGAAATCTTGGTTCCTGCTGGGGTCTGGCAAGAAATTAGCTCGAAACCTAACGATATAGCAGCTAGACAACTGCAAAAAGTGACTTGGGTAAAACTTATAGATAATATCTCATTATCACCTATTGTAATAGCCTGGAATCTAGGACTGGGAGAATCGGAAGTATTAAGTCTGGCAAGTCAGTTACCTGGATATGGCGTTGCAATAGATGATAGAGCAGCTAGAAGATGTGCGAAAACCCTCAAAATTCCTACCCTTGGAACTGGAGCAATTCTAATATTAGCCAAACAAGCTGGATTAATAGAAAAAATTAAACCAGGTATACAAGCTTTACAAGAAGCAGGCTTGTATTTGTCAAATAATCTAGTTAGCTTACTATTGCAAAAAGCAGGGGAATAAGCTTATATTAAAATACAACAAATTTTCTACAATATATTTCAGCCAAGAAACCTGGTTTCTCCTATTATTTTAGGGATTAATACTAAAACTTTGGAAAGAAACCCGGTTTCTAAACCCACGGGATAATCTAAAAAAACCAGGGTAAACGCATCAAAATTAGGACTTACGCAAATAACTCTAGAAACCGGGTTTCTGACCTAGATCAAACGGCTCAAATCAAGATTTTTCGTAGAGAAACCCGGCGAATGCTAAGTCCTGAAAATGTAATTGACAAACTGCTGATCCCTCGCCAATGATGCTCAATCCAAAGCTTGAGTATATTCGTTCTCACTGGGGTAAGTAACTTTTTGCATTTTTTGCGCAAAACTGGTATAAGATAGTTCTGGACTACTAGAAAAAAACACATAATTCTCGCCTTTTATGAATATTGATGAGCTATGGGTATTAATTAGAGCGAAATACCACAAAGAATTAAGACCAGTGCAAAAAATAGTGCTTTATCAAGCCTGGGAGGGATATTCCTACGCTCAAATAGCCAAACAATCTGGATTTACACAGGATCACCTCAAGAATATTGCATCCAAGTTGTGGTCGCTGCTTTCGGACCTGTTTAACGAGACCCTGACCAAAAAGACCTTCCGCGCCATTCTGGAACCGCGCCCCCTGACCGTCCTTGAACAAGAATTAATCGCACAAGCCACACCTCTGATCCGGGAATACCCCCTAGAATCCCCCGATGGTCCCGTTCCCCTGGAGTCTCCTTTTTACATCCAGCGTACCCCCATTGAAGAATTGACCTGCACGGCGATTGCGACACCCGGAAGCCTGATCCGACTCAAATCACCCAAACGCATGGGAAAAACCTCCCTGATGGTGAGGATATTAGCCCATGCTCGGCAGTTAGGCTACCGCACCGTATCTCTAAACTTGCAGCAAGTCGATCACGCCTCTTTAACAGACCTGGATTCTTTCTTACGCTCGTTTTGCCTGATACTCTCGCGCCAACTGAAGTTGGAATCCAAACTCGGCGATTACTGGGACGATTTCTTGGGGAGCAAAAGTAACTGTACCATCTATCTTGAAGATTATTTACAAGCTCACCACAATTCGCCTTTAGTAATTGCTTTAGATCGGGTTGAGGAGCTATTTTTTTATCCCATAATTGCTGCTGAATTTTTTGCCATGCTGCGTTACTGGCACGAAAAAGCCGCCTTTGGAGATAGGGAAAGTAAACTCTGGCAAAACTTGCGTTTAATACTCGTTTACTCTACCGAAGAATACCTCCCTTTGAAGACAAATCACTCGCCGTTCAATGTTGGGTTTGTTCATAAGTTGCCATTCTTTACGCGGTCTCAGGTTGAAGAATTAGCTGGGCGCCATCAACTAGACCTGTCGGTGAAACAGATAGAGCAATTCATGGAATTAGTGGGAGGTCATCCCTATCTAGTGCGACTGGGATTTTATCATCTCGCTCAACAGACAGTCACCTGGGAAGAACTGATCCAAACGGCAGCAACGGATACTGGCATCTATGACAATCACCTGCACCAACATCTGGCTAGCCTGCAAGGGGAGCCAGATTTAGCAGCGGCTTATAAAGAGGTATTGAAGGCTAACCAACCCATAGAGTTAGAGCAGCAATTAGCGTTTAAGTTGCACTGTCTGGGATTGGTGAATTTGCAAGGTTGTTTTGTGGTTTCTAGTTGTCAGTTATACACCGACTATTTTCGACACTTAAGCGTTTATTAATTTCCGTTATAACTGACAGTAACCCACCCCTAACCCCTCCCAGGAGGGGAAACTGATAGATGTAGTTTCTAACTCGTAGATTGGGCCCTCGGTAACGAAACCCAACAGCACCAAGTTGTGTTGGGTTGAGCAATAGCGAAACCCAACCTACAATTATATATAAACATGAAGAATTGCTCGTGAAATCTTATATCAAATCTGAAAACGGTTGCTACAGATACATTAGTGAATGATTTCAGCCCATTCGCCGGGTTTCTCCTATTATTTTAAGGGTTAATGCTAAAATTTTGGAATATTCCCGGTTTCTCAACCACTGGATAACCTCAATCTATACATAGTCTAT
>JH610901.1 GCA_000252485.1 Prochloron didemni P4-Papua_New_Guinea | reverse complement strand
TAAACTTTGTCAAAGGGGGGGGAGCAAGAAATCAAATTAAAATGGAAATAACAGGAAATAACAAATTAAGAGTTTATAAAAAAACAATGATTCAGCAAAAAACAAAAACTTAGTACAATAAGTCCCCCTTAGATAAGGGGGATTTAGGGGGATAGACCCATATTTAGGGAGATAGATATAGATTTAGGGGGATAGACCCAGATTTAGGGGGATAGACCTAGATTTAGTGAGATAGCTCAATTTCCTCCGATACAATTACCATAGAGCCAGAACAAGACAGCTCCCCCAAATCCAAACTCAAATCCTCAATCTGCACCTGTTCTCCCAAATCCACTTCCAACGGCTCTTCCAACCCCTTAAACTGAGGAAACCCATCCAAAAAAAGAGGATGGAGACGCAAACACCTGCCATCAACTAATAACAATCCGCTCCTAATAGAAATAGCAATTATCTCACCCTTTTCTTCCTTCAAAGTTCCTTTCAAACTAAACTTATCTACATCGAGAGTAATACTATTCCAACTAATCTCATATTTTGCTAAAATAGTTTCTGGCTCAGAAATACCTCCAGCGGACAGCACCATGGCCAGCAAATCTGTCAAACCCCCAGAAAGCAAAGGAGACTGCACTGAAGCGTTTAAAGCACTTTCCCCTACCTCTAGATTGCCCTTTACTGTCACCGGTTCCAACAAGCGCAGAGGTTTACCCCTCAGAAGTTGACCCAGATTAATGCGAATATTCTCCGCCGTCAATTGTACCGCACCCACATGAATCCCTTCATAAACAGCGCGAGTACAAGAGAGAGACACACCGGGAACGTAACCCCTGAGTATTTGCTCATCTCCCCCGGTAATTTTCAGTTCTAACCCTTCTACTTCTTCTACTTGGGTTCTCAACCACAATTGTAATGCAGCAGGCAGTACTTTTCCGATAATATTAGTTTGCTTTTTCTTACTCATATAACAGTGGATAGTGGATAGTGGATAGTGGATAGTTGATAGTTGATAGTGGATAGTGGATAGTTGATAGTTGATAGTGGATAGTTGATAGTTGATAGTGGATAGTTGATAGTGGATAGTTGATAGTGGACAGTTGATAGTGGATAGTTGATAGTTGATGGCTACAAATAGTTTCCTTAATAAGGGAGGTTCCGAGGACTTTCTAGGCTCCCCCCTTTTGAAGGCTCCCCCCTTTTGAAGGGGGGCTGGGCGGGATCCAACCTTTCCATGGTGTCCCAATCCATTAAAAAATTGCTATAGTAATGACAGAAAGAGTTCAAAAAATTTTATCTCAGTGGGGGATTGCTTCTCGTCGTCAAGGTGAGAAGATGATTCTCAGTGGAAGAGTGCAAGTTAATGGTACTGTAGCTTATTTAGGGCAGAAAGCAGATCCCGATCACGATTTAATTGAAGTAGATGGAAAAGTTATCCATCGTACATCTCGCCCTCAGTCCATCTATCTCCTCCTCAACAAACCGGTGGGAGTAGTTTCTACTTGCAAAGATACAGGCGGTCGCCCTACAGTCCTAGATTTACTTCCCCCTAAGTTACGTCAAGGAAAAGGGATTCATCCTGTGGGAAGGCTGGACTTTCACTCTACCGGCGCGTTACTTCTAACCAACGATGGTGGTTTAACTCTAGCACTAACTCATCCTCGTTACCACTTACGGAAAACATATCAAGTTTGGGTCAAAGGCAATGTTTCTCCATCTATTTTAACAGCTTGGGGAGAAGGTATTATTTTAGAGGGAAAAAAGACTTTGCCTGCTGAAGTTAAAATTTTACAAAAACGTGGAGCAGAAACTTTATTAGAAATAGTTTTGATTGAGGGCCGAAACCGTCAAATCCGAAAAGTTGCATCTGCATTTAGTTTAACTGTAGTTTCTCTTCATCGTATTGCTATTGGTGAGATTACATTGGATTTGCCTAATCAACCTTTGTTACCCGGTAAATATCGTTGTTTAGAAGATTTTGAGCTTGAATATTTAATTGCACTCAAAATCAATTTCTCCCGTAAAAGTAAATCATCTTAAATTACCCCGTAGGGTGCGTTCCGAACGCACCACAATACCTATACAAATTTTGCGTAAGTCCTGAATAATTTAAATTAACTTGTTGGAAATGAAGCAATATCTTGAAATCAATTTAAATATTTCGGCTGGTGCGTTACGGCGCTACCCTCAATCTAACAGTTTGTGAGTTAGAACTTACAAGCGCCTAACGCACCCTACAAGGAACCAGGTCGGGATTTTAGAGTTCCTTAATATACTCTCGCAACAATTGAGTCAAAGTCTGGGATTTCTTAGAAGCTGTAGATTTTAGTTTCTCATATTCCTCCTCATTCAACCACATTTGGAATATACTTTCAGGAGAGCGATTGTGAAGATAAGTGAGATGTTTGAGGCGATCGCTCAATTCCTCTTTCAAATCCCCCACCTGATACCGCCATTGCCAGTTTCCTCCCGTGACCCCCGGTTGATTCATCTTTCCCTGGCTACCCAAACCTAAAATATCCTGTAAAGGGAAGATAGCTTGAACTGCATTAGAATTGAGAGCCAAACGAATTAAACTCCAGTTAATCCCTTCCTCTGAGTCCATGTTTCCCAAATAATCGGTCACCCTGGCTTTTTCTTCCGGCGATCGCTCTTCAAACCAACCCACTGTGGTATTATTATCGTGAGTTCCCGTATAAACAATACAATTGCTGTTGTGGTAATTGTGGGGTAAAAAAGGATTGCCAGGACCGGAGTCAAAGGCAAATTGCAGTACTTTCATCCCTGGAAACTGGAACTTATCTCGCAAAGCCTCTACTTCCGGAGTTATCACCCCCAAATCTTCTGCCACAATGGGCAATTTACCCAATTTCTCATTCACCCGATAAAACAGTGCTTCTCCTGGGGCTTGAATCCACTCACCATTCACGGCAGTCGCTTCACCCTGCGGTACAGCCCAAAAAGCTTCAAAACCTCGGAAATGGTCGATGCGAATCAAATCCACACAATCTAACATGCCTTGGAAACGCTTCACCCACCATTGAAAATCTGTTTCCAGGAGTTTGTCCCAATTATAGACGGGATTGCCCCACAATTGACCGGTAGCGCTAAAATAATCTGGCGGTACACCTGCCATTAAAGCAGCTTCTCCCGTTCTTTCATCGAGGCAAAAAATCTCTGGATTGGCCCAAACATCTACGCTATCGTGAGCCACGTAAATAGGTAAATCCCCTAGTATAGATATACCGCGATGATTGGCATAATTTTTCAGTTCTTGCCACTGGCTAAAAAATTGGAATTGGAGAAATTTCTGAAAGTTAATTTTGTCTTTGAGGCGAGTTTTCCAACGTTTAATTGTATCCGGTTCTCGGTTGGCGATGGACTTTTCCCACTTATGCCAACTGGCCCCATGATTAGTTTCTTTGATAGCCATGAAGAGGGAATAGTCATCCAACCATTCTTTATTTTTGCTGCAAAATTGCTTGAACTTTTCTTTTACTTGAGGAGATGGGTTTGCCTGAAAATTATTGTTAGCTTTTAGCAACAATGGCATCTTGGTTGTGATAACCAGTTCGTAATCGACATATTCTACTGGAAATTCTGGCAACTGATTCAAATCTTCATCCGTCAGCCAACCATCATCCCGCAATTTTTCCAAACTAATCAGCAGGGGATTACCTGCCAGGGCAGAGTAGCATAAATAAGGAGAATTGCCGTATCCAGTAGGTCCCAAAGGCAACACTTGCCATAGCTTTTGGAAGCCTTCCGCCAAAAAGTCGATAAAGCGATAGGCTTCCGTTCCCAAGTCCCCAATGCCATAGGGACTGGGTAATGAAGTAGGATGGAGTAAGATGCCGCTGGCTTTAGAATTTAACATAAATGGGTGATTTGTAATGGTTTCAGAGTCTTGTCTTGACCCTGGGTGCTAGCATTATAACAGATAATGTTCCTAATATCTTTCCTCGTCACGTAACTGCTGCAAGGTTTCTAAACTGCTGGTTTTTGCACGAGATTGAGTCGATCGCTTCGCGGCACGAAGGGATCGCAATTCAGCTAGGCTAGTTAGAGGTTGTTTTTTGAAAGTGGTGAGGGTGTTTTGGCTGGGATCAGAGTCTAAAAAGCAAAAAGATTGATTCAAGGATTGCACAACAATGCTTTCAGGGGAAACTTGCTGTTGCTTCGCTTGAACCATGACCTGTTGTTCTAGTTCATCGGAAAGTTCAATGGTTAGGGTTATAGTCACGATCTACTCCTGGGTATTCGCTATTTGTATTTCTCGTTTTCTTCCACTTTAGCTGAGTTGAGGTAGTCTTGAAGAGTGAAATTGTTTTAGATTCTTGTTTTATTATAGTGGTAAAGTTGTTAAAATAGAGATGCAGACTTACAAAATTACTCTCAATGGTCAAAACTTCTTAACTCTCTAAATGAAATCTTACAAAAGGGTTTTCAATTTTAATAGCAATCGCCAAACCCAACATAAATTTACTGGCTGTTGGGCGTTGCCCTGCCCTTCGACGACCCTCAGGGACCGCGTAGCCGAAGGGTTTCGTTGCCTCAACCCAACCTACAATATACTGTATTTATCGTTTTCTTGGACTTTATCTAAGTTGAAGTACTCTTGAAGATTTGTAGCGTTCGCAACGCACCGCACCGCACCGCACCGCACTCTAAAAAGCAAAAAGATTGATTCAAGGATTGCACAACAATGCTTTCAGGGGAAACTTGCTGTTGCTTCGCTTGAACCATGACCTGTTGTTCTAGTTCATCGGAAAGTTCAATGGTTAGGGTTATAGTCACGATCTGCTCCTGGGGATTGGCTATCTCTATTTCTAGTTTTCTTGGACTTTATCTAAGTTGAAGTAGTCTTTAACAGGGAAATTGTTTTAGATTCTTGTTTGATTATAGCGGTAAAGTTGTTAAAATAGAGATGCAGACTTACAAAATTACTCTCAATGGTCAAAACTTCTTAACTCTCTAAATGAAATCTTACAAAAGGTTTTTCAATTTTAATAGCAATAGCCAAACCAAACATAAATTTACTGGCTGTTGGGTTTCGTTGCCTCAACCCAACCTACAATATACTCTTTCTCAACAAACAACCAACAACAAATAACCAACAACAAACTGTCTTCTGCCCATATAATAATAGATTTGTAGGGTGCGTTCGCAACGCACCGCACCGCAACGCACCGCACTACGCTATAATAATTACCTGAGATTGCTAGGCAGTCCATTTGGTTACCCCACGATTGACTTTCTACATATTCAACCTCAAACAACTACTTTTGACCACACCCGTTGGGTTTCGTTGCCTCAACCCAACCTACAATATAGGCGTTGCATCTCTATGGGATGATTTGGATATATTCCCAAAATTTTTTCCTTATTTATCAATAGTTTCAGCTTCTGGAAATCGGACTATCATCCCGCAATTGTGCAACGCCACAATATACTGTATTTATCGTTTTCTTCGACTTTAGCTGATTCGACTTCGCTCAGTGGCCGCGTAGCCGAAGGGTTTCGTTGCCTCAACCCAACCTACAATATACTACAATATACTGTATTTCTCGTTTTCTTGAACTTTAGCTGAGTTGAAGTACTCTTGAAGAGTGAAATTGTTTTAAATTCTTGTTTGATTATAGCGGTAAAGTTGTTAAAATAGAGATATCGTATCATCTGATAATTCACTCACTGTTTTGTATCCACCCAATTAGAATGAAGCAAGCTTATTGTCATCAGTTACTAACCATTGCAAAAGTTTAGCTAGTTTGCTGACAGAAGGTTGTTCAATTAGACGGCTTTCTAAATTAAGTCTAAAGTATACTGATGAATGTATATTTTTTGAACTATGAGGAAGATGCAAACGAATTTCTTTATCTTGTGCTTTACATTTCCAAACCAGGTTTATACCCCCCTCACTATCCACCAAGCTATAACCAAGTGGGAAAGATTCCATCACTAAATCATAGAGTTCTAACAGCAGATTGATGGAACTAGAGAAAGCGTAATCTGTTGGACAAAATATTTCATCAGCTTCTTCTTCCTCTAAGTCTTTATCTATTTCTCTCAGTTCCCATAATCGCTCAAAAGTAATTTTGAAGTTTTGATTGTTAAATTCTTTGGAAACCATTTGATAGATTTCCTCTGGTGTGAGTACTGGATTGATAGTTTTAAGCATTTAGATAATTCCTATTTATCAGTCTTTCATTATTAATAAATACTCTGTGGGATAGCCCTCTGGGCTGTCTTCTGCCCATATAATAGTAGTTTAGATCTAGCAATCGCCAAACCCAACATAAATTTACTGGCTGTTGGGCGTTGCCCTGTCGTTGCCTCAACCCAACCTACAATATACTACAATGTACTCTTTCTGGCGTTGCTGAATCAACATATGAAATAATAATAAACCGCAGAGGTGGTCACAGGCAAGATGCCTGTGCCACACAGGAAAAAGAGAGAGGTAGTTTTTATTTATTCATGTCTCAATTATGCAACGCCCTCTTTCGCAACAAACCACCAACAACAAATAACAAACAACCAATAACAAACAACCAACAACAAACAACCAACAACAAACAACAAACAACCAACAACAAACAACTAACTCATTTAACGCGATCAAGGGTGCGGTATTGAATGGCTTCCGCAACGTGAGGGGGCTGCAAATTCTCCTCCCCAGCTAAATCTGCTATAGTTCGGGACACTTTCAACACTCGATCCATGGCCCGAGCGGAAAGTCCCAACTTACGAATAGCCCCTTCTAAAATGTTGCGACAAGTATCATCTAATTCGCAAAAACGCCGTAAGTGAGCCGATCCCATCTGAGCGTTGCAGCGTACTTTCCGATCGCCATGTTCGCGAGCCAAAGCGCGATCGCGTGCTTGAATCACTCTCTCTCTCACTACTTTACTCTCTTCTCCCATATCTTGGCGGGTCATCTCTTCCGGTTTCAAGCGATTCACTGATACTTGCAAATCGATGCGATCCATCAAGGGACCGGAAAGTTTCGCCCAATATTGCTCTCTTTGACGGGGGGAACAGCTACAGCCTTGAATCGGGTCGCCGAAGTAGCCGCAGGGACAGGGATTGGTACTGGCCAGTAAAGTAAATTGGGAGGGAAAAACCACAGATTGTCGGGTGCGAGAAATAACTACGTTGCCCTCTTCCAAAGGCTGGCGCAAGTACTCCAACACGCTCCGTTTAAATTCTGTCAGCTCGTCTAAAAATAAGACCCCTCGGTGGGCTAAAGAAATTTCTCCTGGACGAGGAAAACTGCCACCCCCTACCAAAGAAGGACCGGAAGCGGAGTGGTGGGGACTGCGAAAGGGTCTTTCCTCGATTAAAGAGCCTTTATCCTTGAGAAATCCAGCCACGGAATGGATTTGAGAAACTTCCAAGGCTTCGGAAAAAGTTAAAGGTGGCAGAATCCCCGGCAACCTTCTGGCCAGCATAGTTTTGCCGCTGCCGGGAGGCCCGACAAAAATGAGATTGTGTCCCCCGGCAGCAGCTATTTCCAAGGCGCGACGGGCGTGATTTTGTCCTTTGACTTCTTTGAGGTCTGGGGTAAGTGCAAGGTTGTCCCCAAATGTTTCTTTTCGCTCCCATTTTACCGGCTCGTATTGCTTGGGTCGGTGGAGAAAATCCGCAACTTCGTCCAGAGTATGGAAACCATATACGTCAATATTTTCTACTACTGCAGCTTCCCGGGCATTCTGAGCGGGAACCACTAAGGTAGCAACGCCCAAGCGAGAAGCGGCTGCAGCAATGGGCAATACTCCCGCCACCGGGCGCAAACTGCCGTCTAGGGAAACTTCCCCCAAGAATAAAGAATCTCCCAGTAATTGGGCATCTATTTGTTCGGAAGCAGCCAGAATCCCAATGCTAATGGGTAAGTCGAAACAGGGTCCCTCTTTACGCAAGTCAGCGGGGGTGAGATTGATGAGAATTTTCCGCACGGGAAAGGCAAAATTGCTATTTTTTAAAGCCGCTTTTACCCGTTCTCTCGATTCTTGCACTGCTGCGTCTGGCAAGCCAACAATGAGGGTTTTGGGCAGTCCGGCGGATACATCCACTTCAACCCCTACTTTGACGGCATCGATGCCAATAATTGAAGCGCTCCAAACCCTGGCCAGCATAACAATGAGCAATGAACAATAAATAATTATAGCAGTTGATAGCTCCTGAGGTCGAATTCAAAATTCAAAATTCAAAATTCAAAATTTAATTCGTGGCGAATGTCTCCGCAAAAAATGGCAGAAACTTGCAAAAGCCTTATCCCTCTTAGGTTTTAGCTTGTTGTCAATTTTCAGATTCGGTCGAGTTGATAGTGGGCAGTTGATAGTGGACAGTTGATAGCTTTTCAGTGACCTGTTGGTTGCTCTCACTGAATGCTAAACACGTTCATAGGCCGGTATCATAGATGTCCCTCATGACCAAGAAACTTTATATAATAACCTTTATTAGCTGTTTGCTGTTATAATTGTCATATCCAACTGGGCAGGACTTAAGCAAACAAACCTAGAAACCGGGTTTCTCGCCGGGATAAAACGGCTTATTATTTAGAGTGTTAGTTCAGAAACCCGGTTTCTGCGTAAGTCCTACTGGGGTAGAGTTTAAGAAGTTTAAATGAGCGATACAATTTTTGGCAAGATTATCCGGCGGGAAATACCAGCAGATATTGTCTATGAAGACGATTTAGCCCTGGCCTTTAAAGATATTACCCCCCAAGCACCAACTCACATTCTGGTAATTCCGAAAAAGCCTATTCCTAAGTTAGAGGATTCTGCCCAGTCAGACCAAGCACTTTTGGGTCATCTACTCTTAACGGCCAAGAAGGTGGCGGCTGATGCCGGACTGAGTAACGGCTATCGGGTGGTAATTAATAATGGAGATGATGGGGGACAAACAGTTTATCATCTCCATTTACACGTTCTCGGCGATCGCCCCATGAAATGGCCTCCTGGTTGAGACATGGTTGAAACAGCCAGCAGTTATCAGGGAGTAGTGACTCGCCATGGCCATCTCTTTGGCTACTATGGCTACAACAGCAATTAAATTCCTTGATTCTGGGATGAAGTATCATGAAAAAACAATTGAGTTTATTAATTCCTATTGCTGTCATTACGTTAATTCCTCTTAGTTCCAATTCCCAAGAATATCCAGGGTGTTTCATGGTGAATGAGAGAGGCGATCTAATTAACTTGAATGATGTGTGCCAAGGGGGATCCACCAGTGGAGATGTTCCTTCTTCTACTACAGCAGGAAAGTTTGAAGTGAAGATCAAACGCCGACAAAGCAATATACCAGTAGTTGATGTTTTATTCAATAATAGTATTCCTTTTGAGATGATGTTCGACACTGGGGCTAGTACTATAGCCATTAGTCCTCAAATGGCAGTTGCCCTGGGAGTGGAAGAAGAAGGCAAACAAAGAGTTTCTACTGCAGGGGGCGATATTCTAGCAGGTAGAGGTCGTCTAAAGACCGTTAAACTTGGAGATCTTGTGGTTAAAGATTTGGAAGTTTCCATTTCTCCACATCTTTCTTTCGGTCTTCTGGGACAAAACTTCTATGCTGGCTATGATGTAACTATCAAAGAAGATACAATAGAATTTAGCCGCCGCTAAAACAATGAACAATGAACAATGAACAATGAACAATGAGCAATGAACAATGAGCAATGAACAATGAGCAATGAACAATGAGCAATGAGCAATGAACAATGAACAATGAACAATGAACAATGAACAATGAACAATGAACAATGAACAATTAACGAGGAAACTTAAAGAACATAGAAACAGTCTAAATGATAAGCAGAATTTGCACCGCAAAACTTATCATTTCTAGACCGCCATCTTTCTCCTATGAATTTCCTAGCTAAAGTCTGCAGCCTTGCTGTAACCTTTGCCCTAACTATTGCTACCGCAGCAAGTGCAGCAGAAAGATTAACATTGCGCATCGGACCGTTTCAACAGTCTGTAGAGGTTAATGACTTAGTCCAATTTAGCAGGACCGGTGAATTACCTCCTAAGTTACAACATTTAGCTCCTCTTTTTACTCCCCAAGTAAGACAAGCACTAACTAAAAGTTTCTCAGTCCATCCTACCATTGCCGAGCAATTTCTGGAGGAACTTTTCAATTCTCCCGAGGGAGAAAAATTAATCCAACAACTGACTATGGCTTTACCGGGAAGTAACCCAGCAACTGTTAAAGCAGCTTTAAAACTGGCAATCGAAAAAAGCCACAATGTTGGCATTCTCACCGTTATTCAAGCTTATCCCAGTGAAACTATTACTCTAGATATCAGTTCCGCAGTAGGTATAGCCATTCAACTATCTAGTACTAATTTACAAAGTAGAATACTCAGTCCTTTACTAGAAAGAGAATTAAAGGTAGCAATAACCAATAATTCTTTACCTAATTTTGACCCCGCAGCTAAGGGAAAAGAAAAGGTAGACCAGTACTTCCTCAGTCTATATGATCGCCAGCGAAAGCGTATTATCCCCGTAGACATTTATTACAGCAGCAATACCAGAGGGCCTCTGGTAGTAATGTCCCATGGTTTTGGCGGCGATCGCCAATTTCTCCACTACCTGGCCTCTCATTTAGCGAGCCACGGCTTGACAGTGGTCTCCTTAGAACATACCGATTCTAACATCGATTCCTTTTTTCAACTTTCTCCAGCGGTAGACTTAGATAAATTGTTACCTCCATCGGAGTTTGTCCATCGCCCTCAAGATGTCACCTTTCTCTTAGATAAGTTAGAACAACTGAACAATTGGGGCAAGTTGCAAGGTAAATTAAATACCAAGGAAGTAGTAGCTATCGGTCATTCTTTTGGCGGTTATACTGCTTTAGCCCTAGCCGGAGGAGAACTCAACCCGAAACAATTGCGAGTTTTTTGTCAAGAAAGGAGCATTCTCGCTCGTTCTCCAGCAGACTGGTTGCAATGTGCTGCTGCGGACTTGCCCTATAGTAAAATTGGTTTTAAAGATAGGAGAATAGTGAGGGCAATCGCCTTTAATCCTCTCGCAGGTAATTTATTTGGAGACTCCCTCAAAAAGATTGACATTCCCATCTTAATGCTCTCCTCCAGTCAAGATGGTATTACTCCCATTCTTGAGCATCAACTGCGACCCTTCACACAACTGCCAGGAGAAAAATATCTTTTGGTAGCCATGGGTGGAACTCACATGAGTGTAACTGACATTAGCAATCTAGCAAGTCCCATGGGACAAAATACTTTAGTGCCAGAATTAATGGGAATAGAAGCGGAACCTATCCGTCGTTTAGCTCGCGGTATGAGTTTAGCATTTATCCAGCAGCTGATGCCAGAAAGAGCCAAGTATCAACCTTTTTTAACTGCCGCTTACGTCCAACCTTTATCTAGCCATAGGGTAAAATTGCGTTTTGCCTCAGTATTACCTAACAGTTTGAATGGCTGGTTGAATCTAGTCCATCTTTACGGGCGCCGTCTTGCTTTTGATAAGACAGACAATCCAACTTTCAAGCTAATTTCTTGGCCATGGCTTGTTAGTAAAGTTAAATATTCTTGGTTTCATGGGAATCCTATTTTAAAGACTAAACCAAAATATTCTACAGCTCAATTAGATCTCATGTTTAATAGACTGTTGTATAATTACGAGTGTAATTCTTGATTAGGCATTTAAAAGCTTAACTTAATCTAGCATTGGCCAGCATTCAACTAAATATCTATTTATCAATCGTGGGGTAGCCCTCTGGGCTGCCTAATATCAAATCTGAACCAGAAATTAGCTTTTAGCTATTAGTAGGGTGCGTTCGCAACGCACCACACTACCTATAGTAGCCAAAAGTAGGGTGGGCATCGCTCACCACAAGCTTTAATCAGAGGAGATGTGAATATTGATAAATTATCAAAAACAAACCATTAATTAGAAGAAAGTTGGATAATAAAATTGGAATAGATTGCAGCGCAGAAACCCGGTTTCTTGCCAAAATTTTAATATTAGTACAGCTCTAACGCTGGATCCCCCCCAGCCCCCCTTCAAAAGGGGGGAGAAGAAAAACTCACCATTTGTAGCAAATATTTTCAGTTTTCATCTAAAATAGATATAGCGCTTCGCGCTGGTGTCGTTACATGCTACATTTTTATACAAAAATACTGCATCTGCTGTATCACCTTTGTACAAAGCGTGCATGAGCATGTTTCTTATTAACCTCTTAATTGCCTGCACTGAGCGTAGCCGAAGTGTTCATTGTTAATTGTTCATTGCTCATTGCTATAAATCTCATGACTGACCAACAATCTCAACCTGACCCAACACAAGAACAGTCCAATAAATCTCTGGATGAAGCAAAAGACAGTGCCAAACAGTTTATTAAAGGAAAAACCAAGCAATTAGGAAACACATTAATCCAGTGGTTGCCATTGGGGGGAACGGGAACTAGTTTTATCTTTGCTTTAATCCACCAAGAATGGTTTATCGCCTTGATTCTCTTTCCCGCTAATATGGTCACAGTCATCTGGGCTAGTTATACAGAGAGTTTCTTAGAAAGATTACAGGAAGTTTTCCAGGAAGAAGGAAGAAAAGATGCTGATAAGTTCATGACTTGGCGACAGCGAATCAACAAGGAGAGAAAAACCCTCTCAGGGATTTTGCCAGAAATCCTTTGCTCTTGAATACCATTGTTAATTTACATGCTTCCTATCCTTACGAACAATTGCCTCAACGCCGGGCCGATTTATATAAAGCAATTGTCCGCTTGCAATTAGGCGATCGCCCTATGGCCAGAAAAATCGACATGCCTTTAGAAGTGAATGAAAGTCAGCAAGTTCTCCAAAATCTGGCTTTATTTATGACTCAAGCAAATATCACTAAAATAGAACCAGAAGAACGGTCGAGAAAACTAGAATCTTATCTTCCTGCCGTAGATGAATCTGTTTCTGCCGCAATCTTTCTCAACAAAATTGAGCAAGTTAGCGAACTGCTGGTTCAAGTGGATGAAGCCTATGAATTTGCTCATAAAAGTTTCCAAGAATATCTGGCTGCCTGTGAAATCAAACGGACTAATCAAGAAGCTTTATTATTAGAAAATTGGCAAGAGCAATGGTGGGAAGCAATTATTATTCTCTATGTGGCTCAACTGAAAAATCCCAACCTTTTTCTCCGTCGTTTGGCAGATATTCCCGACTCACAAGCCACGAAGCTAGCCTATAAATGTCTTCAAGAAACTTGCCGGAAAGTAGACGAAGATTTACAAGAACTAATCAATAAGGTTCAAGATAAACGTTATCAACAATTGGAACAATATCTGAAAAATGGCCAATGGAAAGAAGCGGATCGAGAAACCTACAGATTAATGCTTGAAACCGTTAACAAAGAAGCAGGAGAATTATTAGAACCAGAAGACATAGAAAACTTCCCCTGTGAAGACCTCCATGTATTGGATGGACTTTGGGTTTCCTATAGTAAGGGAAAATTTGGCTTCAGTGTCCAAAAGAAAATTTATTTTGAACTAGGTGGCACAAAAGAGTATAAAAGGGAAGTGTGGATAAAATTTGGAGGACGGGTAGGATGGTATAATTTAAAAACGGATAGGTGGTTAGAAGACATGAGATATGAATTACTAAATACTACCAGAGTAGGACATTTACCCAATGGGGGGCTAGCATCCATTTCTAATGGATTCGATTTATTCTCTTTTCTCGCGCACAGACTTGTAGACTGTAGCATATCGCCATCCCAGCCATTTGTCAACACTTGATTTTTCGTTCTTTTTTTACCAATTCATGGGCTTTTTCCTAATTCCATACCTGGCACTTGGGAATCTCATGAATCATTGAAAAACTGCATGGCCAAAATAGGATTGTAAGCATTGGCAACAACAAACTTTTCCGCTACAGGAAATGTCAATATTAGTAGGGTGCGTTCGCAACGCACCGTTACCCCTGCGACCTATCAATTATTTTTCAAATTATTATATTTATCAATGTCAAAAGAAAGTAGTTGTTTGGGTTTGAATATGTATTTATCAATTGTGGGGTAGCCCTCTGGGCTGCCTAAGAGTAAGCCGTGACTATTGAAAATATAAAATTCAACTGTTTTTGACCGCAACCTGGGGTTTGGTGCGTTACGAACGCACCCTACTATTGGGACTTAGACTGTTTTTGACCGCACCCTGGGGTTTGGTGCGTTACGCACGCGAAGCGCCGCTCTTAGCGCCCGCACCCTACTATTTGACAAATGAAAAGGAAAACAAATGCTAATATATAAATGGAGCAAATATAATTGTTACTGGATTACAAAAAAAATAATGGCATGGTGGGCAGTGCCGCACCCTACGAGAGGTAACTAACCCTATGAATCTTGACTCTTTCAAAAATAAAATCCGCTATATAACTAACGAACAAGGGATAAAAACTGATATAGTAATTCCTCTGGTTATGTGGGACAATATCCTTGAAGCTCTCAATTTAGAAACATCACAAGATAGGGATAGTAAAACAGAACAGAGCAGAAACCGGGTTTCTACTATTATTTTGCCATTGATCTCAAAATTTTGCCAAGAAACCCGGTTTCTAACCCACGGGATAATTCAAGTAAAATTAGATTGTAGGTTGGATTGAGACAAGGAAA
>JH610900.1 GCA_000252485.1 Prochloron didemni P4-Papua_New_Guinea | reverse complement strand
GCTGACCCCCAATCGCCTTCCAGATGGCACTCTTGTTTTCTTTTCAATTGTGTTGGGATTGGAGATGAGGCTACTTCCGGACGGTGAGCTGAGATTTTTCAATCCATCCACTCAAGAGTATTTACGCAGTCCTGAAGAGTCCGAACAAGAACGAATACAAGAACGACTTGAAAAAGAACAAGAACGGGAACGAGCAGATCGCCTTGCAGCAAGATTAAGAGAACTGGGAATCGATCCTGAGCAGCTTGATTAAATCCAATGGGGAAACAGTAATAAGAGAAATTTTATTTTATTTTATTTTGTATTAGAACTTGTTTTCCCTATCGATATAGAAGTAAATATTTTTAATTTACTGTTCATCGTAATTTGAGTGATAATTAACTAAGAATGGAAACTCGGCTGCAGTCAAATACAGATTAAAAATCATGACTCTTGCACCCCTAGAAACCCCAATAGTTTACCCCGAACCGGACGGCTCTCCTATGGCAGAAAGCGATCCCGCAGGGATCTGCTTCGCAGCA
>JH610899.1 GCA_000252485.1 Prochloron didemni P4-Papua_New_Guinea | reverse complement strand
GTTGTTTGTTGTTTGTTGTTGTTTGTTTTTAGACAATTTCTTTCCAAGCAGCTTGTATCGTAGGATCTTGAAACCCAAAAACCTCTAAGATTGTCAATGTTAATGATTAAATAGTGGCAGCCTGCTCTAACTTGCTAAAAGTTTTCATAGTAATAACCTGGTCCGGGTCAATATCAATCCACAGCACGGCCCCACAAGGTAAAGGGTTCTTAGGTCTGTAGACAACTCTGGCGTTAGCTGGAATGTCCGCTTGGTGGCAGAAGTGGGTCTTTGCTCCAATTCTCACGGAGATTGGGGGTAAATTAATACCGAACTTCTGGTTCAAACCAAAAATCTTTCTGTTGATATGAATCCTAGTTAGAGAAGTGCGGCGCTTCTTATTCCAAGTGCCTTTAGGGCCTCGCTTTCCCTTGGTAATCTGGGGCATTCCTTTTTTCAAGGGAATGAGCCAGCGTCTACCTTGTTTATAGGCCCCCACCACTCTTCCTTGCTGTAAAAGTTGGCGCAAGCGGACAACGCTGATGTTGAGGAGGAAGGCTGCTTCCTTAGTAGCGATACAGTTTTCTTGGGTTAAAGTTTCTTGTTTATTAGACATGGTTCAATTTTGTTTTTTCCGATATAGTTTTATCTTAAGCAAAAAAATAGCTGGTGTCAACTCCTGAGAGCCAGTTTTAAGATTTTGTAACAAAGCTTGACAATTAGGAAATTTTGTGTTAAAGCAGAAAAAAAAGTTGACAGTTGCTATTTGAGGTGTTAGAGTGTAAGAGTGGGAAAAGGTGTGGCCATATATATAAGGCTGATAAACCATCGCTTCTGTCAATTGTCAATTATCAATTATCAATTGCTATAGCACTACGCATTATGGTTAGGACATTAATAAAGCCTGAAACCTAGTCACAGCCATCTTTTTGAATTTTGAATTTTGAATTTTGAAAGCAGTAGTAGCGCTATATATTCTTGGTTAATTTGAGCAAATATAGCGCTTCCCTCCTAAAGTGTCGTTACATGCTACATTGTTTGTACAAAAGTGCTGCATCTGCTGCATCACCTTTGTACAAAGCGAAAGGGGCATTTTTCTGCTGTTCCTCTTAATTGCCTGCACTGAGCGCTTGCCCTGCACTTCGGCTACGCTCAGTGACCGCGTAGTCGAAGGGTAGCCGAAGTGTTCATTGTTAATTGTTCATTGGGAATTGCTATATCTTCATCTTCTGGAGTAGAATCTTCTTGAGAGGATCTCCTCCAATCTTTAGGGTCATATCTCCAAGCAGTTCCGGTAGTGGCAGCAGGTGGATCTTCCTCTTCCTCCTCGATAACCAGTAAACGAGCTTTTTTTTCTTGTTCGTCTTTTTCTGACATAGCCTTCTTAATTAAATAAATGGACGAGAATCAATATACCAATACTAATTTAGTCTACGAATATACTGAATCCTTATTTAAAGCTATCAACGATTCATTAGACCGCTTAGACTCAAAAATAGCTACTGTAATTGCTTTGAGCGGTCTAATCTTGCGCTTCACCCTTGACCTACCAGGACTAAACTCCCTAGAAGAAATGCCGTGTTACAGTTGTTTAATATGGGTGCGGTCAAAAACAGTTGAATTTTATATTCTCAATAGTCGCGGCTTATCCTGAAAGTTAGGCAGCCCAGAGGGCTACCCCACGGTGGACAAACACATATTCAGCCGAAAACAACTACTTTTGACCACACCCGTTTAATATTGACCAAAAACAAATAACCAATAGTGACTACTTCTACTACTACTAAATCCATTAAATATTCCACTGCTGCCATCCGACGAGGGGAACGAGCCCTGTGCTGTTCCCCTTTCCGACTTGGTTTATTGACCGCTATGGCTCGAGAAAGTATTTCTCTGGGGGTAATCGCCGGCAGTAACGGCTATGAAAAAGGCTATACTAAGATACTAGTTTCCCTTGCCAAAGCGGAAAGCAGTTTGATGTGGTTCATAGATGTGGGTCTCTTGCGAAGAGAAGTAGACGGACAGGGACTGACAGATAGTTTTCGCCTCACTCCTTTAGGTCGGCAACTGGCAGCAAAATGGCAGGAACGAGGAGGTTCCTTACCCCAACCTTCTTGGTGCGATCGCCTGCAAGATACTCTAACGAGCTGGTTCAAATGGCTTTAACCCACCCCTAACCCCTCCCAGGAGGGGAAAGGGGTGGGTGCCTCCCAGGAGGGGAAACTGACAGGTGTAGTCACCAGAGGAGGTTCCTTACCCTAACCTTCTTGGTGCGATCGCCTGCAAGATACTCTAACGAGCTGGTTCAAATGGCTTTAACCCACCCCTAACCCCTCCCAGGAGGGGAAACTGACAGGTGTAGTCACCAGTAGGGTGGGCAATGGCCACCAATATACTTTGATACTATTTTGGGAAAGATTTTCATGTTTATATCATTGAATTTAGATAAAAAGAGAAGTTTTCTGAGATATATGTGACGCTTTTCGCTGATTGATATCATGTCCGAAAATATCATGCCTATAAGTTGTCTAGCCCCCACCCCCCCTGCAGGGGGGGTGGGGGAAAACTGCTCAAAGTCCCCCAGTATTGGGGGATTTAGGGGGCAATACCAATCGGGAGACCCAACCTACGAATTCTTATAACTACATTTTGTAGATAAAAGTGCTGCATCTGCTGCGTCACCTTTGTATAAAGCGAAAGACACATTTTTCCGATGGATCTCTTAATTGTTCATTGAAAATTGTTCATTGCTCATTGCCA
>JH610898.1 GCA_000252485.1 Prochloron didemni P4-Papua_New_Guinea | reverse complement strand
TATCAGATCATGTTCGGTTTGGGAATTACTCTTAGAGTAATTCCCAAAACTGCGATCGCTTATTTTTTCTTTTCCTCAATTTTCATAAAACCTTCTCGACAGTATTATAAGTAATTGTAATAATTGTAGGTTGGGTTGAGGTAACGAAACCCAACAGCACGGGTTGTTGTATTGGGTTTCGCTATCGGGAAACCCAACCTACGATTTATAAACTGGAAGTCCCCCTTATCAAGGGGGATTTAGGGGGATGTATAGTTTTTTTTCCAAGCTTCTCGTTTGTATATAAGGAGCCAATTATTTCAACACCGCTTCTGGCAAAATTAACATGGCATCCCCAAAAGAATAAAAGCGATATTGAGCGGCTATAGCCTCCTGATATAAAGCCAACAAACGCTCCCGTCCCACCATAGCACTCACTAACATTAACAAACTGGAACGAGGCAAGTGAAAATTAGTAATTAAACCATCAATTACTTGCCACTTATATCCCGGATAAATAAACAAATCAGTCTTGCCGTAAAAAGCAGATAAATGCCCTCCCTTCTCTTTTACAGCCCCTTCTATGGCTCTTACTGCCGTCGTTCCCACCGCAAGAATCCGCCCGCCTCTTGCCTTAGTCTCTTCAATTTTCTCTACCGTTTCTGGTGGTACTTCAATCCATTCTTGGTGCATGGAGTGAGTGGTAATATCCTCTACTTCCACTGGGCGAAACGTACCCACTCCTACATTCAAAGTTACAAAAGCTCGATTGATGCCCAAATGAGCTAACTTAGCTAACAATTCCTCTGTAAAATGCAATCCTGCCGTAGGTGCAGCCACCGCTCCCGGTTTGTTAGCGTAAACAGTTTGATATTGAGATGGTTCTGAGGCAGATGAAGTAATATAAGGAGGAAGGGGAATCTGACCGAACTTTTGTAGTAAGGTCAGCAAGGATTGAGTCCCAGGAATCTGGAATTGCAACCAGCGCCCCCCCGTAGATTCATCTTTATCAATTACTCTTGCTTTCAAGAAATCTATACTAGACTTAGGCTCCTCAGTCTCGCTGTTAGGCTCTATTCCGGACCGTGGGAGTTGGGAAGGATTAGGATTAAACCAAATTTCCGTACCCATTTGAAAACGCTTACCCGGTTTAACCAAAGCCAACCAACAATTATTCTCTCCTTCTTCCAAGAGCAAAATTTCCACTGCCGCTCCTGTAGATTTGCGACCGTAGAGTCGTGCGGGAATAACCCGAGTATCGTTAAGTACCAGCAAATCCCCTTTTTGTAGCCAATGAGGTAAATCCCGAAAAAAACCGTGGCTATAATGGTAGGGAGAATCCACTATCAACAAGCGAGAACTATCTCTCGGCACTGCTGGAGTTTGAGCGATAGACTCCTCTGGCAGTTGGTAGTCATAGCTGGATATTAAAAGCTCATCAGTCATAGCTCGATCGCAAACAACCAAAAAAAACAACAAATCCCGAATAAGCAAGAAAAAATTGGGTAACTTCCCCCATACAACATGGGGTTCTTGCCCCTAGTACCAGCCCAGGAAAAATATCTATCTTAAAGATAAAGAAATTCTTAAGACTTTGAGCTGAGGGAGGGCTATGAATTATCTATACTTTCTTGCTAATGCTAGTCTAACTTTGCGAGTTATCGAACACTTGCAGAGAATGACTCACTTGTGTGCTAGTACCATGACAGTCATTCATCAAATTGATGGCTGGATTGTCCAGATTAAGTTCAAGGAAATCATTACCTCTCAACAACATGGAGATTTTCAAGCTTACATGAGCGAGCTAGGTATTCCTTACGAGCCGGAAATGCGACTGCAAATGGTATTTTGGAGTTTAGATACTGGACAGTCTCCCATTGATGTCATGCGTCGCTATCAAGTTGCCGTGGTATCTCATGGCACTCCTGAAGCTAGGGATATCGAAGCATTCCGCCAACAGTTTACCAGAGGATTGGGATATTGTCCGGAAACTTTGGCTTGAATGAGCAGTCAGGAGGGTTTTTCCACCTATAGCAATCCTACATTATTCTTGAAAAAAGCATTTGATAGCTCCCTTCGGTCGAATTCAAAATTCAAAATTCAAAATTCAAAATTTAATTCGTGACGAATGTCTCCGCCAAAAATGGCAGAAACTGGAAAAGCCTTGTTACTCTTGGTTTTTAGCTTGTTGTCAATTTTAAGATTCGGTCGAGATTAAGCATTACTATAGAATATCACCAAGAAGATCTCAAAGATTTGGTGGTGGGCAATGCCCACCCTACAACTCTATTCAAAGTCCCCCTTTGATAAGGGGGATTTAGGGGGATAGCCCTTATTTTTTTAAAGAAGAAGCTTCCAATTTAGCTAACCTACTTTGTAATTCTTGATTATCCTGCTTCAACTTATCCAACTCCTGACGCAACTGCTTTAACGCCTTATCAGAACCAATCTTTTTCTGCACTGTAGTAACAGCTTCCTCGGCCCGGCGACGCACCCGACCATCGGGAGTTTGTTCCGCCAAAGCAGTTAAAATAGCCATCGCTTTAGGAGTTTCCATTTGCTGTAGACCCCCTACAACTGCAGTTTGAACTAAAAAGAAACTCTCCCCAGAAATAGCTTCTAAAACCTCCAAAATTTCTTCTACTTTAGCAGGAGTTTGGCCGGTAGAAACGGACCCTAAAGCGCGAATAGAAGCTAACCGCAAAGGTTGAGGAACTCCCAATTTAGTATAACTGGAAATTAAATCCACTGCCGCAGCAGAAGTTTTCATCTTACTCAAACCAGCGATCGCCCCAGAACGTACCGTTTCATTCCAACCAGAACGCTCTGCCAATACCTGCTTGAATAAGTCCAAAACCTCCTGTTCTTTCTCCTGCAAATTCCCTCCAACCATGGTTCCCAAACAGCGCAAAGCAGTGGCTTCTACGTAATAACTCTGATCTCCTGCCACTGCCACTTGTTTAATTTGTTGGTAACTTGGCTCCAGTTTATAGTTACTTAAAGCTTGAATTACTGCCCGCCTTACTCGTGCATTGTCGTCTTCTAACCCCTCTATTAAAGCAGTCATTGCTTGATTTAATTTCAACTTGCCTAACTGTTTGGCCGCTTCTAACCGCACGCCCCAAAACCGATCTTCTTTTAAAGCAGTAGCTAAGGCTTTAACCACTGCTAAACCCCCTTTCTTGGCTAAAGCAATAGCGGCATAAATGCGATCAATAGGGTCAGGGTCCAATTGCAATTGAGCTTTTAACTCCCCCACTGGATATTCCAAAGTCACAGTTTTGAGGAAATTATTGCCTGCATCAAAACTGACAAAATCCGGCTTGTCAGTGAGAGGAAAGTAAAAGCTCTGTTGCCGTTCTTTAATTCTCAAACTATATGGTAATAGATTTACTCCTGCTTCTGTCTTATAACCAAAACTAATGGGGATAGTTAAATCGAACAAACCGCTCTTACTGCCCTTTTTTTCATCCTCAGCTTTCACCTGAGTTTGAGTTACAGTGAGTTTAGCAATTTTACCTTCCCCATCCCAACTATAATTTACTTTGAAATCGGGATGACCACCTCGGAAAACATATTGGTCGAATAAGAAAGCTAAATTGTACCCCGTACTCTTATCAATGGCTCGCAATAAATCCATAGTTTCTACGGTGTGATGAGCGTTATCTCTGACAAAAGTTTGAATCGCTTTTTCAAACAATTCATCTCCCAAAACAGAGCGAATCATATGATAGACGCAAGCGCCCTTTTCATATAAATGGCGATCGTAAAGCTCGATGGCCTCCCGATAAATATTTGTAACGATGGGACGACGATAGCGAGAACTATCTTCTTGCAAATAATTCCGGGCTTCTCCTAATAAATAATAAGCAGCATCCTCTGGGCCATATTCTGCTTCCGTCCACAATACTTCGGCATAGGAAGCCATTCCTTCCTTAATCCAAGCATGAGACCAATGTTTAATTACAACTAAATCTCCAAACCATTGGTGGGCCAATTCATGCAACACCAAACTTTCTGTATTGCGATTATCTATTGCCGCCCGTTCATCTAACAAACAACGGTCAGTTAAAAGAGTACAACTGGTATTCTCCATACCGCCGAAGATAAAGTCATCCACGCAGACTTGAGCGTATTTGGGGTAAGGATAAGTATAGCCGTATTTCTGACTCAAAAAACCCATCATCTTGGGGGTTTTACCCATGCTGCGCCTGCCGTCCTCTTCCCGACCTTGAGCAGTATAATAGGCCAGAGGAATCTGCTCCCACTTATCCTCAACAACGGCAAAATTTCCTACGGCTAAAGTCATTAAATAGGTGGGATGAACCTCTTCTTGTTGCCAATGGAAAATAACAGCATTTTCCTCATTTTTCACTGCCACTAATTTCCCGTTAGAAATAGCAACCAAACCTTGAGGAACCCGCACCCTAATTTCGGAAGTAGCTAACTGACCGGGATAGTCCAAACAGGGGAACCAGAAGCGAGAATCTTCATCTTCCCCCTGAGTCCAAACTTGAGTTGGCTTGTCAGGATAATATTCATCGGGAAGGACAAAATAAAGACCTCGTTGAGGGTGAACAGCCTGATAAGCAATTTCAATCTTAATTGGTTCCGTTCCTAAGGGTTGCACCAGATGAACAATTAATTGATTCCCATCGTAGTCAAAATCTTGAGCTACTTCATCCACCAAGACAGACTCTATTGCTAAATCTACCGCATCCAGAACCAGGCGAGTGATGCCCTGGCGCACGGGAGTGAGGATAATGGTACAAGTTCCCTCAAAGCTTTGGTTGGGGATATCCAGAGCTAAATCCAGGAAAATATGCTTGACCTGGCCGGGGCGATCAGGGTTGTAGTGAGGTTTAGCCCCCGGTAACTCGAAGGACTTGGGACTTTTTTCTTCGGAATCGAAATAATAATTCAACATCAATTGGTAATAGAGATAAGGATGGAGTCAGCCAGATATATAGCAGTTGATAGTTGATAGTGGATAGTTGATAGTTATACAATAACCGGTTGGTTGCTCTCACTCAATACTAAACACGTTCATAATACCAGCGTTCGCAACGCACCGCAAGATAGATGGAATATTCATGATTTAATTGTTTATTGTGTTCTGTATTTATCCATCCGTGGCACAGGCATCTTGCCTGTGAGTTCATCGTGGCACAGGCATCTTGCCTGTGAGTTCATCTGTGGTTCAACTCATTTGCTATATATGGCCGCACATTTTTTGACTTTTAAATAATAACACCTAAAAATAGAAAATGCAAGGCTTTTTTCCTCAATTTCTCAAAAAAATGTAAAGCTTATAAAAAATCCGTCTTATCCATCTGTGGCACAGGCAAGATGCCTGTGAGTTCATCTGCGGTTCAAATAACCAGGAATAGACTTTTGCCCAGAAACCCGGATTGCTTTGGGATTAACAGGGAAATTTTTTCAAGAAACCCGGTTTCTAACCCATGGGATAGTTTTACAACTGATTTGCTATATATATGGCCGCATATTTTCTCACTCTTAAAGAATAACATCTAAAAATAGAAAATGCAAGATTTTTTTCTCAATTTCTCAAAAAATTGCTTGTGAAGTTTGAGAGGACAGCCCAGAGGGCTATCCCACGGTTAATTTTCCAATAAACAATTAGCTACATTCAAACAACCAACAACCAACAACCAACAACCAACAACCAACAACAAACAACAAATTAAACTTTAAAATTAGCTGTAATCCTAGCCATAGCTTCTTCTACATTCTCCCGACTGTTAAAAGCAGAAATGCGGAAATAACCTTCTCCAGCAGCACCAAAACCGGAACCGGGAGTTCCTACAACATGGGCAGTTTGTAATAACTGATCGAAAAAGTCCCAACTAGATAAACCCTCGGGAGTCTGGACCCAAACGTAAGGGGCGTTGGTTCCGCCATATACTTTTAAACCAGCAGTAGTAAGGCGATCACAGATTATTTTGGCATTTTCCAAATAAAAGCCAATCAATGCTTTAATTTGTGCCTGACCCTCCCGAGAATAAACTGCTTCCGCTCCTCGTTGAACGATATAAGAAACGCCGTTAAACTTAGTACATTGACGACGATTCCACAGTTTCCACAATTCTACCTCACTGCCATCTTCTGCTGTAGCGGTTAAATTCTTGGGAACTACAGTAAAAGCGCAGCGAGTTCCGGTAAAGCCAGCATTTTTAGAAAAAGAACGAAACTCCATGGCGCATTCCTTCGCTCCCTCAATTTCATAGATAGAATGGGGTATACTGGAATCAGTAATAAAAGCTTCGTAAGCGGCATCGAAGAGAATAATGGAATTATTAGCTTTAGCGTAGTCTACCCAACTTTTCAGATAGGCTTTACTAGCCACCGCTCCCGTAGGATTATTGGGAAAACAAAGATAAATTAAATCTACTTTCTGAGTGGGTAAAGCAGGAGTAAAATTATTAGCTGCGGACATAGGCAAATAAACCAAACCTCCATATTTCCCCGCCTCATCCGCAGCACCCGTATTCCCAGCCATGACGTTAGTATCTACGTAGACGGGATAAACTGGGTCCGTGACCGCAATAGTATTGTTGCTGCCGAAAATATCCAGAATGTTTCCTGTATCGCACTTAGCCCCGTCGGAAACAAAGATTTCCCCCGCATCGATATCACAGCCTCTGGATTGGAAGTCCGTGGCTGCAATTTTCTCCCGCAGCCAGCCATAGCCTTGTTCCGGACCGTAGCCTTTGAAAGTGGCGCGATCGCCCATTTCCTTTACTGCTGTTATCATAGCGGTGGTACAAGCTTCCGGTAAGGGTTCCGTAACGTCTCCAATCCCCAGTTTAATAATAGAAGCATCCGGATTAGCCTCAGCAAACTTGTTAACCCGTCGCCCAATTTCTGGAAAGAGATATCCAGCTTTGAGTTTGAGGTAATTATGATTGATTGTTGCCATGGTGAGTACTAGAAATGAGTAGAATAGGTATTGCCTACCCTACCATCTCATCTGCAATTATCTGTGTTCATCTGTGTTCATCTGCGGTTCAACCAATGAAAGAATTAGACTACGACCTTGCCACCTATATAGACCACGCCCTACTCCAACCTGCAGCTACCACAGAACAGATAGCTCAATGTTGCGCCGCTGCAGAGCGATTTAAGTTCCCTGTTGTTTGCGTCTACCCCAACGCAGTGCGTCAAGCGGTGGAACTGCTCCACAATAAAAGAACTAAGGTTTGCACTGTCATCGGTTTTCCCACTGGTGCTAATACCTCCGCCACTAAACTCTATGAAGCCCAAGAAGCGGTGGAAAATGGAGCAGTAGAATTAGATGTAGCAATCAATTTGAGTTGGTTAAAAGAAGGGAAACAGGACCGACTCTATCAGGAAATGGCGCAAATTTGTGAGGAAACGGGAGTTACCATTAAGGCTATCTTAGAAACAACTCTCCTGAATAATCAGGAAAAAACACTGGCTGCGGAAATTTGCCTGGATGCTGGAGTAGCTTTCTTGAAAACTAGCACCGGTTGGTTCGGGGGTGCTACAGTGGAAGATGTACGGCTGTTGAAACAAGTAACTAAAGGACAAGTGGGGATTAAAGCTGCTGGAGGGATTGGGAGTTTGGCAGGGGCGATCGCCTTGATTGAAGCAGGTGCTACCAGACTGGGGACTTCTCGGGGGGTGGATTTAATCCGGCAGTTAGATGAGTGGGAGAATGAAAGGTAGGAGTTTTATTGAGAGGTGCTTAATAAAACTTAATATTTCTTCTTATCTGAAGATAACCAATTTGATTTATACTAAAGTGGTAGGGGAAGCTTTCCGCTCTTGAATAAATTGGCAAAGCGGAAAGCGGAACAAGGTGATTAAAACCGTCGTCAAGAGAGATGGGTGTCGTTGAGATATTCTCTTATTTTGGAGTTGCTAACCTTACCAGCAGTATAATAAAAATGACTGTGAGTCCATAAACTAGGGAGCTTGCATAAGATGAGGAAATTCTTGGGCGTTGCAACCAAGACGATCTTCCTTTGAATGCTTTGACGATTTGATGGATTGCTACTTGAGAACCATGTTCTACCAAAAGATATAGCGCTACGCGCAATTCTCTCATTCAAAATTCAAAATTCATTTAGAGGCCATGACTAGGTTTCAGGCTTTATTAATGTCCTAACCTAAATGCGTAGTGCTATAAACGCGATCGCTGGCTATTTCTATTGACTTAACCAGCCAACTATCCTCATTTACCACTTCAATATATATATCTAGTACCCAACAAGTTTGTAATGGAATTGTTGAGGTTCTTAGAGGTTTTAAACAATCATTAAAACAGTTGTATAACAATCAACTAGAAGTTGAACCTAAGCCTGCAAAATATGACAAGCCAGGTTTGTTTACAATTTCTTATTGCCTAAATAAAGAAATATAAACTTCAAGGTTTTTGCTTAAAAAAGCGATGGAAAACATAGGGCTTCGCGAGTAAAGCGTATTTACAACTCTTTCTTAATGATTTTTGCTCCATTCTTCTTGCCTCTTCCCTCTTCCGGGACAGTGCAGTGGCAGCCGTGGGGTAGCCCTCTGGGCTGCTTCGTGGAACTGCTTGTCTAAGCTCAAGCAAATTGCAATTTGGGCTATTTTGTGTTACACTGTTATAGGTTTCAACACTGGTGGTATAATCTAATAATCCTAAGTGATTTGTAAAAATCTTCTCTGCCCCTGATGCAGGAGTCAAGAGGAGCGTTAGGCTTTTACCAATGATTTAGGATTGCTATAGACAGAAGCCTGGATTGATAAATACCTTCCCAGGCAAAAACCTCACTAGACCACTACCACTAACAATGACAACTCACACACATGGATATTTGCATGAAAGAAACGAAAAAAATATACGTTTTTACGATACAAAGGACATCAAAACCCTGCCAGAACTAGACAAACTGCCGTGGGAAAATCGTTTAGCAATGGAAGCAGTTGCCAACGTTCTCCCATTTCGAGCCAATAATTATCTGGTTGAAGAACTGATTGATTGGGACAATATACCTCAAGATCCGATTTTTCGCTTAACTTTCCCCCAGCCAGAAATGCTGTCACCAAGAGATTTAAATTCTATGGTGCAACTGCTAAAAGATAATGCTTCTAAGGAACTGCTGCAACAAACAGCATCGGAAATTCGTTTGCGACTCAATCCCCATCCTGGAGGCCAAAAACAACATAATGTCCCTTTCTTGGCAGGGGAACCAGTGCCAGGAGTGCAACACAAATATCAGCAAACAGTTTTAATTTTTCCCACCGCAGGCCAACACTGCCATGCTTATTGTACATTTTGCTTTCGCTGGCCCCAATTTGTGGGCTTGGAAGATCTAAAATTTGCCACTCGGGAATCGGGCTCTTTTCAAAATTACCTCAAACAACAGAAAGAAGTGACTGATGTATTGCTCACTGGTGGGGATCCCATGACCATGAAAGCCCGACAGTTGGCTTTGTACATCGAACCTCTCTTACAAGAAGAATTTGACCATATCCAAACCATTCGCATCGGGACAAAATCAGTTTCCTATTGGCCCTATCGATATGTTACCGATGAAGATGCTGACGACTTGTTACGCTTATTTGAAAAAGTAGTGCAACAAGGCAAGCATTTGGCAATCATGGCTCACTACGAACATTGGAGGGAACTAGATACAGAGATAGCTCACAAAGCAATCCAACGCATTCGTTCTACGGGAGCGACAATTCGTACCCAAGCCCCAGTAGTTCGCCATATCAATGATTCTGCCGATAGTTGGACAAAAATGTGGAAAATGCAAGTGCGCTTGGGCTGTATTCCCTATTATATGTTTGTGGAGCGACAAACAGGAGCCAAAGAATATTTTGAAATTCCTTTAGTTAAAGTTGGAGAAATTTATCGTCAGGCAATCCAAAAACTATCGGGATTGGGACGAACTGCTCGTGGTCCAGTGATGTCTGCTTTACCAGGGAAAATACACATTCAAGGGGTTACGGAAATCCAAGGGGAAAAAGTCTTTGTTTTATCCTTTTTACAAGCTCGTAACTCTGACTGGTGTAATGGACCTTTCTTTGCTAGTTTCGATCCTCAAGCAACTTGGTTAGGAGACTTGAAGCCTGCTTTTGGTGAGGATAAATTTTTCTACGAAAGCGAGCTGGAAGAAATCTTAACCAAACAGCTTGTCAACGGTCAGAATTAAAGCGAAAACATGACTTTATAGCGTTTTCATTTGAGATGTAAACCCACCTATTTAGGAAAAGGAAACAGAGAAAAAGAAAAAATTTTTTTCCTACAAAAAAAAAGACGATTTAGTTTTACAACTCATTTGTGAACGCTATCTCGAAATAAGTTTGAAGATTTATAACAGTTGATAGTTGATAGTGGATAGTTGATAGTTATACAATAACTGGTTGCTTGCTCTTACTCAATACTCAACACTTTCATAGGCCGGATACATAGATGTACCTCATGACCAAGAAACCCTATAATTACTCAATTACTCAATACTCAATTTAGATGAAAAAAATGATTCAGCAACAAGACGTTTCCATTAGTCTTAAAGACGGAGAAAATCTCCAATACGATCGCCAAGATTATCTCAAATACCATGAGGAACTTTCCTCAAAAGATCGAGAGATTAGTATCTTATATCGAAACAAGCCAGTTTTCCATGTCACCGTTCCCCAAGGAGTTTTTAATCCCTATGGTGGCATTGCGGCCCACGCTTTTATGAGCGGTATTTTAAGCGGAATGATTGATGTCAAAAACAAAAGAGTATTGGATCTGGGATGTGGTTGTGGAGTGATTGGCTTGTGTTCCATTCTTCAAGGAAGTAAAAAAGTAGTATTTAGCGATTTACATCCCAATATCACCATGTTGGCAGATCATCCTTTGATTCGCCCAGAAGATGAAGTCAAAGTGCAAGATTTATGTGTGGGGGAACAAGATAATTCTGCAGATGTAGTATTCATGTCATTCCCCAGTCGCTCCATCGAGCGTACCATGGACCCTAATTCCTATGAAATTGGAATTTTGAGAAATGATGACATTGTGTTTCGAGGAATCGAACAAGTGGGACGGGTCTTAGATTTTCAAGGAGAATTTATTTTCTTTTATCGGGTCTTTAATAATAACTTTCCTTTATACCTGGAAGTGATGTCTAAGTTAGCGGAGTACTTCGATTTAACTACCTTGAAACTCCTCTGGTACTCCGGGGAAACAACGGGACATGGTTTATTGCTTCGCTGTGTTGCCAACAAGAAGACATAGCAGTTGATAGTGGACAGTTGATAGTTGATAGTTATACAGCAACCTGTCGGTTGCTCTCACTAGACATCGTAAGTAATTGTAGGTTGGCGATTA
This sequence comes from Prochloron didemni P4-Papua_New_Guinea, assembly GCA_000252485.1. GTDB lineage: Bacteria > Cyanobacteriota > Cyanobacteriia > Cyanobacteriales > Prochloraceae > Prochloron > Prochloron didemni. Next base: position 12,238 of record JH610898.1, on the reverse strand, counting down.
CGATAGCGAAACCCAACCCAACAACCCGTGTTCTTGGGCGTTGCCCTGAGCGCTTGCCCTGCCGGTAGCCGAAGGGTTTCGTTACCTCAACGGAACCTACGAAAAATAAACTAAAAATTAATCTTAATTAAGAAAAAGATATAATAGAGAAAAATATATTTTTATAGATGAGAACTTATAAGGCTACGGGGATTAATTTAAAAGGAATGGCTCTGGGGGAAGCAGATAGACTGATAACGGTTTTAACTCCAGAATATGGATTAGTTCGGGCAGTGGCTCCAGGTGCGAGGAAACACAAATCCAGACTGAGGGGAAAGAGTGAGTTATTTGTAGTAAATCAATTGCTCATTGCTAAAGGGCGATCGCTCGATAAAATTACCCAAGCAGAAACTATCCATTCCTATCCACGTTTGAGTCGGGATTTAGTCAAATTAGCTTCCGGGCAATATCTAGGGGAATTAGTTCTAGGTTTAGCCCTGAGCGAACAACCTCAGACGGAACTGTACGAACTGCTCAAGGAACACCTGGGTCGTTTGGAGACCATGTCTGGGTTCATTATACCTTCTTTAACTCAGGCCGTGTTTCATTTATTGGCCATCGCCGGATTTGCGCCGGAAGTGAAAGCCTGTTGTATGTCTCAACAATCCCTCCAGGCTAATTTTCAGGATGGTAACTGGCAAGTAGGATTTAGTTTTAATGCTGGGGGAATAGTAAACTTATCTTCTTCAGAATTTCGTCCTCAGCTCGTAAAAAAAGATGGTAATCAGCAAACTCCCCCTAGGATACACACTCGTCTAGGGGCCATAGAATTAACTTTGCTACAACAGCTAGCAGCCCAACATTTACCCCCTATGTCCTCTATTTTACCCCCTAGAGTTGCTGCAGGAGAGATTCAGCTGGCTTGGATGAAAGTAGAACGAGTATTGCGAGATTATGCTCAATATCATCTCGGTCGTGCTATTCGCTCTGCAGCTTTGATTGAAGATACAAACTATCCAAACTATCCCCCTAAATCCCCCTTATCAAAGGGGGACTTCCGACTTGAATAACCTCCTGTTTCATTCCTTACCAAAACCTTCCATATACTGCTTATTGGTGGATAAATCCCCAATTCCACTATCCACACAACCAGCCCATTGTTTTCCCGCTTCATAAGCGGACATTTGATTATTTTGACTTTCTGGCTGGACTGTTAAAGAATCAATTAAATCTATTACCTGATTCTGTTGTTGAGGAGTTAAAGCTGCTATTTTATCTAAAATTGTTCTTTCTCTACTAATTGCTTGACTCATGGTTTGCTCCTGGACAAAAAATTCTTATATTTTAAGAGATAGTTTTATAATAACAGGTTTTTTTTGATAACACCAGATAGGGAGGACTCAAAATGAGTACTAATGTACAACTTCAAGCCATGTCTGACCAGGAACTTCCACAGTATTTTGCTCGATCGCGTGATGAAAGAGCATACCAGGAGATTCTGCGTCTCCGACCAAATGCTGGCGATCGCGCAGCGCCACTTCGTGATCGGGAAGCTTTAGAACAGTTTCTTCAATGGGAACAAGAACAGAAGAATTAAAACTATGCCTTTGTGTGTGGGAAATGTTCTATTCGGCAATGGATTCCAGTTACTTATAAGCCTCGCCGCGATGTACAATGAAATCAACTCAGTTAGAATTGAGATTACAATTCTTCTCAATTGTTTCAAGATCCTTGCTAACGCGGCTTTGAAAATCGGTATTCCCTGACTCCCCAAATAGTCTTTTTGCTGTGCGTAAATCCTTGATAGCATTTTCACAATTCTTCAACTGATAATGAGCTGAACCCCTCTGATAATAGGCTAAATCATAGTCTGGCTTCAACCTTATTGCGTCATCGTAATTCTCGATTGCTTCCTGAAACTCTTTCTTGGCAGCATAGGAATTGCCTATTTGATAGTAAGCCGTAAAATTGTTGGGATCCGGCACAAGGACTTGCTTAAAATCTGAGATGGCTAGGTCAAATTTTTTCAACCCATAATGGCTTAAACCTCGATAATAATAAGCTCCCCCATGGTCACCTTCTAGGTCAAGAGTTCGATTAAAATCTGAGATGGCATTGCTATACTGACCTAAATTATAGTGAGCAACTCCTTTCTGATACTGTGCTGGAACGTAGTCTTGCTGATATTGAATGGCCTTATCAAAATCCGCGATCGCCTTTTGATATTCCAACTTAGAATAAATCAAACCTCTTTGATAATAAGCTAAGACATAGTCTGGTTTCAAGTTTATAGCTTCGTTGTAATTATTGATTGCTTGCTGAAACTCTTTCTCCTCCTTGTCAGTATAGCATTTACCGAGAAAGTAATAAGCTGGGGCGTAATCATTTTTGATTCGTACAGTCTCCTGGAAATCCGTAATTGCTGCTTCAAAATCCTCCTGGTAATAGTGAGTAAGTCCCTTTTGATAATAAACGAAAAAGTTATCTGGGTTATCTGGATCCAACTTAATGACTTGCTCGAAATCCCTAATTACTTCTGGAAATTTTTTTGACCTTTGATAAATCAAACCTCGATAATAATAGGCTCCCACGGAGTCATCTTTTAACTGAATAGTTCGGGTAAAATCTGAGATTGCCTCTTCATACTGCTCTAAATTATAGAGAAGAACACCTTTCTCGTAATAGGCATTTGTATAGTTCGGATTATGTTCAATTGCTGCTTTGAAATCCTTTAGTGCCTTGGTATTATTTCCCAAATCTTTATAACTCAGACCTCGATAATAATAAGCTTGGGCATGGTCTGACTTTATCTCAATAGTTTTGTCAAAAGCTTTAATTGCCTCATCATACTCTTCTAAATTATAATGACAAACACCCTGATGATAGGAAGCAGAAACAATAGCACTAATTTCTTCCAAATCCGAGTCCAATGCCTTCGTAAAATTTTCCTTCGCCTCTTCACATTGGTCCAAATAAAAGTAACTCAGACCTAGAAAATAATAGGCTGCGGCGTAATTTGAATCCAATTTCAATGCTTTATTAAAAGCCTCAATTGCACCGGGCAAATCCCCCCATTTGAAGCAATCCCTGCCAACGCGAAAGTAAGTTGTAGGACGGCGATGATTCCGTTCCAATGCTTTGTCACACTCGCGATGGCCTGGTTCCGTTGAGTTGGCTAAAGTTACAGGAGATAGGAGCAAGTATCCCCACATGGCACCACCTGTAATAGTTATCCCTGCCAAGGGAATAAACCTTCTCATTTTATTCATAATTTTGCCCATTGACTAATTTTCGATCGATTCATCATCTTGAAAAGATAGTTTTATGATAACACTGATAACGGTTTTCATCGGATTTTAGATAGATTATTCATTATCGCTAAAACCTTCAATTCCCATATTAAAAGATTATCGGCTAAGATAACTAGATAGATGAGGAGGTGACTCAAAATTAGTACTAATGTACAACTTCAAGCCATGTCTGACCAGGAACTTCCACAGTATTTTGCTCGATCGCGTGATGAAAGAGCATACCAGGAGATTCTGCGTCTCCGACCAAATGCTGGCGATCAAGAAGCTTTAGAACAGTTTCTTCAATGGGAACAAGAACAGAAGAATTACAATGAAGCTAATGTCTAGCAAGATAAATCTAAGATGAATATATCCCTAACCCCAGAGTTGGCAGAACTGGTGAACGAAAAGGTAAAAAGCGGCCAATATCAGTCCCCTAGCGAGGTAATAGGTGTTGGGCTGCGATTGCTGGAAGAACGGGATAAGCTCAACCAAGTCCGTCTGGCTGAGTTGAAAGAGAAAATTCGTGCGGGGATTGAAGCGAGCGATCGCGGTGAAGTAGTAGATGGCGAAGCAGTCTTTGCCGAACTGGAGGAGGATATTCGCCGAATTGAAGCGAAAATACTGCACAAAGAGGAAGCTAGCTAATGAGTCGTTATAGATTAACCTTTCCTGCCAAGCAAGACCTCAAGGAAATCAACGAATATCTCGCTTGGTATAGTCCCGCAGCGGCTAGAAGTCTCAAGAAAAAAATCAAGCAACAGTGCCAGCTTCTGGCGGATTTTCCAGGTATGGGGCGAAATCGAGATCGCTTTGAACCTGGATTGCGCAGTTTTCCCCTAGAAGATTACCTGATTTTTTATCGCCCCATAGCGGTGGGTATCGAGATTGTTCGCGTTGTCAGCGGTTACCGAGATTTAGATTCTCTCTTCCCAACTGAAGACGAAACTTAAACCATCGCCTTTAATTTGCTAGCATATTGATAATCTAGCTGCCGTTCTCTCCCCAACCTACCATGAGTACAATTCTAACCAAAATTCCCACAGATAGTTGGATAATTGCAACTTGGAAGGAATATCTCCAAGCCACAGAAAATCCTGATTATACCAAAGCTAAATTCTACTACAACAACGGAAGAATAAGAATTGAAATGTCACCTCTCGGACGCGACCATGCTAGCGCTCATTACACTATCAGTTACGCTACTTATCTTTATGCAGGCTTAAAAAATGTTCAATTCAACGGTTACGATAATTGTACCTATCATAAAACAGGTTTACGGAGCGCTCAACCAGATTTATCTTTATATATCGGCGACACAGCTGATGCGATTCCCTACGGAACTGGTATTATTGAACTAGATAGCTATCCTCCTCCAACCTTAGTAATAGAAATTGCCAATACTTCTCTTGCGGATGATAAAGGAGAAAAACGGCTTCTTTATGAAGACTTAGGAGTTAGAGAATATTGGATTGTAGACGTACAAAACCTTCAAATTATTGCCTTTACCATGGAAAAGCAAGGAAGTCGAAGGATTAAACAATCCGCAGTTTTACCAGATTTAGAAATTGCTGTATTGGAAGAAGCCCTCAGACGCAGCCGAGAAACTAATCACGGTACAGTGGGCGCATGGTTAATAGAACAATTTCAAAATCAATAGATTAATATTTCATCAAGCAAGTTTATCAACCTTCTTTATCGGATCGCAGGAGTTGATTTTACAACATAAATAGGTTTTGATTACAATGAAGTTAATGTCTAGCAGGATAAATCCAAGATGAATATATCCCTAACCCCAGAGTTGGCAGAACTGGTGAACGAAAAGGTAAAAAGCGGCCAATATCAGTCCCCTAGCGAGGTAATAGGTGTTGGGCTGCGATTGCTGGAAGAACGGGATAAGCTCAACCAAGTCCGTCTGGCTGAGTTGCAAGAGAAAATTCGCGCGGGGATTGAAGCGAGCGATCCCGAAGGGATCCGCGGAGCGGTGCGCGGTGAAGTAGTAGATGGCGAAGCAGTCTTTGCCGAACTGGAGGAGGATATTCGCCGAATTGAAGCGAAAATACTGCACAAAGAGGAAGCTAGCTAATGAGTCGTTATAGATTAACCTTTCCTGCCAAGCAAGACCTCAAGGAAATCAACGAATATCTCGCTTGGTATAGTCCCGCAGCGGCTAGAAGTCTCAAGGAAAAAATCAAGCAACAGTGCCAGCTTCTGGCGGATTTTCCAGTGGTTTGCTAGCATATTGATAATATAGCTGCCGTTCTCTCCCCAACCTACTATGAGTACAACTCTAACCAAAATTCCCACAGATAGTTGGATAATTGCAACTTGGAAGGAATATCTCCAAGCCACAGAAAATCCTGATTATACCAAAGCTAAATTCTACTACAACAACGGAAGAATAAGAATTGAAATGTCACCTCTCGGAAATGACCACGCTAGCGACCATTATATTATTAGTTATGCCATTGCTATTTATGCAGGCTTAAAAAATATTGAATTAAATGGGAAAGATAATTGTACCTATCATAAAACAGGTTTACGGAGCGCTCAACCAGATTTATCTTTATATATCGGCGACACGGCTAATGCGGTTCCCTACGGAATCAGTATTATTGAACTAGATAGCTATCCTCCTCCCACCTTAGTAATAGAAATTGCCAATACTTCTCTCGCGGATGATAAAGGAGAAAAACGGCTTCTTTATGAAGACTTAGGAGTTAGAGAATATTGGATTGTAGACGTACAAAACCTTCAAATTATTGCCTTTGCCATGGAAAAACAAGGAAGTCGAAGGATTAAACAATCGGCAGTTTTACCAGATTTAGAAATTGCTGTATTGGAAGAAGCCCTCAGACGCAGCCGAGAAACTAATCACGGTAGAGTTAGCGCTTGGTTATTAGAACAATTTCAAAATCAATATAGCAGTTGACAGTTGATAGTGGACAGTTGATAGTTAATACAGCACAGCATTAGTAAAAAAACCTATTGTAATATGAAATACAAAAATGATTGCTACAAATAGTTTATTGCATCATAGTATAGATTGAGGTGATCCCGTCGGTTGAGAAACCGGGTTTCTTTCCCAAGTTTCTACATTAATCCTTAAAATAATAGGAGAAACCCGGTTTCTTGGCTGAAATCATTCACTAATGTATCTGTAGCAACCATTTTCAGATTTGATATAAATTTAACAAACAACCAACAACAAATAACCAACAACAAACAACCAACAACAAACAACCAACAACAAACAACCAACAACAAATAACAAATATTAAAACTATCCCACCAATAAATTATCCTCTGGGTATTGAATCACCCTGGGACTGGATTCTTTAATAATGGCAGCAATTAACAATAGAATTCCCACCCTACCCGAGTACATGGTGAAGATTAAAACTAACTGAGAAAATGATGACAAACTAGCTGTGATTCCCGTAGAAAGTCCTGCGGTAGAAAAAGCAGAAATTACTTCAAACAAAATAGCAATTAAATCCAAATCACCATCGGCGATCGCAACACAAATAGTGGCTAAAGTAATGGTGGCTATGGAACCGAAAACTACAGCAACTGCTTTTAATAATAAAGCTTTTGGCACTTTGCGCTGGTAGAGAATAATATCATCTTTTCCTTGCAATACCGAGGCAGTACAGTTGCTTAAAATTCTCAAAGTAGTAGTTTTAATTCCTCCTGCGGTTCCTGCGGGACTGGCACCGATAAACATTAAACCCATGGTAATAAATAATCCCGCTGTGGTCATTTGACCAATATCAATGGTATTAAATCCGGCAGTTCGGGTAGTGATAGATTGAAACCAGGCTGCTAAAATTTTGCTGGGCAAGTTCAGATTAGCTAAGGTTGCTGGATTCTTCATTTCCGTTAGGAAAAAAGCAATAGTTCCCGTCAGCAGCAAGAAAATTGTGGTACTGGTGACTACTTTAAAATTGAGAGAAAAACAAAATCTAGCTTTACTTCTGTTGAAGAAGTTCACCAGCCATAAATATAATTCTATAATTGCTTGGTAACCAAGGCCACCAAATATTACCAATGCGGGAATGACTAAGTTTATTCTTCCAGAAGCTTGATAACCAACTAAACTATCAGAAAATAAACTAAAACCTGCATTATTCCAAGCGCTAATACTGTGAAACATAGCGAACCACAAACCTTGGCTTAAGCCATAATCCTGGGCAAAGGGCTTAATTAATAAAAAAATTCCTGTAATTTCGCAGATAAGAGTAGTTGCGAAAATAGAACGAATTAAATTTTGACTTCCCAGTAAAAATGGTCGGTCGAAAGACTCTTGAATGGCAAATTTTTGTCTCAGGTCAAATCGCCTTCCTAGCAATAACATGAGGAAAGTGGTGAGAGTCATGTAGCCCAATCCTCCTATTTGAATCAGCAGCAAAATTGTCAGCTGTCCCCAGAAGGAAAAGTGGGTTCCAGTGTCTACCACTGCTAACCCGGTGACGCAGATGGCGGATGTAGCAGTAAATAAGGCTATGAGGGGATTATAACCAGTATTGCTGGTGGTAGCAAAAGGTAGGAGGAGCAGTAGAGTTCCCAGGGCGATCGCCCCTACAAATCCCAGGCAAATTGTACGAGCTATACTCATGAATAAACAATTAACAATTAACAATGAACAATGAACAATTAACAATGAACAATTAACAATTATCAATTATCAACTCGACCGAATCTGAAAATTGACAACAAGCTAAAAACCAAGAGGGATAAGGCGAGTCTAGTTTCTGCCATAATAGCCCAGATGTTCGTCACGAATTAAATTTTGAATTTTGAATTTTGAATTTTGAATTCGACCTCAGGAGCTATCAGACCTGCTGGAAATGCTGGAAGATCCACTCCTGTAAAATAGGATTAACTACTTCTGGCGCTTCATCCTGGGGACAATGGCCTAAACCTTCTAGGGGAATAAACTTGTCTACCGTAGGTAAATTAGCAAACTCCCGTGCCATTTCAATTGGTTCCCAAGGGTCTTCTGCCCCCCAGAGAATAACCGTAGGGCAACGAAGAAGAGGCAACAGGTCTTCCGGTAAAGGGCCTTGAGAATAGCGAGTAAACGCGAGAAACACATCTACGGCTCCCCTTTCTGCTGCTGGTTGCAACAACATATTCACCAATTCATCCGTTACTGCTTCCTGACGACAGTAGGCTTGAAGCAAGATATTTCTTACTACTTGAGGTCGAGCAATTAGGCTAAAGAATAAATTACCAATTAATTTATTGCCCAATATCTTTTGCATCGCAGTAGAACCCAGATTTCTATACCAGGGCCAATCTCTTCTTTTGCGCTCGTGAAGCAACCGCAAAGAGAAATTAAGGGACGCTACTCCCAAGGCCAGATCTGGATAAGTTACTGCTGTTTGCATGGCCACAATGCAGCCAATAGAATTACCTACTAAAAAGGCAGGAGAGCCCACCACCTCTCGACAAAAAGCCCCTAGTTGTTCTGCCCAAGTAGGAAAAGTATATTCAATTTCCGGTCCCGGGGTGGGTTTAGCGCTACCGCCAAAGCCAATTAAATCAATGGCATAACAGCGACAACTTTGCCCCAATACAGGGATATTCTTGCGCCAATGTCCCCAGGAAGCGCCAAAACCATGGACCAAAATAACTGGCGGGCCGGAATCCCCTTGATGCTGATAGGAAATAGGAAAGCCCCGCCAAATCCAAGTTTTGACAGAAGAATTCAAATCGGTTAAACTTGTTACAGAATCTGTCACCATATCTTCATATTAACCCTTAGGGAACAATAAATTAATAAATTAAGAGTTTTCTTAATTAAGAACCACTCTCTTATAAGATTGGTGATTTCCCACCACCAGCCGATGGTACAATTAACAAATATACATTGTTTCTTGTTCGTTGTATAATTATAAATTATTAATAATTCTCAATTGAGGAGAATTAAGATGGAAAAAATCGGGACCACAGTTGGTAGTTATGCTCCAGACTTTGAACTACCAGGAATTGACAAACAAGTCCACCATCTTGCCCGCTATTTGGAACAATACCAAGCAGTGGCAGTAGTGTTTTTAGCTGATGGCTGTCCTTGCGTCCAAGGGTATATCGATCGCCTCAAACAAATCCAGACTGAGTTTGAATCTCAAGGACTAACCTTAATTGGGATTAATGCTAACGACACGAAAAAGTCCCCAGAAGACAACTTCGAGCAAATGAAAAACTTTGCTGCTACCCATAAGCTCAATTTTCCCTATCTGCGAGACCCTACCCAAGATGTGGCTAGCTCCTTTGGCGTTCAGAAAACACCGGAAGTATTCTTGATTGACAATCAGTATGTTTTGCGCTATAGAGGTAGCATAGACGACAAGGTCGAATCTCCAGAATCCGTAACCCAAGCTTATTTGCGCAACAGCATTGCTGCAGTTCTCCAAGGAGAAGAAGTAGAACCAAGTTTAACTGAACCAGTGGGTTCCCCTCTTCAGTGGAGGTATAGTAGTTGATAGCTCCTGAGGTCGAATTCAAAATTCAAAATTCAAAATTCAAAATTTAATTCGTGACGAATGTCTCCGCAAAAAATGGCAGAAACTACACTCGCTTTATCCCTCTTGGTTTTTAGCTTCTTGTCAATTTTCAGATGATTGTCGAGTTGATAGTTGACAATAGTGATATATAGCGCTTAGCTCCAAAAGTGTCGTTACATGCTACATTTTGGATACAAAAGTGATGCATCTCCTGCATCACCTTTGTACAAAGCGAAAGGGTCATTTTGCTGCACGAACTCTTAATTGAGAGATTGTTAATTGTTCTAGCGAGTTGCTATAGATAGCAGCGATCGCTTTTGTTCTATAAAGACTAACAGAAAAGGGGTTGATGGCGGACAGAAAACTGCTATCTTAGGTGGAGGCCAAAAACAGACAACATCAAAATGGCAGCAAAGGGATGACTTACCATCGAGTTTTACTCAAACTGAGCGGCGAAGCATTAATGGGTAACTTGGGCTATGGTATCGATCCTAAAGTGGTGGCGGACATAGCTCAGGAAATTGCAGAAGTAGTTAAAAGTGAGATTCAGATGGTTATTGTGGTGGGCGGCGGTAACATCTTTCGTGGTGTTAAAGCTGCTGCTGCAGGGATGGATCGGGCAACTGCTGACTATATTGGCATGATTGCTACGGTAATGAATGCCATGACCCTCCAGGATGCCTTGGAGCAAATAGGGATTCCCACCAGAGTACAAACAGCCATTGCCATGCAGGAAGTTGCGGAACCCTATATCCGACGCAGAGCCATTCGTCATTTAGAAAAAGGACGGGTGGTTATTTTTGGCGCTGGGAGCGGCAATCCATTCTTCACTACCGATACCACAGCAGCCCTCAGAGCAGCGGAAATCGATGCAGAGGTCATTTTCAAAGCCACTAAGGTGGATGGGGTTTACGATGCCGACCCCGAGAAGATTCCCGACGCTCGCCGCTTTGAGACCCTAACTTACAGCCAAGTTCTCGCCGATGACTTGCGGGTCATGGATGGAACCGCGATCGCCTTATGCAAAGAAAATAACATCCCCATAGTGGTTTTCAATCTTTCTGTTCGAGGCAATATCGTCCGCGCCGTTAAAGGAGAACCAGTGGGCACTATTATTAGTAATCAGTAAATAAAAATTGAATTATTGCCAGAGGTTGCCGTGAATATAAATGAAATCAAAGACAACATGCAAAAGACAATTGAGTCTACTCAACGGTCTTTTAATACTATTCGCACTGGTCGAGCCAATGCCAATCTTTTAGATCGGATTACTGTAGAATACTACGGTACGGAAACACCGTTGAAATCCTTAGCTAATATCAGTGTACCGGAGTCCACCACCATTCTGATTCAACCCTACGATAAAGGTAGCACCGCTCAAATTGAAAAAGCAATTTCCATGTCCGATTTGGGTTTAACTCCCAACAACGACGGGTCCGCCATTAGGTTGAATATTCCTCCTTTAACCAGCGATCGCCGCAAAGAATTAGTTAAATTGGCAGGTAAATTGGCAGAAGAGGGCAAAGTTTCCCTCCGTCATATTCGGCGGGATGCTATTGAAATAGTCAAGAAAGAGGAGAAAAACAACACAATTTCCGAAGATGAATGCCGAGATTTACAGGACCAAATTCAAAAAGTCACCAATAAGTTTACTGCCAAAATTGATGATTTATTAGCAGCAAAAGAAAAAGATATTACTACAGTTTAGAACCCACATTCCGCACTTCGTATTGTAGTATGAAGTGCCACCGTGCTGCTTTTCTATCTATTTCCTTAATAAAATCATGATACTTCTCGGGAAAAGGTCAACCGCCCCCCTGTTTCCCCCCCAGTGGGCCCCCCCTTAGTCCCCCCACTGGGGGAAATAGGGGGGGGGAGCGGATGAAGTTGACACGGCTAATTTATTAGCCTTCCCCGTCAGGGGAGGGAGACGAAAGAGCCCCCCATAAACTCCCATTTCTGGGGTAAGTTTGCCTCGTCAAAGTTATCAGTCGGTACTATCCAAGCCGCACTGCCTTACCCCTCGTAGAGCTGTTTAACGACTCGGTTCTAGAGCCTAGGACTGGCACGCATCCCAGGGTAGGAACTTTAACACTTGCTGATAACGTAGTCCCCATAAAGAGGACTTAGACTGGTCAGCTAGCTTTGGCTTTAGGGCACGAAGCCCCGCTGCTTCAGCGCGGGGTGCTGACCTTTTCCATCCATATATCGATCTATATTCTGCGGATGTTTTCTGGCCAATTTTTGCTTTAAATTACTGTATTTTAGTCCATCTTGAGGAGATATATTTTCTCTTATCTATCGATAGATTAGGAAGTAGGTATTTTTGCGATGAGAAAAGTTAGCGTAGGAACTGGGTATTTTTGCGATTAGAAAAGTTGGCGAATGATTTGGTCGCTACTTTATCGATAGATAGTTCGCGGGTATTTTTGCGATTAGAAAAGTTGGCGAATGATTTGG
>JH610897.1 GCA_000252485.1 Prochloron didemni P4-Papua_New_Guinea | reverse complement strand
TTTTCCCAGATGACCATCCACATGTAGCCTCCAGCCTCAATAATCTGGCAGCACTATATGAATCTCAAGGACGCTACAGCTGGGCAGAAACTCTCTTACGAGAAGCCTTAGACATGAGACGAAGGTTGTTGCCAGATGACCATCCATCTGTAGCCACCAGCCTCAATAATCTGGCAGCACTATATAAATCTCAAGGACGCTACAGCTGGGCAGAACCTCTCTATCTAGAAGCCTTAGACATGAGACGAAGGCTGTTGCCAGATGACCATCCAGATGTAGCCACCAGCCTCAATAATCTGGCAGGACTATATGAATCTCAAGGACGCTACAGCTCGGCAGAACCTCTCTATCTAGAAGCCTTAGAGATGCACAAACGGTTATTAGGGGACCAACATCCTCACCTAAGCGCAAGCTTTAATAACTTGGCAGTCCTATCAGTAGAAACCCATCGCCCCGAGGAAGCCCTCAACTACATGCAACAAGCCCTCGCCGTGGACGATCGCCTGATTTCCCGCACCTTCGCTGCCAGTTCTGAAAGCGATCGCCTTCGCTACATCCAAAACATCAGAAACAACTTTGAACTCTTCCTCTCTCTCATCTACAGTCACCTACCCCAAGCTATTCCCATGGCCCTAGATGCCATCTTCAAACGGAAAGGAATCACAGCAGCCGCTCTGGCCGCCCGCAACCAGGCATTTCATAGCCAGCGCTACCAGTACCTCAAACCCCAACTAGAGAAACTTCGCGCTCTCAGCGACGAAATTATCCACCTCACCTTCTCTCAACCCAGTCCCCAAAACCGCGATCGCCTTCAAGAGTTAGAAAAAGCCTCCGATAATCTTCAAAGGAATCTAGCAAAAGAGATACCAGAAATGAAACTGGAGGAGGAAAAGTGCAATTGTTCTACCATCGCCGCCGCCTTACCTGCCAACAGCGCTTTAATCGAGTTTGTCAGCACCGACATCTACGACTTTCACACCAAAGAGTGGCAACCCAGACGCTACCTCGCCTTTATCCTCCCCAACCACCAACCAGAAGCGGTCACCATGGTAGACCTGGGAGAAGCCAGAAGTTGCGACAAACTCATCGCACAACTGCACTTTCACCTACGCCATCCCATAGACTTACCGGAATCTGTTACTCAGTTAGATTTGAAATTGAATCCCACCCCCAAAATCCCCACCTATAAACCCGCAGTAGCCCACCGCTTGTATAACCGCCTCATGGCTCCCCTCCAAGAAGCCATCGCTCCCTACCAACACCTCTTCATCGCCCCGGACTACTTCTTGTGTTTCGTTCCCTTCCAGTTATTGTCCTTAGACCCAGAGGATGTACCCCGAGCGGAGTCGAGGGGTACACTGCTGGGAGATGTATATCGCATCAGTTACCTCAGCACTGCCCGAGACCTGTTGCGTCCCCAGATAGAAACCCCCAGACCGGTGGGCCAACCCATCATCCTTGCGGACCCGGACTACGAACTCTGCGCCCAAACAGCCTCAAGCCATACAACCCCGGAACCCTCCTACCAACAAGAAGCCCTAGCCTTATGGAAAAGCACCCTAGATGAACAACAACTAGATCGAGCCGTAGGAACGGATATTTTAGGCAAAGCAGTAGCCCGAGAATTAAACGTCCGACCCTACCTGCAAAAACAAGCCCTAGCCACGGTCTTAAACGGCAACAACAGCCCCAGTATACTCTTAATAGCCACCCACGGACTCTATTTACCTCCCTCCCAAGAGTCAGAAGAGCCAGCCTCCAACCAACCCACGGACAGACTGAGAGCCAACCCAGAGCGCGACCCCATGCTGCGCTCCGGGTTAGCCTTTGCCGGAGCCAACGCCTGGAGAAAAGGCAAACCCCTTCCCCGGTCAGCAGGGCGGGGATTTTTGTTCGCCCAAGACATCGCCCAACTGGATTTATGGGGCAACGAACTCACGGTGTTATGTGCCTGCGAAAGTGGCATGGGAGATATCCAGGTGGGAGAAGGAGTGTTCGGCATGCGGCGAGCCTTTGCCGTAGCGGGAGCCAAAACTTTAGTCATGAGTTTGTGGAGCGTTCCCGCCCGAGCCAGCGTCTTGTTGATGCACAAATTCTTTGCAGCCTTGAAAGCCGGAACCCCCCGGGACCTTGCCCTGAAACAAGCCCAGGATTACATCAAAACCGTAACTGTGGGAGAGTTGCGCCAAACCCCCCAAGGACAAGAGATATTGGCGGAACTGGCCCACCCCTTGAGTCCCCATGGATATCCAGCCGAAGCCCAACCCCTGGCTCATCCCTTTTATTGGGGAGCCTGGATCTGCCAGGGAGAAACAACACCTATGATAGTTGATAGCTCCCGACCGTCGAATTCAAAATTCAAAATTCAAAATTCAAAATTTAATTCGTGACGAATGTCTCCGCAAAAAATGCCAGAAACTACACTCGCCTTATTCCTCTTGGTTTTTAGCTTGTTGTCAATTTTCAGATTCGGTCGAGTTGATAGTTGATAGTTGATAGCTCCCGACCGTCGAATTCAAAATTCAAAATTCAAAATTCAAAATTTAAGAATTGGCGAATGTCTCCGCAAAAAATGGCAGAAACTTGCAAAAGCCTTATTCCTCTTGGGTTTTAGCTTGTTGTCAATTTCAAGATTCGGTCGAGTGACCAGTAGACCAGTAGGGTGCGTTCGCAACGCACCGCACTATCTCTAATTAGACTTCTTGGTTTTATATGTTATATATAATAACAATGATGGCTTTAGTTGACAGTTATCAGCAATTGTAGGTTGGCTTGGACCATAGCAAAACCCAACACAAGTTTTCTGGGCTTGTTGGGCTTGCCCTGCAGTTCGACGACCCGGTCCCTGCACTTCGGCTACGCTCAGTGGCAGCTTCGTCGAAGGGTTTCGTGACCTCAACCCAACCTACATTGCTCTTAATTGTTAATTGTTCATTGCTCATTGTTAATTGTTCATTGCTAACTCTTAATTGTTAATTGTTCATTGCTCATTGTTAATTGTTCATTGTTATATGAGTACAGACAATCAAACTGAATACATTGCCCTGTTGATTGATTTACACCGTGGACTTGAGCGTAAAGGACCAGGTGACCCTGACTTCTCCCGCAATATTTTGAGCAATCTTTCTAGTTTGCCCCTCAAGCCGCGAATTGCCGATCTAGGATGTGGAAGCGGTGCTAGTGCATTGCTGCTGGCACAACACTACCAAACCACTGTCATGGCAGTGGATTCTTCCTCTGTTTTTATCGACGAACTCAAAGCTCGCGCAAAACAGCTTGGTCTTGAGCATCTAATCATTCCCATTCATGGTGACATGGCTAAACTCGATTGGTCAGTGGGTTCGGTGGATCTGCTTTGGTCAGAGGGAGCTGTTTATAATCTTGGGGTTGAGCAGGCTCTTCAAATTTGGCGACCTCTTCTTGCCAACAGCGGTATTGCCGTCATCTCGGAGATGAGCTGGTTTACTGATGATGTGTCAAAGCCTGCTATGGCCTATTGGCAAAACGCCTATCCTAGGATGGGTACTGAGGCTGAGAATATGGCTCGGGCTAATAGGTCTGGCTTTAGGGTACTTTCTACCCATCGGCTGCCGAGTCAAGCTTGGTGGGTAAATTATTATGAACCGCTCCGGGAGCGGATGCAGCAGATGGAAATGACCCCAATTGCTCAATCAGTTATTCGTGAAACTGAAGAAGAGATGAGGCTGTTTGAAAAATTCAGCGACTCCTATGGTTATACGTTCTATGTTCTGGAAGCAGTTTATAACTCGTAGGTTGGGTTGAGGTAACGAAACCCAACAGCACCAAGTTGTGTTGGGCGGTCCCTACAACTAAGATCCTGGGTATAAGGCAGCACAGTTTCCCACTCTAAAATATAACTTATTGACTAAATAGTTGTCAAGGGGGGATAGATAAATTTTGCTCTCTTGGCGAAAGGGGCATTTTTCTGCTCAACCTCTTAATTGTTCATTGTTAATTGTTCATTGTTAATTGCTATCCCCCTTGACATTAGCCAAAAGCTTGTCTACAATAAAACTGTTGCAATAAAAAAGTATTAGCTCACTATGATTGTCACTACCAAAAAAGCAGCAGGAATTTTAGGTATAGCACTACGCATTTAGGTTAGGACATTAATAAAGCCTGAAACCTAGTCATAGCCAGTTTTTGAATTTTGAATTTTGAATTTTGAATTGCGCGTAGCGCTATATTTCCGGGGCCAGATTGCGGGTGCTTCTCGCCCAGGGCCGAGTAGAAGGGGCTTACAAGTGCGGTAGAATGTGGCTAATTCCTTTATTCGATGGTCGTCCCTTCATTAGCAAAGGCAAGAGAGGTCCGGCTCCCAAGTGGAGCAATCCCCGCAAGCCAGCCAAAACCATCATTCATGTCAACGGACAGCGCATCAGACAGAATCTGAAACGGAACGAGCAGGAACCAGTAATTACAGTAAAAAAAGGCAATAGCAATATCTATGGCCATGAAGTAGAAGTCCCAGGAGGATGTCGGGTTGTTTATCGACCCCACAATCCAAAATGTGGTGCCAGGGTTTGGATTGAAAGTCTCTATGACGTAAAGGTGATTTGTTTGGACTCTGAAGAGTTGAATCTCTTGGCAATGACAGAGGCTCCAAAAACTATTGCAACAGCGCCACAGTCAGAATCTCTACCCCCTATTTTCAAATAATAATGGATTTTTGCACTCCAGAATTCGCTTTAAAAAAAAGCTCTATAGCAGTTGATAGTTGATAGCTCCCGACCGTCGAATTCAAAATTCAAAATTCAAAATTCAAAATTGAAGAATTGACGAATGTCTCCGCAAAAAATGGCAGAAACTAGACTCGCCTTATCCCTCTTGGTTTTTAGCTTGTTGTCAATTTTCAGATTCGGTCGAGTTATATAGCGCTACGCGCTATAATACGTAAAAGCTTTCCAGAAGTCTTAATTGTTAATTGTTAATTGTTAATTGTTAATTGTTAATTGTTCATTGTTAATTGTTCATTGTTAATTGTTCATTGTTATGAGGAATACCTGTCACTTCTAACACATCTGCTATACTAGAACAATAGGGTGTCAAACCAAAACTAGCAGGATTGACGTAATGCTGGTAAGTAAAATGAGGATTGTTCATGCAAAACCGATCCCAAGCAGCTACTTGAATGCGAAAAACACCAATAAAGATATTCGCCAACCACAGGGATAAAGGAAAGCGAAAATAAATCTTTTTACCTAAATAGGAACACATTTCTTCGATGGCTTGATTCGCAGTTAAAGGAGTATTGCCCAAGACTAACTTATTCCCCCAAGGAGATGAAGGAGCGGGAGGATTTTCTAGCAAATACTTCACTACTGTAGCAATATCCCGACCGTGAATGAAATGGAAACTACCGTCAGCTCTAAACCACTTCACCAAATTAATCCATTTGATTATATCTGGTAAACCTCCGGAAAGATGAGAATAAGGTTTCGTCTCATCCCCACCAAATACCAGAGTAGGGAAAACTTTAGTAATTTTATTGGCAATAGCTAGTTCTTTTAATTCCTCGCAACACTCGTATTTAGTCCGAATATAATCCGTTCCTAACTCTTTTGCTTCCGGCAATAATTGATTGTTCGGGGAGAGAATACTGGCAGTAGAAAAATAAATTACCTGTTGGCAAACCTCTGGAGAGAGGAGGGCGATCGCCTCCTTAGTTTTCTCCACATTGATAGTTCTCGCTTCTTCTTCTCCTCCCCAGGCAGCAGCAGTTAAAATAGCCACATGGATAGTTTTCAGCAAACTTTGATAATTCCCAATATCTCTTAAATCCCCTTCGAGAACATTAATTCCCCCACGATATTCTAAATCCAATTGGAGCTTATTGCGATTTCGGACAAACAGAAACAACTCGTGTTCTGTTTCCCGCATCAAAGTATCGGCAATATAATGACCAATACAGCCACTGGCACCAGTTAAAAAAACTTTCATTAGTTGATAGCTCCTTC
>JH610896.1 GCA_000252485.1 Prochloron didemni P4-Papua_New_Guinea | reverse complement strand
AGAAACTATAGGAGCCTTATCCCTCTTGCTTTTTAGCTTGTTGTCAATTTTCAGATTCGGTCGAGTGGATAGTTGATAATTGATAGTTGATAGTGGGTGTGGTCAAAAGTAGTTGTTTGGGGCTGAATATGTAGGAAATCAATCGTGGGGTAGCCCTCTGGGCTGCCTAACAATCGCGGGTAAGCCGCGACTTAAAATTCAACTGTTTTTGACCGCACCCCTGGTCACTGTTCACTGTTCACTGGTCACTGAAAACCTACCAATCAACTAACTTATCCACTTCCTTGGCAGTTTCAAAGAAGAAGCGAACGTTATCTTCAGGAGTTCCCACCAAAACCCCATGACCCAGGTTGAGGATATGGCCGCCCTTGCCAGCCTTGCCAACTGTGTCTAAAATGCGATCACGAATGAAATCCACAGATCCAAACAGCACTCCAGGGTCCATATTACCCTGTACCTTCATTGCCCGTCCTAACCGTTCCCGTCCTTCAGCCATATCCACGGTCCAGTCCAAACTAATAATATCAAAGCCGGACTTACCCATTCTTTCCAACACCCCAGCACTGCCGCTAATATAGAGAATCAAAGGAGTATCCGGGTGAGTCTTTTTCACTTCCCTGGCCACTTGTTGGTGATAGGGCAAAGCAAACACTTCGTAATCCACGGGAGACAGTTCCCCAGCCCAGGAATCGAACATTTGCACTACTTGAGCGCCGCAGTCGATTTGATAGCGAATGTAAGTAGTTACTGCTTCAGCTATCTTACCTAAGAATTGATGCAACATGGTAGGCTCGGAGAAAGCCATGTTCTTAATAACAGCGTAATTCTTAGAACTTTTCCCTTCAATGGCATAGGCCGCCAAAGTCCAAGGAGCGCCCACAAAACCCAGAACCGTAGACTTATTCCCCACTTCTTGCCGCAGACTTTTGAGAATAGTCTTAATAAAAGGTAGAGATTCCTCTGGTTGTAAAGGATACAGCTTATCTATTTGCTCTTGAGAGCGGATGGGAGGGTCGATAATCGGTCCCTTGCTTTCGATGATATCAAAAGGAAGGCCGATACCAGGTAAAGGAGTGAGAATATCGGAGAACATAATGACCCCGTCCGGTTGGAAAGCCTTCCAAGGTTGTAAAGATATTTCAATAGCAATGTCGGCATTTTCTGATCGCTCCCTAAAGCTGGGATACTTATCCCGCAAGTCGCGGTACACTTTCATATAGCGTCCAGCTTGGCGCATCATCCAAACTGGGGGACGGTCCAATACTTCACCGCGAGCGGCTCTTAAAAGATAGGGAATATCCGACGACACTGCCATATCAGCTCCTACATAGATTTTAGTGCATTTGTTAGCTTATCACTTGTTGGCGAGTCCTATTCCCTCTTGCCTATTCCCTCTTCCCTCTTCCCTATTAACATTTATTTATGAGAATTCAACCCGATTATGAAAAGTAATATGAATTAAGAAAATCTTTATAAATCGTAGGTTGGGTTGAGGTCACGAAACCCAACAAGCCAAAAGATTAGGTGTTGGGTTTCGATTACTTCATCACTCACACCATGACGCTTCCAACTGGCAATCAGGGCAGAAACCGTATCTCCCTCTAAGCGCTCCAAACCAATGACTGCATGTGGCTTACATTCCCGCCGCCGGTCAGGCAAAAAAAAAGCCAGCTCTTTGTAGAGGCTGGACACACTTACATACCAACTCAAATCATGACATATATCGGAGATTTTAGCTACCCCATTTCTAAAAAATTAGGAAAAGAACGGGGAAAAAGGACGAGCAATCAGCTAAATCACCTCTCTTATCAGTAAAAAAGGGGGGTTTCAGGAGCCATCGAGGAGACTAAACCCCTTGATGCTTAAGCACGAAGATTTCAAGGAATATATGGAATGAAATTATTACTAGATAACCATTTAATCATATTAAAGACTTAATTAAAGATAAAAACGCTGAAGATATATCCATTATATCTCTTGATTCAGCCTTTGATAAAAAACTTTGCCTCAAAAATATAGGGTTCCTTGGTCATGAGGTACATCTACGTATCCAGCCTATCAACGTGTTTAGTATTGAGTATTGCAACCGGCAGGTTGCTGTATAACTATCAACTATCAACTATCCACTATCAACTGCTATATGTATGAGACTCTACCAACTCAACATTCCCTTATCTCCATCCAAAGTAACATTTACTCCCACCAAAAGAGCAGCATTAACGCCATCATGTCCGAAAGGTAAATCTGAGATAATGGGGATGTTTAGGTCAGAAAGGCGCTCGCGGAACACATCTTCCACAGTCCAGCTCCCAGGAGAACCATCGCACTGGCTAAACCGTCCCAAAGCAATGCCTCTAACCCCTCTAAAGGCTCCCATCATCCGCCATTGAGTCAGCATGCGATCTACCTTATAGGGAGCCTCAGCCACATCTTCCAGAGCCAAAATAACGTCGTTCAAGTCCGGTTGCCAGCTAGTCCCCAGCATGGAAGTTGCTACAGTGAGATTTCCCGCCAACAGCATCCCCGTGGCCTGACCGCCACCCCAACCTTTACCTTCCAGGGCTGGAAGAGGACCACCTTCCAGGAAATCAAACAATCTTTCCATTGACCAATGCGGTTCTTTTGCTAGTGTAGTTAAAACAGGTCCGTGAACGCTAGGAATACCTTCTTTAGCCAAACTCCAAAGCAAAGCAGTAACGTCAGAAAAACCAATTAACCATTTAGGTGAGTCCTGGGTCTGCCACTGCCAATCTTCCAACAGTCTAGTAGCCCCGTAACCCCCTCTAGCGCAGAGAATAGCTTTACATTCCGGGTCGTTCCAGGCATGAGTTAGACCTTCCCGGCGTTCTCTATCCTTTCCCGCTAAATAACCACAGCGCAATTCTACATTCGGTTCTAATTCTACCTGATAACCTCGTTCTCGCCAAATTGCCACTCCGCGATCGAATATTTCTCTCTCTTTGATAGCGCCGCTAGGAGCTACTACCCGCACTAAATCTCCTGGTTGAATTGTTGTTGGTTGTTGGTTGTTGGTTGTTGGTTGTTGGTTGTTGGTTGTTGGTTGTTGGTTACTGCTCATTTTTTTGGTATATCATAAAGACAAAGAAAATACACAATTAAAAGATTGGTAGGGTGGGCATTGCCCACCGACAGCGTTATTTATGGAATCTAGGAATATTTGCTACAAATGAGCTACAAATGAATAGTATTTATAAAAAATTAGTACAAGCTATAATCGAAAAAATCCGAAAAAGGGCCAGTTCGGCGAACCTCTCTACAAATTAACAAACAAAATTTGGAGTTGTACCTTGATAATAGGAAATGTTTGTCAAAATAATCGGGTACATTCGCCAACTTTTCTCTAGGTAAACATACCCAGTTTATAATCTATCGATAGAGTAGCTAGGGTGCGGTCAAAACCAGTTGGGTATTGGATCTAGTTTTTTCAGAATATTGTAACTGCAGGGAGTCAGAAGACTATTGATACTGCTGTTGACTACAGCGATAGATGCTGTGGTGGGCAATGCCCACCCTACGAAAAAACCCGCGTCTTCTAATTTTGAACACACCCGAGTAGCTATCAAAAATTTTCCCAACCAAATTTTTAGTATATTATAAAGACAAAGAAAATACAAAATTAAATGAAACAATTATATTCCCCCGATAATGCCCTTTCAGTAGCTGGATTAACTGACTATATCCAAAATTTATTGGAGGGCGATCGCCTCTTACAAAAAATTTGGGTGACGGGGGAAGTATCTAGTACCAATAACCATGCAGCAGGCATATTTTTTACTCTCTCGGAACCGGATGGCAGTGCGGCCATCAACTGCGTTGTCTGGAAATCCCTACGCTCCCGCTTGGTGGAACAGCCCAAACGAGGAGAGCAGTTTTTAGTTTTGGCCAGTATCCGTCTGTATCCCAAACGAGGGGATTACCAACTGAACGTATTTCAAGTATTGCCGGTAGGAGAAGGTTTGCAAGCTTTGCAGTTGCAGCAGTTGCGATCGCGCCTCCAAGCAGAAGGTTTATTGGACTCCCAAAGGAAGCGTCCTCTTCCCCCCCTTCCCAGCACTATCGCTGTAGTTACTTCCCCTACTGCTGCAGCATGGGGGGACGTACAGCGTACTCTCACTCAACGGTACTCCGGTATCAAAGTTCTCTTTTCTCCTGCCATAGTGCAGGGAGAAAGAGCAGCTAGTTCTATTGTTAGGGCCATTAAGAGGGTGAATGGAGATGGTCGGGCTGAAGTGCTGATTTTAGCTCGAGGAGGCGGTTCGCTGGAGGATTTGTCCTGTTTTAATGAGGAAAGAGTAGTGAGGGCGATCGCCTCCAGTGAGATTCCTGTAGTAACCGGTATCGGTCATGAAAGAGACGAATCTCTAGCAGATTTAGTGGCAGATGTGACAGCTCATACCCCTACTGCTGCAGCAGAAATGGCGGTTCCTGCCTTTGCTAGGCTTTATGAGCAACATTTACAAAGGAAGCGGAGATTGAGACAATGCTTGCAGGAAAGATTGATAGAGAAATCAGAGTATTTAGCCTTGTTGCGAAGGCGTATTAGTGCTTTACCTAATACTTCTCGAACTTTACAACAAGCTGAAGCTAAATGCCAGCTCTTCAAGCAAAAGTTAGTTGCTCTGGACCCGGCAGCCGTGTTACAAAGAGGCTATGCCGTGGTGAGGAGTTCTGAGGGAAAGATAGGGCGGGAGGCTGTAGATTTTAACCCAGAGGAAGAAATTACCATTCAATTGAGTAAAGGTGTTGTTAAAGCAAAGATTATTGAAATCAATGAGTGAAATAAAGCCAGAAATTGAGAGTTGGGATTACCAAGCTACGGTGAGGGAAATTGAAGCTATTATTGAGGAAATAGAAAGGGGAAATCTTCCTTTAGAAGAATTATTTGCAGAGTTTGCCGTGGCGGTGGAAAAGTTGCGCCGTTGTGAAACTTTTTTGGAACGGGGGAAGGAACAAATGAATTTATTAATTGAAACTTTAGAGGATAGTGGATAGTTGACAGTTGACAGTTGATAGTTGACAGTTGATAGTTGATAGTGTGACTTAAACTAAAAAATTGAGCAAATCTATGCGTTCTTTTCGGTCTGAACCTTTTCTCTGGATTCATTTGGCTGGTATAGCTGTAGTACCTCTCTCTTTACAAGTTGTCTGGCTGGGATTAGCTGTGGGAAATCCTCTGCCATTTTTTTGGCTCGAACTGCTTTTGGTGGCAGCGGTGGGCATTGTTCCGGTATTTTGGATGCAGTGGCAACGTCCTTTTAGTATTTTTAGTCTGCTGATTTTAGCAGTCAAACCAGAAGAGATGATGGAGTCGCAAAGGCAAATTCTAAGCCTTTTAAAAAGCAATCGACAGCGCTTTTTGAGCGCGATCGCTGCTATTGTGATGTTGTTAGCGCTCTGGCCACTCTATCAACTTGCTCCTATAGTGGTGATGGCGGCATCGATTATTCCCCCCTTCCGTCTTCTTGGTTTACTTATCGCTAGTGTGGCTTTTCTAGTTAGCAATTTGTTTTTCCAAGTTCCTGTGAGCGTTCTGGGAGTATTTTTGACGAGTCCTGAAAAATCTGCTGCTCGAGAACCCTATCCAGTGGCAGAAATTGAAAAGGACTTTACTCTGACTGGATGGAGAGTAGGACAAATTTTGTCTGAAAACACAGAGGCGAGCAATATTCAAGACCAAGAGCAAGTAATTAGGGATTCTGCGGGGGCTAGCCTCGGTTAAATGCTGCACTACCAAGTACGATGCTATCTCCAGGAAACTCTGGAAACTCTAGCCTATTAAATCCACATCAGTACTAAATCTACTAATCCCACGTCTTTCTTCTGATCGTGGGATTAATTTTTTAGAGCAGCAATTTTGCTATTGCTATAGCATTATAGCATATTTCAAACCAAATTAACAAGTTTGATTGTTTAACCTAATCTTAATTAAAACCCTAGCTTATCTAGAACTTAATTGCAACTTGAACTTGATTTGATTAACCGATTGTTAGTTTTATAGCAGTTGACTAATTGTTAATTTTCCAGTAAGAGTATAAGAGTTTGGCAAGTGCCACAATCGCAATTAAAAGCTCAAACATGTTTGCTTGCTGCAATTGACTGTTGTTTTTCCTTTCCCGACTCTATAGCGGGGCTTTCAAATTCTTGGTGATTTTTATGAACTGCAAGAAGAATTTACTGATTCATTTCTCTTTGTTAACTCTGGTTCTGACTCTAACTGCTTGTGGAGGAGGTAGCAGCTCTTCTGGAGGTGACTCCCAAGCCACTCAAGAAATCAAAGTTGATGGTTCCAGTACCGTATTCCCCATTTCTGAAGCTATGGCAGAAGAGTTTGAGAATGCCAACCCAGGGGTAAACGTAACTATCGGGGTCTCCGGTTCGGGTGGTGGTTTCAAGAAGTTCTGCGCTGGAGAAACTGATATCTCTAATGCTTCCCGTCCTATTAAAAAGTCGGAGATGGAACTGTGCGCCAAACAAGGGATTGAGTATGTGGAAATTCCCGTTGCTTTTGACGGGGTCTCTGTTGTTGTCAATAAAAACAATGACTGGGCAAAGTGTTTGAAAGCTGAAGATTTAGGGAAAATGTGGACCCTAGAGAATGAGGGCAAAATCAAGAATTGGAATCAAGTTCGCAGCGAGTTCCCCAGCAAAGAACTGAGATTATACGGACCTGGTACAGATTCCGGAACTTTCGATTACTTCGTTGAGGCCACTATCCCCAATAAGGGTGAAAGCCGAGGGGACTATACTGCTAGTGAGGATGATAATGTCATCGTTCAGGGGGTAACGACGGATGAAGGTGGTTTGGGTTACTTCGGCTATGCTTACTACGAAGAAAACAAAGATAAGTTGAAGTCGGTTCCCATTGAGAATGCTGATGGCAAATGCGTGGAACCTTCTGAAGAGGCGATCGCTGATGGGACTTACAATCCCTTGTCTCGTCCGATCTTCTTCTACGTTAAAACCAGTTCTCTGGAAAATCCAGCTATCAAAGCTTTTGTGGATTACCAAGTAGATCCCGCTAATGGAGAGCTCATCTCTGAGGTAGGTTACGTTCCTTTACCTGCTGAGATTCAAGCTAAGGTGAAAGAACGGGTGGACAATGGTACTACTGGTTCTATTTTTGAGGGCGGCTCTTCTGTAGGGGTCAAACTAGCAGATAAGCTTTAATTACAGTAACCAGCTGTAGGGGCGCACACCTAGACTTCCCGGTCCCTGAGCGAAGTCGAAGGGCGGTGGCAGTCTTGCGCCCTTCCCCAGTACAAAACAAGCAACAATTTTAATTGTTAATTGTTAATTGTTAATTGTTAATTGTTAATTGTTCATTGTTAATTGTTCATTGTTCATTGTTCATTGTTCATTGTTCATTGTCACAAAAATGTCTTCACCTCCATCCTCATTAAAGGCGGAACTGTGGCAGCCAAACCGCGAGCGCAGCCAACTAATTCAGTCCATTGTTAAATGGATTTTTGGTTTGTTTGCCTTGGTTTCAGTGGCTACTACCATCGGCATTGTTTTAACCCTCATTTTTGAAACGATTGGCTTTTTCCAGGAAATTTCCTTGTGGAAATATCTCACCGATACCAGGTGGACTCCCCTGTTTCCTAGTGCAAATTTTGGGATTTTTGTTCTTATAAGCGCGACGGTGATGACCTCGGGAATTGCTATTTTGGTGGCTTTACCTTTGGGTTTGTTGTCCGCTATTTGTTTGAGTCTCTATGCCACTCCGAAAATGCGGGGAATTCTCAAGCCAATTCTAGAAATTTTAGCAGGAGTTCCCACCATTGTCTATGGCTTTTTTGCTGTTTTGTTTGTAACACCTTTGTTACAAAAATTTATCCCCGGACTCCAGGGATTTAATGCTTTGAGTGCGGGTATAGTTCTAGGCATTATGATTACCCCTTTGGTTGCTTCTTTGAGCGAGGATGCTATTTATGCTGTTCCTGGCAGTCTTAGAGATAGTGCTTATGCTCTGGGGGCAACTAAACGAGAAACTATTATTTCAGTGATTCTCCCCGCAGCACTTTCGGGAATAGTATCTTCCTTCATTTTAGCTATTTCTCGCGCTATTGGGGAAACTATGATTGTAACTTTGGCTGCGGGACAAAATCCAACTTTGGGTTTCAATCCTTTCGTTCCCGTAATGACTATGACTGCTTTTATTGTTCAGGCAAGTTCCGGGGATACTCCAGCAGGTTCTTTAGCTTACCGAACCCTTTTTGCTGTAGGAATGACTTTATTTTTATTGACCCTGATTCTCAATCTCTTTAGTTTTTGGTTTGTACGTCGTTTCCGGGAGAAATATGACTGATGACTAGCCAAATTAGTGATCGCCCAACCCCCAATAAGAATACCTTGTTTCGTCCTAATCTGAGCAATCGCTATAATCTGGATCGAGTTTTTGCCATTGCCACTTGGGCGGCTGTTGCTCTTGCAGTTGCGGTTCTGGCAATTTTGATTCTGGATATTCTGGTGCAAGGACTGCCTCAACTGAGCGGGGATTTTCTCAATAGTTTCCCTTCCCGCAAGCCGGAACAGGCAGGGATTAAAGCTGCTTTGGCCGGTACGATTTGGGTAATGGTATTGGTGGCTGTTACCGCTTTTCCTTTAGGAGTAGGAGCGGGTATTTTCTTGGAAGAATTTGCTGAAGATAATTGGTTGACTAAAATTATTGAGATTAATATCAATAATCTGGCTGGAGTTCCCTCGATTATTTACGGACTTTTAGGCTTGACAGTGTTTGTAAGAATTTTGGAACCCATTACTGGGGGTAGAAGCGTTCTTTCTGGTTCCCTTACTCTCGCTCTTTTGATTTTACCAATTATTATTGTCTCCACCCGAGAAGCTCTCAGAGCAGTACCTGATAGTCTGCGGTTGGCTGGTTTAGCTTTAGGAGCAACTAAATGGCAGGTGATTTGGGAACAGATTTTACCTATTGCTCTACCAGGCATTCTCACTGGAACGATTCTCGCTCTTTCTCGGGCGATCGGGGAAACTGCTCCTTTAATTGTGGTGGGAGCGGTCACCTTTATTCGTTCCGTACCCACTGGTTTGCAAAGTTCTTTTACGGTGATGCCGATTCAAATTTTTAACTGGATCGGTCGTCCTCAAGTAGAATTTCATCACATTGCAGCAACAGGTATTATTGTGTTGATGACGGTGTTGCTGATTATGAATGCTTCGGCAATTTTTCTGAGGAATAAGTTCCAAAATAAAGATGTTTGAATCTCCCCTCCCCCCTTTGGTCCCCCCCACTGGGGGAAACAGGTAGGGAAACAGGTAGGGAAACAGAGGGACTTTGCCGATTTAATCTTAATTGTTCATTGCTCATTTATTGAAATTGGGAAATAATCAGACTATGTCAGACAGTTCAAATCAGGTATTAAATAAGACGGTTTTACAAGGGTCGAAGGTTTCTGTATATTACGGCTCTACTTTAGCTGTTAAAGATGTTTTTCTGGATATTCCAGAAAACAAAGTGTTGGCTTTTATCGGACCTTCTGGCTGCGGTAAAAGTACTATGCTGCGGTGTTTCAATCGCATGAATGACTTAATTGCTAGTGCTAGAGTTGAAGGGACAATTACTTTTCAAGGTAGGGATATTTACGCCCCCTCAGTAGATGCGGTAGAACTGCGAAGAAGTATTGGCATGGTGTTTCAAAAACCTACTCCTTTTCCTAAGTCAATTTACGAAAATATTGCTTTTGGAGCCAGAATTAATGGCTATCAAGGTGATATGGATGAGTTGGTGGAAAATTCCTTGGAGAAAGCTGCTCTTTGGAGTGAAGTGAAAGATAAGTTGAAAGAAAGTGGTTTGGCCCTTTCTGGAGGACAGCAGCAACGTCTTTGTATTGCTCGGGCGATCGCCATTCAACCGGAAGTAATTTTAATGGACGAACCTTGCTCGGCTCTGGATCCTATTTCTACTCACAAGGTTGAGGAATTGATTCACGAGTTGAAAGAACAATATACGATTATTATTGTAACCCACAATATGCAGCAAGCTTCTCGGGTTTCCGATGTTACTGCCTTTTTTAATACTGAAGCTACAGAGTCTGGAGGGAAAATGGGGTATTTGGTGGAATGCGATCGCACTGAAGTTATTTTTCAATCTCCTAAAGAACATTCTACTAAGGAATATATCAGCGGTCGCTTTGGTTGATTGTTTGAACCCACAATTTTTCAATGAACAATTATCAATAAACAATGAACTTTATAGTTTATTATTAATTGTTCATTTTTAATATCTATATCAGATTATTTCAGCAAAGAAACCGGGTTTCTTTCATGATTTTAGGGGAAAGTGCCGAAATTTTGGTGAGAAACCCGGTTTCTAACCCACGGGATAACCTAAAATAATGCGGGCTCTTCGCGACTCCTATAGATTAGAACCTATTTTGAACTAAATTGTAGGTTGGGTTGAGGCAACGAAACCCTTCGGCTACCGCTCAGGGACCTCCCAACAGCCAGTAAGTTTTTGTTGGACTTGGCGCTCGCGAAGCGATCTGCGGAGCAGCACGGGTGAAGCCTGCCACTGCGCGCACCGCGAAGCGGATCCCTTCGGGATCGCTCTACCCAACCTATTATTTCAGCAAAGAAACCGGGAATATCCATTATTTTAGGGGAAAGTGCCGAAATTTTGGTTGCTATTCCCGGTTTCTAACCCACGGGATAACCTAAGTAGTCGTGCAAAATTATTTGTATATAATTTTGACT
>JH610895.1 GCA_000252485.1 Prochloron didemni P4-Papua_New_Guinea | reverse complement strand
TTAAAAAAAAGGTGATCGCGCCGCCAGCGAAGCCGATCACCTTTTCCGTAACCACTGTATTTGTCACGATCGTCTCACCAGAAATATCAATTAGATTGAGAATAGTCTTGAGATCCTTGCTTTTTCTCTATCTGCCGCATAACCAAGGCAAGCAAGAATATCTTCTTCCGTCAGGTAGGGAAAATCTTCAAGAATTTCTTGATTGGACATTCCTGCTGCCAGATATTCTATAACGTCATACGAGAAAAGAGCGGGAGATTGATAGCCCCGTCTCTTTAGAGCGGGGTGGAAAATCGACACAGCGAATTTATTCGCTGGTATCTTTGATAATTGATTTTAGTATAGATATTGAGAAATTGATGATTTTTTTGCTATCCTTAAATAGGAGGTAAATACAATGTACGGATGTCAACAAAACTTAATTGCAGATCCTGAGTGCTTGCCGTTTTTAGAGTATCTTTGTACTACGGCAAATAAACTCATTAACTGTGGAATCTATCTCGCTCGTCAGCGGTACTTTAAGTGTGGCTATATTCCAAGGAAATATGAACTCGAAAAGCAGCTAAAGCAAAATCAAAACTTTAAATTTATTTTTGCTCAAGCTGCTCAACAAACGTTAAGAGGAGTTGCAGAGTCCTTTAAATCTTTCAAAGAACTTTCTAGAAAGTACAAAAAAGGAGAACTAGAAAACCGTCCGCGACTACCCAATTATCGAAAAAAGGGAGGAATGGGAGCCATAACCTATCCCAAGCAAGCACTGAAGCTAAAAGAAGGGAAAGTCAGAATCCCTCTAGGCTTGAAAGTAAAAGCCGCTTTTAAAGTTGACGCTTTCTTCCTTGCGTTCCCCACAAATCTAGACTTTAAAAAGATTCGTCAAATCAGAATCCTCCCTCGTAACGGTTGCTTCTATGTCGAGTGGGTGTATAAATTAGAAACCCAACAAATCGAAATTGATAAAGAGAAAGTCTTGGGAATTGACCACGGACTCGATAACTGGTTAACTTGCGTCAGCAATGCAGGAAAGAGCTTTATTGTCGATGGCAAACATCTTAAATCTCTCAATCAATGGTACAACAAACAAATTGCCACGATTAAAGAAGGAAGGCCCCAAGGCTTTTGGAGTAAGCGGTTATCCTGCATCGCTGAAAAACGCAACCGTCAAATGAGAGACGCAGTTAATAAAGCAGCCAGACTGGTAATCAATTATTGCCTACTTAATGGCATCGGCAGGATAATCTTTGGCTGGAACAAAGGACAGAAAAATGGCATTAATATTGGTGCGAAAAACAACCAAAAGTTCGTTCAAGTTCCTACGGCAAAACTCAAAGAGCGCATCAACCAATTGTGCGAACAGTACGGGATTGAATTTGTTGAAACAGAGGAAAGTTACACTTCGCAAGCATCGTTTTTAGATGATGATTTCTTGCCGACATTCGGTGCAAAACCCGAAAGCTGGAAACCATCAGGAAAGCGAGTTAAAAGAGGATTGTATCGCTCTGCTAATGGCAGTTTGATTAATGCGGATGCAAATGGAGCAGCGAATATTTTAAAAAAAGTAGCGGCAACTTTGGGATTATGTCTTGAAGGAGTCAGTAGTGGCACTTTGACTACGCCTGTAAGAGTCCATTATTGGGCTGCTTGCGAATCCCCGTCTATGCAAGAGCGGGGAGAGTCAAACAGTAATCCTCATGCCACGAATGCAAGGTTTTCCTCCACCCCTAACCCCTCCCAGGAGGGGAATTGAGGTAAAGAGAAATAGGTTTTGAGGCAGTCCACAGGTGTATAAGTGTACCTCATGAATCCAAGAAACGCTATAATTTAAATAGAAAGTCAAATTGTATTTTAGTCAAGCCATATCAAAAAAAAGTCTTGCTACCAACAAAATAGTACTTCTAAGTTATTTGCATTTATTTTGAAAGTCCCCCAAATCATCGGGGGATTTAGGGGGATAGAACCTATTTGTAGCAATCCTAAACGTATTTGATATAAGGAAAAAAAGCAAAATATAGCGCTTCGGGCTAGTGTCGTTACACACTACATTTTTAAGAAAAAAATACTACATTGGCTGAATCAGCTTTGTACAAAGCGAAAGGGGCATTTTTCTGCTCTTCCTCTTCATTGTTCATTGTTAATTGTTCATTGTTAATTGTTAATTGTTCATTGGTCATTGCTATAGCAAATACTTGTGGTGGGCAATGCCCACCCTACAATAGCTTGGTTAATGATTTTTAGTAGACATTTCCAGCAGATGTCTAATAGCCATGGTGGGCAAAGCCCACCCCATAACTATCAACTATCAACTATCAACTATCAACTATCAACTATCAACTCCTTCAATCTTATCCTCCACTTCCTGATACAATTCCCGCAACCGGTCCAAATTACTATCGCTAGTTTCCCAATAACCGCGACCGTTTACTTCCAACAAAGTACCCACTATTTTACGGAAAGAATTAGGATTCAAATTCATCAACCGCCGACACATTTCTGGGTCTTCAATAAAGGTGGTATTTACATCTTCATAGACCCAATTATCCACCGCATCGGCAGTTGCGGACCAACCCATGGTATTCACCAACCGCTTGGACAGTTCTCGCACCCCTTCGTAACCGTGGTTCAACATTCCTTCGTACCACTTAGGATTGAGCAACTTAGTGCGAGCATCCAAACGCACGGTTTCTGATAAAGTGCGCACTTGAGCGTTAGCAGTAGTAGTATCCGCTATATAAGCCGAAGGCATTTTGCCATCTTCCCGCAAACCAGCCACTATTTTTGTGGGGTCGGAGTCGAAATAGTGGGACACGTCTGTTAAACTAATTTCCGAAGAATCCAAATTCTGGAAAGAAACGTCTGCAGTTTTCAAAGCTGCTTCAAATACTTTCCGGTCTTCCTTCATGGTTCCGGGATTGTCGGAGTCAAAGGAAAAACTCTTGCGGTTTAAGTACATATCTTGTAACTCCTTTTCTTCTTCCCAACTGCTATTTTCTACAGCCAAATTAATATTGGAAGAATAGGAACCGGAAGCATTGGAAAATACCCGACTGGCAGCTTGACGCAGGGTCAAACCCATTTCCTTAGCTTGTTCTACGGCATGTTTACGGATGAAATTCATTTCCGGGGGTTCCTGGGCTTCTGCTGCCATTTTCACCCCTTGGTCTAGCAGATTCATCTGGTTGATAAACAGGTCGCGGAATACTCCAGAACAGTTTACTACTACATCGATACGAGGACGACCCAATTCTTCTAAGGGAATCAATTCTAATTTGTTCACCCTTCCTAAAGAATCAGGCACTGGCTTAACTCCAATCATCCACAAAATTTGAGCCAGGGATTCCCCATAGGTTTTGATATTATCCGTTCCCCAAAGGACGCAGGCAATAGTTTCTGGGTATTGACCTCCATTGTCCGCCTTTTGTCGGTCCAACAAGCGGTCTACCACAATTTTCGCCGATTTCACTGCCGCTAGGGTAGGAATGGATTGAGGGTCCAGAGCGTGGATGTTCTTGCCTGTAGGCAGTACGTCCGGATTGCGAATGGGGTCGCCACCAGGACCGGGAAGCACGTATTCCCCTTCTAAAGCTTTCAGTAGCCCTGCTAATTCTTGGTCGGCGCAAACTTGCTCCAAGCAGAATTCTAAATACTCGAACAAGGGTTTGAGAGCTTCTGGATCCACGTCTGGATATCCAGACTGCTCCAAAGCATCCAACCAAGGAGCTTTTTTACCTAAGTTGAGGAAATTGAGCTTAGAAATCATGGAGACTCGTCCCTCTCCATCTACTTGAGCTTGAACTAAGGCCGTAACAGCGGAACGAGTAGCTTGGACCATGTCTTGCAGCAACTGAACGTCTGCCAGAATTCCTTGATCGTTATTAGCGTAAATCTCCTCAATATCTCGCTCTATACTATTGGCAATGATGCGAGGTAAAGAAACAATTCCTTCTTCTTCCCGGTCTAAGTTGGCAATATTCACCAAAGTGGCGATCGCCTCTTCCGCACTGGGAGGTTTGCCGATAACGTGGAGACCGCAGGGTAAGAGACGAGATTCAATTTCCATCAGTCGGCGATACACAGCACCCACTAATAAATCCCGTTCTTCTGGAGTCATCTCCTTTGCGTCTACATCCGGCAAGTCAATATCTTGGTCTAAATTAACCAACCGACACTTATCCGCAATAGTATTGACGATGGGAATGCCCCGTCCTGTATCCTTGAGAGTCTGATAGGAACCGATTAACTCGCTCAACTCCTTCAATCCCTTATACAATCCGGCATTTTCTGCTGGAGGAGTGAGGTAGGAAATAGTATTGGCGTAGCTGCGACGTTTGGCAATGGTAGCCTCGCTAGGATTATTAGCGGCGTAATAGTAGATATTGGGAATGTGGCCGATTAAATTATCCGGGTAACAGTCTCCAGACATGCCCATTTGCTTGCCAGGCATGAATTCCAGGGAACCGTGGGTACCGAAGTGTAACACTGCATCGGCGTGCCAAATTTGGTTGAGGTAAGTGTAGTAAGCTGCAAAACCGTGGTGGGGACTGGCGGAACGGGAGAAAAGCAACCGCATGGGGTCTCCTTCGTAACCGAAGGTGGGTTGAACCCCAATGAACACGTTACCGAACTCTTTGCCGTAAATCAGCAGGTTCTGACCGTCGCTGTTCAAGTGTCCTGGAGGGTTACCCCAATTTTCTTCCAAGCGAGTAGAGTAGGGGGTGAGCCGTTCGTACTCGGGAACGGACATGCGATAGGCTACGTTTAGCTCCGGGCTTTGATATTGAGCTTGAGCATCGTGAATTACTGCTTCCATCAACTCTTTGGGAGAGTCAGGCAAATCTTGGATTTGGTAGCCGTTCTTTTCCAGTCCCTTCATCACTTCGTAAATGGAACCGAATACATCCAAATAAGCGGCAGTACCCACATTACCTTTGTCCGGTGGGAAACTAAAAATAGTAATAGCTACTTTTTTATTTAGTTTGGGCTTTTTCCGCAGGTTAGCCCATTTCAGCGCCCGTCCCGCAATGGCCTCTACTCGGTCTTGAAGAGCGATCGCCTTCCCGGTCATGCCGTCCCGTCCGGAAAGAATAATAGGTTCGATGGCCCCATCCAGTTCGGGAATGGCGATTTGCAAAGCAACCTGAATGGGGTGGAGACCCAAATCGCTTTCTTCCCATTCTTCCGTGGTTTGGAACACCAGAGGTAAAGCCACCATATAGGGACGATTGAGCCGTTTGAGGGATTCGATCGCCTTGGGATGGTCCTGACGAGCTGGTCCTCCCACCAAAGCAAAACCAGTGAGTGAAACAATAGTATCCACTATGGGGAGAGGTTCTACCCCTTTAATACTCTTATCCCAGAAATATTCATCTACCGGCTTGGAGAAATCCAAACCTCCTGAGAACACAGCAATTACCCGCGCTCCCATGGCCTCCAATTCCTGAACCATGGCCACGTAATGAGCGTCGTCCTTGGTAATGAGGTGGGTACGCTGCAACACCAAGCCCACGCAGGGAGCTAGAGGGTCTTTCAGATCCTCAGAAATATCTTCCCGACTGTTGAACCACTTAAGATAGTCCTGAAGGCTCTCGAACATTTGGGGAGCGAGGGGATGCCAAATGCCCATATCGGGATAGACCACTGGCTCTTGGTAGGATAAACTATCTAAATCCGGGAAAACGTACTTATCCGCCAGCATCAGAAGGAAGTTTTGCAAATTATCTCCCGAACCCCCCAACCAATATTGAAAGCCCAGCATGAAATTGCGAGCGTCCTGAGCCTTATCCATGGGCATGTATTTCAACACCTTGGGCAGGGTGCGCAGTAACTTAAGCATGCTATCCTGGAAAGAAGAGCCAGACTTTTTCTTGCGGTTGCGCATGAATTGAGCGATGGCGCTTTTAGATTGACCCAAGTTGGCCATGGAGAAACTGCCCAGTTTATTCAAGCGCATTACTTGAGGCATGGAGGGGAAAATAATGGCTGCATCCAGGCGATCGCGATGGGGTTTAACTGCCTCTACCACCTTATCTGCCAGGTCTTCGATAAAAATGAGAGAAGCGATAAAGATATTAGCCTCTGCCAAATCCCGCTGGAAGTCCTCGTAATTATCCTTATCCCGCAGTTCCTCAATCAAATAACCGCTAATTTCTATAGCTATTTTGGGGTTGTTGCGGTTAATAGCCCGAACTGCTGAAGACAGGGTACTTTGATATTGAGGCTCCAGCAAGACATAGACCACCTTCAGGAGCGATCGCCCTTCTATGTTACTGGGGACGATGTGGCGAATGGTGGACTTGACGTTAGTGAACATAAAAGAGATTCTCCTTGAGGGTTTGAGGGCAGTTGTTAAATCAATTATCTAATAGAGTTAATTGGTATTGAAAATGGGGGATTTGTTTTAGCAACAAAATTGTTGTTAATAGTCGCTAATTTCTTGGTTCCCTTGAATCCCACTATTGTCAGAACATTGATAATTGTTTCTTTTTTCATTGTTCATGCATTAGGCTGCCTTTCTGTTGTTTTTATCAAAAAATGGTCCCCTTATAGAAACTAATCTCTTAATTCGATACAATTCTATACACTTTTCTCAATATTTCTTTACATATATTGAGAATTTCAAGAGTAGACGCTCTAGTATTAGTTTACAAATTTTAATTTATTTGATTTTTGGCATACTATAGCGCGAAGCGCTATATATCCGGGCTTCGACGACCCTCAGCCCTCGCCTTGTCTAGCCCTCGCCTTATTGAGCCCTCGCCTTGTCTAGCTTTCGCTCTTGTTTAGCCCTCGCCCTATTGAGCCCTCGCTCTTGTTTAGCCCTTTCCAAGGTCACTGAGGGTCGTCCAAGGTCACTGAGCGGAGTCGAAGTGACCTTGGCCCAAATTCTTGTAATGGGAATAATTCCGACACTCTGCCAAGATATGCAACCGATCCCAATCGCTATTCATAAGGGAGATTTTCTTAGCTCGACTCCAACCTTGCACCTGCTTTTCTCGATAAAACGCATCAGCCACACTATGGAAATACTCCCCATAGACTAACTTAACAGGCAATCTTTTCTTGGTATGATTTGCACCCAAACCATTTTCAACGGTATCCTAAATCCAAAGTACTACCGGTATAAAAAGAGCCGTCGGCACATTCTAGAATGTACAAATAGGCCATGATTATTATATCCTTTGGGTTTGTGCTGATTTATTATAATTTTAGACTAGTTGCGCGATGTGGAGCTTTGACGACCCTCTCGGGCTTCGACGACCCTCAGCCCTCGACCCTCAGCCCTCGACCCTCAGCCCTCGACCCTCAGCCCTCGTTGAACACTGGTTAAACTAATTTGGCTGGTTTCGACTCCGGTCAACCAGCCCACCACAAATTATTGAACAGATATGGCTACTTCAAACCATTCCCAAAAATCTATTGCTAGAATCGAGCAAAATAAAATACTTAAGCTAGAGCTTGAGGATAGCGAAGCTCTTGTAAATGCTCTCCTCAACCCTCCCAAGCCCAATGAAGCTCTCAAAGCGGCAGCCCTACGATATAAAAAAGAAATGTCAGTTTAATGGTTCTCAAGATCGAAGCACTAATTTCACTGGTTGAGGGTCGTCGAAACCAGCCCACTATAAATAAGCATCATGAAAATTATTACTATTAGAGAAGAAAAGCAAACCGAAACAGGATTCGAGGCAACTCTTAGCTTCGACGATAACCTGGAATATCCCATTACCATTACCAACCCTTTCAATCTTAAACAAGAACGACGATTAGAGTGGTATTTTGAAGAATGGCTGGAATATCCCATGCTCGAGCAAGTCAAAGCTGAAAATGCTGCTGATAGTATTAAAACATATGGAGAAAACCTTTTTGAACAAGTTTTTGCCAATAAAGATGCTTATAAGAATTACGAGCAATTGCGATGGCAACTAAATCAAGTCAAAATTGAAATTGTTAGTCGCACTCCTGAGTTTCAAGCTCTGCACTGGGAAGCCTTAAGCGATCCAGACCTACCCCGTCCCTTGGCAATAGACTGTATAATATTGCGCAAGTGCGATGAAGTAGTCCCTAGTAAAGCCCATGTAAAAGAATCTCCTGTAGTTAACTTGCTGGTAGTGGTGGCGCGACCAGGTGAAGAAGATGATGTGGGTTATCAAACTATTTCTCGACCCCTGATAGAAGCAATAGAAAACAGTCAACTGCGGGTAAATGTCCATTTGCTTCGTCCGGGTACTTATGAAGCTTTAGAAAGACATTTAGAACAGAAAGGAGCTGGTTATTATCACGTCATCCATTTTGATGTCCACGGTGCTTTGATGACTTACCAGCAGTTTCAAAAGAGTTGGGTAACTAATCGCCTCGATCGAAGAGGATATGGATTGGAAGATCTACAACCTTATGAAGGGTTTAAAGCTTTTATATTTCTAGAAGGAGAAAAGAAAGGAAATGCTGTCCCAGTTGAAGCAACGGAGTTAGGGTCTTTGCTAACTAGCAAAATGATTCCAGTTTGCATTCTCAATACTTGTCAATCTGGCAAACAAATTCATCTTAATACAGAGCTTCCTCAACAGGACTTACGCAGCCACGCTATCAGTAGGGTGCGTTCGGAACGCACCACACTAGCTATAGTGTCTTCGACCAAATTTTGCGTAAGTCCTGCTCAAGAAGAAGATTATCGCGACACCAGCCTAGCTAGTCATTTAATCAGGGCGGGAATGCAAATGGTTGTGGCAATGGGATATTCGGTCACTGTCACTGCTGCTAAATTGATGGCAGAGGAGTTTTATACTCATTTGTTTGCTGATGAAGGTATAGAGAATGCCCTTAGATTAGCCAGACGAGCGCTGTTTAATAATAAGCAACGCCGTGCTTATTATAATTATACTATTGAATTGGAAGATTGGCTCGTACCTATAGCTTACTGCAACCAAGAAGTTAATCTCAATTTGCGTAATTTTACTCTTGAAGAGGAGGAAAAATATTATAATTATCTAGCTAATCTGTATTATTTCTCTCAGCCTAGTTACGGTTTTGTGGGACGAGATTTAGAGATTTTGAAGCTAGAAAAAGCTTTACTAAGACACAATATTGTGCTTTTAGAAGGTATTGGGGGTTCTGGCAAAACTACTCTCCTCAACTATCTCCGTCAATGGTGGCAAACTACCAATTTTGCTGAGGATATATTCTATTTTGGCTACGATCGGAAAGCCTGGACTTTGGAGCAAATTGTCTGGGAAGTTGGGGAGAGGATTTTTGATGAAAGGAATAATTTTCATCGCCTTCTTCCGCGAGCTAAACAGCAAAAGCTACTTAGGACTTTGAGAGCCAATAATTATATCTTGATGCTGGATAATTTGGAATCGGTGACGGGAGAGCAATTGGCAATTCAGAATACTTTACCCCAGGAGGAGAGACATAAGCTAAAGGGTTTCTTAGAAAGGTTGGTAGGAGGGAAGACAAAAGTAATTTTGGGTTCTAGGAGTGGAGAAGATTGGTTGAAGGAAAGAACTTTTGAGAATAATGTTTACGAGCTGAAAGGTTTGGATTGGGAAGCTAGGACTTTGTTGGCTCAGAGGATTTTAGAACGGAATGTCAGAGGAAATCGGATTGAAAAGATAAAGGAAGATGAGAACTTCCAGCGGTTGATGAAGGTATTGGCTGGATATCCTTTGGCGATGGAAGTGGTGCTGGCTAATCTGAAGAGGCAATCTCCCGCTGAGATTTTGGCGGGGTTGCAGGCTGCGGATTTGGAGTTGGATCGGCAGGGGGAGGATAAGACAAGAAGTATTCTCAAATGCGTGGAGTATTCTCATAGTAATTTGTCTGCTGATGCACAAAAGTTGTTGTTGTGTTTGGCTCTTTTTAGTGGGTTTATTCACCGAGGTCCTATTTCTATTTATGGGAAGCAACTAGAAAAACTGGAACTATTTAAAGATTATCCTTTCTCTGAGTTTGACCTTGCTATTGAAGAAGCGATTAACTGGGGCTTGCTCTCTCCTAATCAAGACAATCCTCAACTGCTAACCATTCAACCAGTTTTTCCCTATTTCTTGAAGGCTAAGTTAGATGAGTTAGATGAAGAAACTCGGGAAGCTTTGTGGGAGGGATTTAAGAATCACTATATACAGTTGGCAAGTTTTTATAACGAGTTGATGAATTCTAAGGAAATTCAAGAACGGCAATGGGGCATATTCTTCTGTCGTCTGGAATATGAAAATCTCTATAATGCTCTGCTCCTTTGTCTGAAGAAGCACGAGACTGTTGATATCTTCTTCTGTTTGAATGAATACTTGGATTTAATTAAGGATTTTGCTACTAAGTTGAAACTAGCTGAGTTTGTCTGGGAAACACAGAAGACTTATCCAGAGAAAATTAGAACAGGAAAGATAGGACTTGACATTGTACGGACCCTAAGTATACTAGCTGATAGCTATAGCGATACAAAGAATTACTCCCAAGCAAAAGAGTCTTATAAGCAAGCGATCGAACTAACTCAGCAACTGAGGGGTATAGAAGAAAGGCAGAAACAGTTAACACTTGCTACTGCCTACTACGGATTAGGAAATGTTGCCCTAGAATTAAGAGAATGGCATGAAGCTAGAAATAATTACCAGCAAGCTTTAGCTATCTTTATTGAATACGGCGATCGCTATTCTCAAGCCAATACCTACCAAAATTTAGGAAGAGTTGCCTCTGAATTAAGAGGATGGGATGAAGCTAGAAACAACTACCAGCAAGCTTTAGCTATCTTTATTGAATACGGCGATCGCTATTCTCAAGCTGGAACCTACCACAATTTAGGAGTAGTTGCCCAAGAATTAAGAGAATGGGATGAAGCTAGAAATAATTACCAACAAGCTTTAGCTATCTATATTGAATACAGCGATCGCTATTCTCAAGCTAGTCCCTATCACAATTTGGGAATGATTGCCCTAGAATTAAGAGAATGGAATAAAGCTAGAAATAACTACCAGCAAGCTCTCGCAATCTATATTGAATACAGCGATCGCTATTCCCAAGCGAATATCTACCATCAAT
Organism: Prochloron didemni P4-Papua_New_Guinea; assembly: GCA_000252485.1. Classification (GTDB taxonomy): domain Bacteria; phylum Cyanobacteriota; class Cyanobacteriia; order Cyanobacteriales; family Prochloraceae; genus Prochloron; species Prochloron didemni. Next base: position 422 of record JH610895.1, on the reverse strand, counting down.
TAGGAAACGTTGCCCTAGAATTAAGAGAATGGAATAAAGCTAGAAACAACTACCAGCAAGCTCTCGCAATCTATATTGAATACAGCGATCGCTATTCTCAAGCTGGAACCTACCACAATTTAGGAAGAGTTGCCTCTGAATTAAGAGAATGGGATGAGGCAAGAAACAACTACCAGCAAGCTCTCGCAATCTATATTGAATACGGCGATCGCTATTCTCAAGCTGGAACCTACCACAATTTAGGAGTAGTTGCCGAGGAATTAAGAGAATGGGATGAAGCAATAAATAACTACCAGCAAGCTCTCGCAATCAAAATCGAATACAGCGATCGCTATTCTCAAGCTAAAACCTACCACCAATTAGGAAATGTTGCCCTAGAATTAAGAGGATGGAATGAAGCTAGAAGCAACTACCAACAAGCT
>JH610894.1 GCA_000252485.1 Prochloron didemni P4-Papua_New_Guinea | reverse complement strand
AGTTATATATATTGAATACAACGATCGCTATTCTCTAGCTAGTACCTACAATAATTTGAAGCAAATTGAATTAGAAAAATTCTCAAAGGAGCAAAATCAGATCCTGAATATACCAAACACAAATTCAATTTTAGATCGGGAGACTAAATATGGAATATTGTCTTCTCTACGGGCTCAAAACCAAATACCTATAGACTTTATACCTTTAGGAAATTTATTTTACCAAGAATATGATTTTCTCAATCTAGTTTTTGATTCTAAGCAAAAACTAATCGAAGTCAGTGAAAAAGAAAGAATGAGATTGTTCAAAGATACCTGGAACGCTGTAGATAGTGCTTTGGAGTCTAATCTAATAGAAGTATTTAGAACTAAAGTGGATGAACTAACAAAATTGTTTTGTCAGTCATTGGCTTTTACAATGCTCGATGATTCTAGTACCCTAGGACAATTTTACGGGCAAATGATTGATGCTTCTAACTCAGCCTTTCAGCTCAATATTCGTCCAAATTTTCCTTTGATTTATCCCTGCAAAACAGAATTCACTGAGGAAGATGTATATAAAATAAGCGGACTGCTGAATAAATTCGGCATTGTTGCTCATTTCTTCGCACTAATTATTGATTTTGGCAACAATCCAGAAATGAACCAGCAAGTTCGCGAATCTGCTTATAAAAATGATTTTATAGTTCTGAACCGCGATAAAATTTGGGATATTCTCGCCGCTAAATCTCCCGTTCAACAACTAACCAACTGTATACTAGAACAAATTGACTTAGTTGCCATCTCCCCTTACACTGTATCCGGACCAGTAAAAAGAAAAATGTTTTTTGGTAGAGCTAAAGAAGAGAAAATCTTACTGCAAAACATTGACCGCAACAACTACGCTTTACTTGCCAATCGAAAAACAGGCAAAACTTCCCTGCTCAATACCATTTATCCTCTTCTGAAGAGCCTACCGACATATCAAGTGTTTTACTTCGATTTACAAGTAGTTAATAATTACGATATATTTTACCAAGAGCTAGCATTAGCTTATCCAGAGTTAGAAGAAGAAATTGCCAAGTTTAGTCATACTTCACCCTTGCTACTGCATCGATTAATTCGCAATCTCAATCAACAGTCCAATAATCGAAAATTTATCTTTATTTTTGATGAAGTTGATGAACTTCTCGCCTACGATCTAGAAAATCAAGAACAATTATTCAAAACTTTTCGCAGTTTGTCACAGCGGGAAAACATCGGTTTTATTTTTAGTGGAACCACAACCCTGGTTAAACGAATGCGCCATCCCAATTCACCCTTATTCAACTTTTGCAGTCCTCTGAAAATTGGTTTTTTAGAAGAAAAGGCTGCTGAAGAGTTAATAAGAGTACCAATGAAAACATTGGGAGTTAAATTTGAAAATGAATCTGCTATTGTCCAGGATCTACTTAAACTAACTGTTGGACACCCCAACACGATCCAGTATATTTGCGATAGTTTAATTCAAATAATCAATCAAAAGCAAAAGCGCATAATTACTGAAGAATATGTTGATGAGGTAGTTACTTCTCAAGAGTTTTACGAATATTTTCAAAGTTTAATCTGGGGTCAATCTACCGCACTGGAAAAATTAATAGTTTACCTAATGTGGTCTTACCAAGAGTTTACAGATTCAGAAGTTCTAGAAGAATTTAAAGGACGAAATATACCAATTGAGGGAGTAAAATCGAGCCTCGAAACTTTGCTAATCTATTCAACCTTGAGCAAAAAGAATAACAAATACTACTTTACATTTAAGGAATTTGCCAAACTGATGAAAAAACGAAGCGACATTGAGGAATTAACCGAACAATATCAACTAGAAGTAATAGGTTCTCAACCATGACAATTTTTGAAACTAGCGGGGCTCTCAATCCAGAAGAACATCGGGACATTATTGCCCAGCGAGTAGAGCTAGATGGGATTATTACTCATCTTGAAAATAAAGATGACTACATTGTTCTCCAAGCTCCAACTCAGTCGGGAAAGACTACCCTACTTTACCAAATTCATTCTCGCTTGCATAACCATGGTTACGGTGTAGTATACCTGGACTTATCGCTTCTAGCTGACCTAGAACCAGCTCAATTTTACCCGATGTTTTGTACTGAGATTGAACATGGACTTGGTGAATTAATAGTTGAGAATACAAATCCTAATCTAACTCCCGAACAAGTTACCAATCAACTCTCATTTTTGAGATACTTGAGATTAATTGCTGAGAAAACGCAACGGGTGCGAAAGTTAGTTTTGATGATGGACGAACTTAGCAATATATCTGAAGAGTTAACTTTACCTTTATTTTCAACTCTGAGAAGTTTTTTTACTCGCGGTCGGGGTATAGCCAATGACCGAGATTTTTATAAAAAAGTTATATTTATTTTTGCAGGAGACCTGGACTTGGATAAGCTAATTCAGAGCAAAAATTCTCCCTTGAGAAATATCTGCAAGACCTTTCTACTTGATGATTTTTCCCAGGAACAAGTATTGGGTCTTGCCAGAAATTTAAATAATTTTCCTCCTGGGATAGTTGAGTTAATTTCAGACTGCGTTCATCAATGGTGTGACGGACATCCATATTTAACCCAACGTCTTTTGGGATTAATAGATGAAAATGAGGAATCGAGAAATGCAACTAGAGATAGTCTTCCTGAGAAGATCGAACAACTAGTAAAACAACATATTCTCTATGGGGATGATGCCAACCTACTTCATGTATATCATTATCTGCGCAATAGCGGTGATTCTTACTGTGAAGCAGTATGTAAAATTTTGCGCCATAAACCGGAAGAACGAAGGGAAGAAGCACCTCATGCTCAGGAACTTCTTCTCATGGGAATTATCAAACGTTCAACTAATCTGAAGCTGATTATTCGCAATCAAGTCTACGAACAAGCTTTGAAAATCTTTTTTGAGAATGAATACAAATCTGGAGATAAAAAGTGAAACAAAATGGAAAACTTGTAAATTTAATTTTCAACCTAAAATATCTTTTAGTGATTTTTATCTGGCTTGCAGCGATCGCCTTCCCCTTAGTTCCCGTCTTAGCAAACTCAGAAACTCAATCAGTAAGATCTGAGACTAAACTCCTGCCCTTGCAAACTTTTGTTGACCGAAAGTTATTAAAAGAGGGAGAAGAAATGAATATCAAGGTTTGGATTGATTCTGAGAAAATAGATATTGCTACTGTAACAGTGTTTTTTCCTCGGAGTCAGCTAGATATGAAGGAAAATATTTCTTGTCAGCATGGGACAAAGAAAAAATTAGCTTGTGAAGTAGAGCTTCCGCAAACTACTCCTGTAAATTTTGCATTTCTAGGAAAAAAAAGTGGTAAATTTAATCTACTGATACAAGTTGCAGGACGAGATAAGAAGACGGAAAAAGAAATAACCGAACGTCAACTAATTGAAAATCTTGAGATCCAAGCAAAAACTAGCTGGTGGACTAAACTTTTCTCTAGTCCTTTGATTGGAGTAGTTATCGGTGGAATGTTGACAATAATAACAACTATCCTAACCAATTACTTACAGAATCAGTGGGGTAAATCTCAACGGAAACAGTGGATTTTAACTAATCTACCAGCACAACTAAAAGTTACTTATGAAGCTATTTCTCAAGGACGGGAGGCGCAATTTGAATTGTGGATGGATAAATTACGAACGGAAGGATATTATACCGAACTACAGCAGTTTGCTAAAAAACAAAGGGGTCACGAAAATCTAGCCGAGAATTTGTTAAATATAGCCTTTCGCTTGAGAGACTACGAAAGCGATCGCCAGGAAAAATTTCTAGATTTAAAAGCAAAATACTCAAAACTTACTGAGGAGCTTGCTAAAATTATCGAAGTACTTAATCCTAATATAATATAATTAATTGTGAATTGTGAATTGTTATATAGGGTTCCT
>JH610893.1 GCA_000252485.1 Prochloron didemni P4-Papua_New_Guinea | reverse complement strand
TTTTAAAAAGAAGTGAGAAGAATTTGTTTTTTTTATCTTTAAGAAGAAGGGAGAAGAATTGTTTTTTTTATCTTTAACAAGGGGGTAGAAGAATTTGTTTTCTTTATCTTTAACAAGGGGTGATAAGAACTTGTTTTCTTTATCCTTAAAAAGGGGGGAGAAGAATTGGTTTTCTTTTTTAAGAAGGGGGGAGAAGAATTGGTTTTCTTTATCTTTAAAAAGGGGTGAAAAAAATTGGTTTTCTTTGTCTTTAAGAAGGGGTGAAAAAAATTGGTTTTCTTTGTCTTTAATAAGGGGGTAGGTAGAACAATTGGTTTTCTTTAAATATAGCGCGAAGCGCTATAGATGAAAACTATAAGATTTCTTGTTAGTTGACCACAGCGATAGATGTTGTGGTGGGCAATGCCCACCCTACGACTCAATTCCCCTCCTGGGAGGGGTTAGGGGTGGGTTGGACCGGGAGGGGTTAGGGGTGGGTTGGACCGGGAGGGGTTAGTTGACCACAGCGATAGGTGTTGTGGTGGGCAATGCCCACCCTACGACAAAATTCAGATAACGCGCGCCGCGAAGCGGATCCGTTCCGGATCGCCGTCTCAGATAACGCGATCGCTATATCAAGATTTATAAAAGAAACCCGGTTTCTCACCCCAAGGTATTGATATAGCACGAAGCATTTAGGTATTGTCATTCATAAAGCCTGAAACCTAGTCATAGCGTGTTTTTGAATTTTTAATTGCCCGTAGCGCTATACTAGGTTGGTTTGCGTAAGTCCCGATCTAGTTTTCTGAGAATATTGTAACTGCAGAGAGTCAGAAGACTATTGATACCGCTGTTGACCACAGCGATAGATGTTGTGGTGGGCAATGCCCACCCTACGACAAAACTCCTGCCTCAAAACCTATTTCTGGGGTACCTCAATTCCCCGACCGGGAGGCCACCCACCCCTAACCCCTCCCAGGAGGGGAACCTAAAATCTCGAAATTGTGTACTTCATAGCTATGAGAATTGCGATAAAACATCTTTTTGTTAATTGTTAATTGTTAATTGTTAATTGTTAATTGTTAATTGTTAATTGTTAATTGTTAATTGTTAATTGTTAATTGTTAATTGTTCATTGTTAATTGTTCATTGTTAATTGTTTATTGAAAGGCTGACCGAACTAATAGAACAGTACAACCTAGCTTACGGGCGATCGCCTCGGGAATATTCCCTCCTATTGTCTGTTGTAATAACCCTTCTCGACTAGCTCCCAACATAACTACATCGTACCCTTGGTTATTGACCAAGTCAATAATTGCCTCGGAAACTGAATCAGAGCAAATAGAAATAGTTATTGCTTCTACTTGAATTGTCTCCTGCAAGAGTTTTTTGGCCTGTTCTAAAACAGTGGAATCGTATTTAGGCAAAGAAGGGGTATAAACTTGACAGAGACTAATTTCTACTAAAGAGTAGTCTTGCCAATGATTATTTGCTAGTGCCAGGAAACTGGGTAAAAGTTCTATGGCTCTTCGAGAATTGGGTCCTCCAGCAATGGGAATTAACCATTTGGTCTTGACGCTGGATTGATGGGGATAACAATGGGAATTTTTACTGGGTTTAACTAAGACCACATGGCAATCTGCTTTATCTATAATTGTATCTACTAAGTTGCCAAAAATATGCTTGGGTGTACTGGTATTTCCCCGCCAACCCATTAAGATTATATCAATTTTTAGCTGGGAGATAGTATTTAAAATAGTCTGGCTTAAGTCTTGAGCCAGACGGATTTGGGTCTGAATGGGAATTTGCCATTTTCGGCCCAATCTTTCTACTTGATGTAATAACTTGCGACTTTTGAGGGCATGGAAGTCAGTTTGGGGGGAAACATCATGTTTGGGAGCGCGAATTATTTGCAGACATTCTATTTCATATTCTTGGTGACGGGCGATGGCAGCGCCAATTTTTAGCAAAACCGTAACAGTATGGGGATTAGCTAAAGGAATCAAAATCTTTCCTTTGCTTTTGGTAGGAACCCGAGTTTGATAGATGAGAGAAGATGGTTGAGGTTTGGGTAAAGCAATTTGTCCCCCTAATCTAATAGCTTCAGCCCGAATAATATCGCTGCGGGTGATAATTCCTTTGAGCTGATTTCCTTCCATTACTGGAAGGCGAGATAGTTGATAGCGATTGAGTAAATAAAGAACTTCCGACAGGGAAGCAGATGCATTCACAGTTAGGGTTCTCTGAGTCATAAACTGCTTTAAAGGAGTGTTGTCTGCCATTCCTGCCAATCGTTCTAAGTCTCCCTGAGTTACCATGCCTACCAACTTATTCTCTTCTACTACTGGAAAGCCTCGATGGTGAGAGCGACCCATGGCCTGCACTACATCAGCTAAACTTAGCTGGGAATCTAAAGTTTCTACATTTGCTTGCATTACCTCAGCTGCTTTTAAATCCAGAAGATAGTCTTTGTTGGGGGGAACATCTTCATCTAGTTGGATACCGCTATTTTCTAGTAAGTGTTGATAGAGAGAACCTGGAGAAACACTCTCGGCAACAATATAAGCAACTGCACAGGAAATCATTAAGGGCAGGACTAAATTGAAATCGGTAGTAATTTCAAAGACAATGACAATGGCAGTGACGGGAACCCGGACTACAGCGGTAAAAAATGCTCCCATTCCCGCTAAGGCATAAGTGTAGGTGGAACCATCTCCGGTTAGAAACATCGCTCCAGTACCTAATAAATAGCCCAAAGAAGAACCGAGAACTAAAGCTGGGGCAAACAGTCCTCCAGGAGCGCCGGAACCGTAAGCGAGAAGGGTGAGACCGAAATGAGCGATGAAGGCGATGGCTGTTGCTTGCCAGTCTAGTTCTCCAGCGAGCAAAAATTCCCGCAAACCGGCGTTATCCCGAAAAAAATCTGGCAGAAAAGCCACAATGGAGCCGGAAATTAACCCGGCCAATCCTATACTCATGGCCTTGCTCAAACTGAGGCGACGATTGAAAGCAAGACTGAAAAGAACTCCGCGATTGAACAATCCGCCGAAAATTCCAGCAATAATTCCCAGAAGCAAGTAAAAGGGAATTTCTGGTGCGGAGAAACTGGCAGTTTGGCTCTGGAGAATAGTATTGTCTAAATTGAGGCCTACAGAACCCAACATTCGGGAAACTACTGCTCCAGTAAAAGAAGCGAGAATGGCAGTTTCTAGGGTCAAGTTAGACACGTCTCGCATCAGTTCTTCAACGACGAACAAAACCCCGGCAATGGGAGTATTGAAACCGGCAGCTAAACCAGCTGCAGCTCCAGCAGCGATGGTCTGACGGCGATGTTCTGGGGAAGTGGGCAGCCAGCGGCTCAGTTCGGCTGCCAAGGCTGCGCCTACATGTACTGTGGGACCGCGACGACCGAGGGTGAAACCGGAACCGAGGATGAAGATAGTGCCGATGGTTTTCACTGCTGCCACTCGCAGGGAAAGGGGAATGGGAAACTGAGCGAGGACGGCTTTTACTTGGGGAATACCTCCTCCACCAGCTGCTGGGGACATGTATTCTAAGCACCAACCTGCTAACATGCCACCAATGAGTCCGGCAAGGGGCAGAACGAATTTTTCCCCAAACTGATGGGCTGCAGAAATACGATATGCTCCCAGCCAGCCAATGCCTTCTTTAAGTAAGAGGGCGGCGAAGGCAGAGACTAATCCAATGAGACAGGCTTCGGCAAGAGTGTAGCGAGTATCCGTGGAACCCCGTGCCAGGGTTCGAGAGTGGAATAAAGCACGAAGGTTTTTCATTGGTTGT
>JH610892.1 GCA_000252485.1 Prochloron didemni P4-Papua_New_Guinea | reverse complement strand
TGAGAGAGGGAAATATATATTTATAGATTAAATATATTGGGAGCTACTTTAAAGTATTCTCCCAACTTTTTTGCTTCTTCTTTGCTAAGAGAACGTTTGCCATTAACAATTGCGTCAATTAATTCTTTCGAGCAACCAATAATGGAAACTAAATCCGCTTTTGTAGTATGAGTTACTTCAATAAGATGCTGTAAAATTTCCTCTGGTGGAGTATCTCGCCACTCTTGAAGGTTATAATTATTTTCCTCATAATCCTCAATTAGTTTCACTAAAAGACGAAGTAGTACAGTTTCTTCAGGAGTACGATTTTTCTTTTTAGCAATTAACCTTTCAGCTATACTCAGATTTTGTTGGTATTCTGCTTCAGTTTCAATCACTTTAGGAATAAGTGCCGCTTCATTTGGTTTTTTATAATCTCAAGGATAAGACGATATTTGTTACCTAAGCAACCGGCAGGTTGCTGTATAACTCGACCGAATCTGAAAATTGACAACAAGCTAAAAAGCAAGAGGGATAAGGCGAGTATAGTTTCTGCCATTTTTTGCGGAGACATTCGTCAATTCTTCATTTTGAATTTTGAATTTTTAATTTTGAATTCGACCGAAGGAGCTATCAACTGTCCACTATCAACTATCAACTGCTATATTGATTTTCTCTAAACAATAATTAATTGTTAGATTCAACTGCGCAATAACCAAAATCCAGCAAAAGATTCGGATTCTGGACTGGACTGAATCGCGAGGAAATGAACTCCTTTAGCTTCTTGTTGAGCTTTACTAAATCCTTCTGCTTCTTGCAAGGTTCCAGCATTGGTCAGATTAGCTAAAATCCAACTATCGCTAAATCCGGTTTCTAAGCGAATAATGGGTCGGGAACCTGCTTCAAACTGAAGATATCCCATTTCCAAACCTGACATCCAAGCGGCTAAAGCGGTGGCTCTGGGAGAAAACAACAGCAGTCCGGGAATTTTGGCTTCCGAGTCCAAACCTGCTAGTTGTAGAGGAAATGCTTCGCCAAAACCAATATCCCACTGGTTCATGTCGGCAAAGGCTTCTACTTCTAGGGTGACGAACGCCCATTTATCTCCTTTATCTCCCTTCACTGCTTCTGGTAAGGGAATGACATTCATGGCGGGATATTGGATGGAAGCAGAATTAGCTGCTGCTGCATGGTATCCTTCTTGTTGGGGATAGAAGGACTCTATCCGTTCTGCGAGCCAGCTATCTAGAGCGTAGGTGCGGCGACTGGGAACGGGGGAAATCCCTAGCTCTTCACAGGCTTTGCAAATCATATTGTTCATTGGGCGGCGGAAGAAGCGGATTTTTTGGGGAGACTGAGGTGCAGTATTGATGGCCTTCTCGATCGCCTCCCGCAAAAAAATGGAGTTGACGGTAGTACTGTCGCAAAATTGGGAGTATTTAAAGAGGGTGTTAGGGTCGCGATCGATTTTCTGGGGGCTTTCACAGATTAGCACTTCCCATATTTTCTTTTGGTTTTCGTCTAGGAGGGGGCGGGAGTAAAAATCTAGTTCCCAAATCGCTTGCATAGGAATTCGTTTAAATGAGCTTGTTAGTTATTATATAGGGCTACGGGCAATTTAAAGTTCAAAATTCACAATTCACAATTCACAAATGCTAGATCATGAAAAATTAACAGTCAACAGCTTAGGATTGAAATACCTTCATCAGAGAAAAAAGTCCCCGAAGCGGATCCCTTCGAGAGCGGGCCAAGAAAACTCCTACAACAAGACAAACTATGCCTACAGATCTAATTTGATGAGCCCAAGAATATGTTAATTCTCCTAGATAATGGGAACCAATGGCCACAGTATGAATAGCGGCCAAAACTAAAGCGGGAACGGACAATAAATGAATCCAGCGCCAATACTTTCCCAAAGCTTGCTGACAGCGGTCAAAACTGGTTAGGGCTGCGGGGGTAATCAACATTAGAGCAATGGTTCCTGTAGCTATTCCCAGTTGATGTTGAGGCAACATAAAACCCACACTCTGTACAGTCCAATTTAAACTATGATGAACCATATGTGCTGTATGGGCCAGTGCCAGGACAAAACAACCCACCCCCAGAGCGCGACGATAGATTAACAGTTGGCCCCAGATATGCTTGAGAGGACGAGCCAGCAAAGCAGCAATGAGCAAGAAGATAGCCCCATGACCGGTATAATCTACCATGGCATCACTACGCAAGAGAGTGAGAATGCCAATGGCTAGAGTTACCCAACCTCCTAAGCGAAACAACTGACTCCGTTTGCTGGCACTGAGTCTGGATGCAGATACTCCTACCCCCAGCATCATGGGCATGGTTCCCAGTCCGAAAGCTAGCATGGTGGCTCCACCCCACCAAAGATTACTTGTTTCTGCAGCTTTAATTTGGGCAGCATAGAGAAAACCGCAGGGAATCAAACCCCAAACTGCTCCTAAAAGAGCGGGAGTCCACCAGCGAGTTTGTAGGGATAGGGCAGTCATGGCAGAACTCAACCGCCGGTGTAATTTTCCTTGAATCGGATGCAATAGGGGTAAATGAGGTAAAAATTGAGGATTAATTTGTACTAAGCCAAACCAAATCAACATCAATCCGGTTATGATCACCATCACCTGACGCAGGGCGCTACCAACTCCGGCTAACTGTCCGCTGGCGATTACCACGGAACCCACTCCACCCAAAGCAGAACCTACTAGAACGTAGCTGCCTACCCGTCCGAAGTTGAGCAAAAAGTGAAAAGCAAGACTGGTTTTCCAATTGGCAGATGTGTTATTTTGCTGGGAAAGGGAGAAGGAAACTGTTAAAGGACCGCACATTCCGGCGCAGTGACCGAAACTGCCTAAAAATCCTTGAGCAATAATTAGCAGTAAATCTAACAGGTTCAATGATTCTAAGTGATGAATCATGGGTGATGGGTTCTAAGATGAGATTTAATTCAGATCTATAGTACTTGAAAAGTAGCAAATTAACTATGACAAAACGTCATAGTTGATAGTTGACAGTTGACAGTTGATAGTTGACAGTTAAAACGCCTTGTTTATATAATTGATGATTATCGTAAAAATATGATTTTGATGCAAAACAGACAACAAACAACAAACAACAAACAACAAATAACAAATAACCAACACTTCGACTACGCTCAGTGCAGGCAACCAACACTTCGACTACGCTCAGTGCAGGCAACCAACAACAAATTAATTCTATTTATCTTTTTATTTCTAGTTCAAATAACTCCAACGTTAGCACATACAGTGAAAACCGATGCCAATGTGGGGGCTACTTTTCATATCGAACCCAATCACAATCCTAGGGCTGGGGAACCTAATAGGGCTTGGTTTGCTCTGACTCGTCAGGGAGGAAAGTTGATTCCTTTAAGGGCCTGCGACTGCGAGTTAGCAGTTAAGAATCAAGGGAAGGATGAGGCAATTTTGAATCCGGAACTTACAGCTATTTCTGTGGAGCAATATACTGATATTCCTGGTGCCAATATTATTTTTCCTCAAGCGGGAATTTATGAATTAGTTCTCAAGGGTAGTCCTAAGTCTGATGGGGATTTTCTGCCTTTTCAGCTCAGTTATACTGTGACAGTGACTCCGGCAAAAACTGCACCGGTAGAGAGTGAGGAGGTAGTAGAAGATGTGAAAGAAGCAAAAGAGAAAGCAGCGGAAAAACCTGCTTTTCAGTGGGGAATTCCTGCTGCTGCTTTGGGTATAATTATTGCTGGGGGAATGTTTTGGGGGATAGTAGGGAGGGGGAAGAAATGAAAGGAGTACTGCTAAGTTTCCTCCTTGCTCAGAGATTCTTTCTCCTTGCTCAGAGATTCTTTCTCCTTGCTCAGAGATTCTTTCTCCTTGCTCAGAGATTCCCGAAAGTAGAACCCCAAAACAAAACCTATGGGTCCAGAAACAACTGCTGACACAGTTTTAAACAGCTCAAATGTTTGTTCAAAAATCTCTCCGTGCAAAGTAATAATTTCCTCATGCTGCAGGTTATGGGTAAACAGAAGGAAATAGCAAAGCTGACCGGCTAATATGATAAAACTAAATGCAATACTCCCTGTGAAAGTCCAAACAATAATTTTAGCGAGAAAGGAGGCGGTGGTTTCTCGCAGAGGACTATCTGGTTTTGAGGAATCTAAGGACAAAGAGGGTGCATTTAAGGACAAAGATCTTTTGAAAACAGGAAACTTATCTGTAACTGAATCAGTTTTTGGTTTGGAGTCTGGATTTTCCTTTTCTTCTGAAGTCATTTTTGCCTGCAAGTTTTATCTTGAGAAAGTGCCATCAGTTAACTTTAAAAAAGTTGACATTTAACTCTCTTTCCGCTCTCCCATTCTTATAGGTTACTACAGAATATCCATTTCTGTACTGCTTTTCTATCCAAGTGTATAAACCTATTGCATCTCTGATTACTTCTCCAGTATGACCTCCTGTAGCCTTTTCTAGATGTTTAATAGCATCGTAGTAGTCTTCGTCGATTTCTAGTTGGATGGTTTTTACGTTATTTGCCATGGTAGTTTCCGAATATTATAGAATGAGGGTTAAATCATGATTTAACCCAGATTTATTGACTATCTCCATGGTATACGGTGCAATTCACGGTCGTGACTGAGTTCGTGACTGAGTTCGTGACTGAGTTCGTGACTGAGTTCGTGACTAACCTCATGTTTGTCTATATTCTTCCAACCACTAGCATGTCCTCCCGTTCTCTAAAAGTTGCTGCTCCATTTATAGAGAAAGCGAAATTGGCTTTTAAGCGTCAAGGCTATTTACGACAGATAGACCTTGCAGAAGACCTAATGATGTCTCGCAGTACGGTTTCTAATTTCTTCAATGGTAATTCTATCTATCGCCAAAATTTTCTAGAAATTTGCGATCGCTTGAATTTAGACTGGGAAGAAATTGTGGATTGGGATGATATCAAAACGAAAGAAGCTGAAGATCTAGAGACAAAAGAAACTATCAATAGTTCTGTATATAGCGTTGCTCTGAAGAGGGAACAATTTATTAATTCTCCACAAAACATTCCTCGTAGCGGTGCAGTACAATTTGTCGGCAGGGACGAGGTGCTGGAAGAACTGGACCAGCAACTACACTTCGACTCCGTGGTCCCTGAGCGCAGTCGAAGGGCTCAGTGTCCGCTTGCAGAGAGGGTCGTCGAACTGCAGCAGAATCAAAGCATTGCCATTATTGCTGCTATTACGGGCATGGGTGGAGTTGGCAAGACAGAATTAGCCCTACAATACGCTCGCAAGCACTACCATCTCAACAGTTATCCCGGCGGAATCTGCTGGTTGCAAGCAAAACAAGCCAAAAACTTAGGAACTCAAATTGTTAGCTTTGCCAGAACCCATTTAAACTTAAATCCTCCCGACAATTTAGACTTGTGGGAACAAGTTCAATATTGCTGGCGCAACTGGGAAAAAGAGAAAGTTCTCATCATCCTGGATAATGTAGAAGATTATCCAGCCATTAAACCCTATTTACCCCCTGCAGAATCCTATTTTTCCTTACTCCTCACCACCAGACAAAGATTGGGAGTTTCTATCAAGTGCTTAGATTTAGAAGTGCTTTCTCCCGCTGCAGCCTTGGAGTTATTAAAAACTATTGTAGGGGACGAACGGATTGAGAGAGAGTTAGAACCAGCAAAAGCACTATGTCAATGGTTGGGATATTTACCTTTGGCACTGGAGTTGGTAGGAAGGTATTTGGATAGGGACGAAACTCTGACTTTAGCTAAAGTTCAAGCAAGGTTAGACAATAAAAAATTAGCTGCAAGAGCCTTGTGTAAGACTGAAGCTGATATGACAGCTAACTTAGGAGTGGCGGCAGCTTTTGAGTTGACTTGGGTTAGACTTCCAGAACAAGCACGAAACTTAGGCTGTTGGCTCAGTTTATTTGCCCCAGCGCCTTTTGACTGGGATTTGGTTGCGGCTTGTTTGCCAGAATGGGATGAAGAAAATTTGGAGGATGTGAGAAATGAGTATTTAATCTCTTGGCATCTTTTACAATTAACTGAAAAACACCAATATGTTTTACATCCCCTCATACGGGAGTTTTTCCAGACTAAGTTGGAGTTGATGAATTGGGTAGATGAATCTAAAAGTCGTTTTTGTCAAGTAATGGTAGCAGTAGCAAAAGAAATTCCAGAAACCCCAACTCGCCAGGAAATAGAAACTGTTAGTTCTGCCATCCCTCATCTAGCGGAAGTTGTTACAACTCTCACTAACTGGATAGAAGATGAAGATTTAATTTGGCCGTTTTTGGGTTTGGGTAGATTTTATAAAGGTCAAGGAGCTTACGAACAAGCAGAACCTTGGTTTGAACAATGTTTGTCAATAACGCGCGATCGCCTGGGAGAAGAACATCGAGATGTAGCCACCAGTCTCAACAACCTAGCTGAACTCTACCTAGATCAAGGAAGGTATCAAGAAGCAGAACCCTTCTACCTACAAGCCCTAGAAACGAGAAAGCAACTACTGGGACAAGAACATCCAGATGTAGCCACCAGTTTCAACAACCTAGCTGAACTATATCTATATCAAGGAAAGTACCAACAAGCAGAACCCTTGTGCCTACAAGCCCTAGAAATGAGAAAGCAACTACTGGGAGAAAAACATCCAGATGTAGCCACCAGTCTCAACAACCTAGCTGAACTATATCTATATCAAGGAAGGTATCAAGAAGCAGAACCCTTATACCTAGAAGCCCTAGAAATGAGAAGGAAACTCCTAGGACCACAACATCCACATGTAGCCACCAGTCTCAACAACCTAGCTGAACTATATCTATATCAAGGAAAGTATCAACAAGCAGAACTCTTATACCTAGAAGCCCTAGAAATGAGACAGCAACTGCTAGGACCACAACATCCATCTGTAGCCACCAGTTTCAATAACCTAGCTTTACTCTACCTATATCAAGGAAAGTACCAACAAGCAGAAATCTTGCATCTAGAAGCTCTAGAAATGAGACAGCAACTGCTGGGACAACAACATCCAGATGTAGCCACCAGTCTCAACAACCTAGCCAGACTCTACTATTCTCAAGGAAAGTACCAACAAGCAGAATCCTTGTATCTACAAGCCCTAGAAATGTATAAGCAACTGCTAGGACCAAAACATAAAGATGTAGCCAACACTATCAACAACCTAGCCAGACTCTACTATTCTCAAGGAAAGTACCAACAAGCAGAATCCTTGTATCTACAAGCCCTAGAAATGTATAAGCAACTGCTAGGACCAAAACATAAAGATGTAGCCAACACC
>JH610891.1 GCA_000252485.1 Prochloron didemni P4-Papua_New_Guinea | reverse complement strand
CTCTTGTGCCTACAAGCCCTAGAAATGTATAAGCAACTGCTAGGACCAAAACACAAAGATGTAGCCAACACTATCAACAACCTAGCCGCACTCTACTCGAATCAAGGAAAGTACCAACAAGCAGAACCCTTATATCTACAAGCCCTAGAAATGTATAAGCAACTGCTAGGACCAAAACACAAAGATGTAGCCAACACTATCAACAACCTAGCCGCACTCTACTCGAATCAAGGAAAGTACCAACAAGCAGAAATCTTGCATCTAGAAGCTCTAGAAATGAGACAGCAACTGCTGGGACAACAACATCCAGATGTAGCCGCCAGTCTCAACAATCTTGCCGGACTCTACTCGAATCAAGGAAAGTACCAACAAGCAGAACTCTTGTATCTAGAAGCTCTAGAAACGAGACAGCAACTGCTAGGACAACAACATCCAGATGTAGCCAAAAGTCTCAACAACCTAGCTAAACTCTACTCTTCACAAGGAAAGTACCAACAAGCTAGACCCCTCTACCAACAAGCTTTAGATATTCTCGAAAGGAAGTTAGGAACGAATCATCCCAACACTGTGGTTATTCGGAGGAATCTTGAGATTCTAGACCAAGAAATTTAAATCTAAGAAAATATGAACCGCAGATGGACGCAGATGAACGCAGATGATATAAGATGGTTGTTGGTAAGATTTTCTTGTAGGAATTATTGAGAATCTTTATCAGTAATTTGGAGACTTTTGGTATAACTGGCTACAGTTTGGCCATGATGGACTTTTTTAAACCGCAGACTTCGACTCCGCTCAGTCGAACGATGGACGCAGATGAACACAGATGATATAAGATGGTTGTTGGTAAGATTTTCTTGTAGGAATTATTGAAAATCTTTCTCAGTAATTTGGAGACTTTTGGTATAGCTGGCTACAGTTTTGCCATGATGGACTTTTTTTTAACCGCAGATGAACACAGATGAACGCAGATGATTTAGGATGGTTATTGGTGGGATGTTTATTTTTGTAATTGTTGTTCTAAATCTATGGTTTATCTAAAAAACTCTTGCCAATTATCTATAGCGTTTCCCAAGCTAGTGAAGTACACAATCTCGGTATTTTAGGGAACAGTAACCCACCCCCTTCCCCTCTCCCCTCCCGGGAGGGGTTAGGGGTGGGTTTGGGAGGGGTTAGGGGTGGGTGCCTCCCAGGAGGGGAATTGAGGTACAGAGAAATAGGTTTTGAGGCAGGAGACAGGTATATAGATGTACCTCATGAGTCCAAGAAATGCTATATAACAATAACCACTAATTAATTGGTCAAGCTAATAATTAATAGATTGAAAGTCCCCCCCCCTGTTTCTCCCCCAGTGGGGGGGACCAAAGGGGGGAGGGGGATTTAGGGGGATAATCCCACAACTAGGGAGCTAAAGCATTCCCTCTTAAGAGACTGCCGATAGTTTTGGCTGTGAGTTTAATCTGAACCAGGGGACTAGCAGGTACTACAGTTTTATACAAATAGCTATCAAAAGTGAGCCTTTGTACGTCCACATCGGCACACATTTCTACAAAAGCTTCCCGACTGGCATCAGAATTATAGAAGACCCGTTGCATAATATCTAACACTTTATAGGTCATGCCGTACTTCTTATCCCAACGCTTCAAATAAAGCTTGAGGTCTTTTTCTGTGGGCACTCGCTGTCCGTTGTTGGAAGTTTCTACAATGGTTTCGGCGCACATGCGAGCGGATTTGGCTGCGAAGTAAATACCTTCTCCAGAAGACTTGGTTACAGTTCCGGCAGCATCTCCTACTAAGGCTACCCGACCTACTACCCGGCGAGGACGGGGATGTTCGGGAATGGGATGTGCTTCTACTTTAATAATTTCTCCACCTTCTAATTTCTTGGCTGCCCGAGTGCGAATGCCTACTTGCAAGTCTTTAATAATTGCTTTATTGACTTTCATGGTTCCCGTACCCACGGCTACGTGGTCGTATTTGGGAAATACCCAAGCGTAGAAATCTGGAGAAACATCTTTACCTACGTACATTTCCGCCATATCTTGGTAGAATGCCATTTTATCTTCTGGCAGGCGGATGCGCTCTTGGAAGGCGATGGCGTAATTATAATCCCCAGCATCAATGGCTTTGGCAACCCGGGAGTTGGCTCCGTCAGCACCAATGACCAAATCTACTTTCAGGGTTTTCATTTCCCCTTTGGCTTTGCTCTTGTTGGAATGATCCGCATAGTGCAAAGTATAAGGGTCGGTATTGTTGGTGGGAATGTCTAACTGATAAACAGTGCCGTTGATTAAGTTAGCACCTAACTTGGCTGCGCGATCGCGCATGAAGCCATCTAATACTTCCCGACGGCACATACCAATATATTCGTCTTCCTTGGGAAGATGAATGTCCACCTCAACGTTAGAAGGGGAGATCATCTTCATGTTTCTCACCCGGCGATCGATAATTTCTGGTGGTAATTCAAATTCACCCACCATGCATAAAGGAATAGCACCACCGCAAGGCTTGGCGTTATCCAGCTTGCGCTCGAATAAATAAGTTTCAATGCCAGCTTTTGCTAAAGTTTCCGCAGCAGAGGAACCAGCTGGTCCCGAGCCAACAACAGCAACCCTTAGTACCAAGACTTTTCTCCTAATCTTTTTTAATATGTCGGATTGCATCCTATCATGGAGTTAGGGGTAATCTGACCAATTGGATGGATTTTGGTGAAAGTTGAAATAGAGCTTAATATTTTGCTTCATATAACTTAACATTGAAGCAAGTGATTCGTTAGAATATGGTGTCGATAGATTAAATCAAATCTAAAGATTATTGAATTATTGAAATGGAGTAGAAACAGTGAACGATTGGGAAGACTTGGCCAAAAAAGCTGCTTACTTAGTCATTGGCGGAACTAGAATGGCCATTGAGGGAGCAGAAAAAGCATTGCACTTCACTATCAGAGGAAAGCCAAAAGCTCTTAGAAGATGCCATTGAACGAGGAGAACAGCAGTACAATGAATGGTCACAGCAACAGACAAATAATGTTGTCAGACCGAGGGAAGTATGCTCCGGAGACTCTTTACTTTAGTGAGAGGAGATTGAAAATTAGCGGAACGGTTACTCACACAAGCTCGGAGAAGCAATCCCGGTGAATCAGAGGACTGGTACTGGGAAAAAGTAATTTACGATTTAGAACGGGATCTCCATTAACAAGAAAACTCTTAATTGCTCATTGTTAATTGTTTATTGTCCAATAATGCTGCCCTCAGGAAAATTTGCCCGCCAATCCCACCTCACAAAAAACAGAGCAGACTGCTTACCAGCCAAAGTGAAACTCACCTTAAAGCATGGCAAGTTTGAAATCATCGGTCTCGGTGCTTGGTACTCCTATTGGCGAGACCCCTATCATCTCTTGCTTACCATTCCCTGGTGGGGGTTTCTCTTATTGATGGTATTCTCCTATTTGGGACTCAATGGCTTATTTGCTCTGGCTTATCTAGCCGGGGGGGATTGTATCGCCAACGCCCAACCCGGTTCCTTCTGGGATGCTTTTTTCTTCAGCGTTCAAACCCTAGCAACTATTGGCTACGGTGCCATGGCTCCCATTACTACCTACGCCAATATTATAGTGGCCATTGAAGCCTTAGTCAGTATTTTAGGTATTGCTTTAATGACGGGACTGGCATTTGCTCGCTTTTCCCAACCCACAGCAAAGGTTATTTTCAGCTCCGTCGCTGTTATAACTCCTTATCAAGGCATTCCAACTTTAATGTTTCGCACGGCCAATCAGCGGCAAAATCAAATCCTGGAAGCCAAACTGCGAGTCTATTTCATGAGAGATGAAATTAGCGCGGAAGGGGACTTTATGCGACGGTTGCACGAACTGAAGCTATTGCGCCACCGCACTCCAGCCTTTATTCTCACTTGGACCGCAATGCACCCCATTGATGAAACCAGTCCTCTCTACGGTCAGACCTGGTCGAGTTTAGGGAGGTTAAAAGGGATGATAATTGTTTCTCTGACGGGAATAGATGAAACAGTAGCTCAAGCAATTCATGCTCGTCAAGTTTATGGAGCCAATGAGATTCTTTGGCAGAAGCAATTTGTAGATATTGTTTCTCACACCCGGGAAGGACATCGCTATATTGATTTCGCCCACTTTCACGACGTTATAGCAGTTGACAGTTGACAGCTCCTTCCGTCGAATTCAAAATTCAAAATTCAAAATTCAAAATTCAAAATTTAAGAATTGACGAACATCTGGGCTATTATGGCAGAAACTAGACTCGCCTTGTTACTCTTGGTTTTTAGCTAGTAATAGTTTGAGCAGATTTTGAGCGATTTAAGATGAAGGAAATCTCAATGTCTACGTCAAGAGCATGTAAACAACGATACAATCGGTCAAAAGTAAAACCTCTTAACCGACCAGTGGCAAGCTGTGAAATTTCTGGCTGGGTAATGCCTAATAATTCAGCAGCCTCTTTTTGCTTAAGACCACGTTCCTCAATCAGAAAATTAATTTGTCTCGCTACTTCTGCTTTTGCCAAACGCTCATTACCATTGGCTAACCCTTCAAATGGGTGAGCAGTTGTAACAATTTTGTCTTCATTGTTTTCTGGTTCCATGCTGCTCCTTAGCTCGCTTAAGACGTTGCTCGATGAGTTTTATATCGCCCTTTGGTGTTGCTATTCCTTTCTTGCTCTTCTTTTGAAATGCATGAAGGACATACACCACACCTTCAAACTGAACAGTATAAATTGCTCGATACGTATCCGTATTATAGTTATCGACGATTTCCAGCACCGATGAGCCTTTGAAACCAGCAAGGGGCTTTGCATTATCGGCTTTTTCACCCCGTTGTGCCAGATACAGCGAGTAGCCCATAACATCCTGGACATCATCGGGAAAAGCAAGCCAATCATCATAAGCTGAGCCAATCCAAATAACTGGTTTTAGATCATCGCTACTCATTTCTTATATCAAATTTCATATAAAGTATCAACCCGTATTATCTTATTTTTTAATTTTATCACTGACCAGGGTGAGTTAGCGATAAAATGATGTAACTGTCCGGGTAGCCTCGGCTATTACTATCAATGCTAAACTATTAATTGTTTATTGTTTATTGTCAAAATATGGAATCGAATCTTACTCTAGTAGAAAACGTTATCGGGATTAAGTTTAAAAAGAAAGATATCCTGGCTCAAAGTTTAATCCATAGTTCCTACGCCCAACAAACGGAAGAACCGGATAACAACAACGATCGCCTTCACTTCCTCGGAGATACGATCCTCAACCTAATTATTACTGATTATCTCTATGGTAACTGTCCCTATCTGGAGGTGAGCAAGTTTGTGGCTTTACGGGAGAAGCTGATGGAAGAGGAGAGGCTGACCAAGCTGTGGTTTAAATTGGGATTGGGAGATAGTTATCCTTTATTGAGCCTAAAAGAAGATCGATATTTACTGCGTCAGCGCCGTCGCAATCCTTTTGAGCGTGCTTTCAAAGCTTTAGTAGGAGCGATGCAGTTAGATCGGGGTTTTCCCCAGACCCGCAATTGGGTAAACAAGCAGTTAATTGCTCCTTTATTGGAACGCCACTTAAAAAAGATCCAGGAGCGTTCTACACCAGATCAGCAACTAAAATTCTTGGGAGAACCACTGCTGAAAGCAATTGTGATGGACTATCTTTATCGTCAGCTTCCTTCTGTCAGTCTGGCAACACTGACAACTTTAACTAAAGAAATAGTTGCCAAAGAGCAACTGATGGTCTATATTGGCAAAATTACTGCTGAAGATTGGAGTGCGATCGCCCAGGAAGACTACCACAAAGAAGCGAAGAAGTCATTTAAAGTTTTATTAGCATTAATGTATTTGCATCTAAGTTCTAGTAAAACTAAAGATGGCTTGAAAAAAACAAGTCAATGGTTTCAGGGGCAGTTTATTGATAATGATGAAGTGTTGAAGAGGGCGATCGCCTTATTGCTGAAAGAGGGAAAAGCGCAAAAATGGATTATCAAAAATGTGATGGGCTACGAAAGTAAGCGTTATCGGGAAGGGAGAGAGAGATTTTATCAATTAACTGGTCAAACTGAAAGTTCTTACTATGATTGAATGAATACTATGATTGAAAACAGCAGCCAAAATTTATAAACAACCAACAACAAATAACAAACTATGATTGAATGAATACTATGATTGAAAACAGCAGCGAAAATTCATAAACAACCAACAACCAACAACAAATAACAAATAACAAATAACAAATAACAAATAACAAACAATAAATAACAAATAATTTCAACTAGTGGTAATGATTTTTTGGTTTTGTTGACGGGCAAGTCGATAGAGTTTTAACTTCTCTCCTAAATAGCGATCGTGGTTTTCCGTCCAGTTTGGAATATTGCTATTTACCGATCCGATAAAGGGTTCCACGGGATCGTCTGCAAAATGCTGAATTGAAAAAATCAATCCCTGAATTGCAAACTCCTCTGGAGACTGTCCTCGCTGTTGAGCAATTTCCACCAATGGCTGGTAGACTTTTTCTGGAATTTTTAATGTTAATATTTTACTCATGAATTATTGATGCTTAGTAAAAGAGGTTAAACTGGGCGGGAACGATCGCCCTACCGGCAGGTATAGCGCTACGCGCAATTCAAACTGAGAAATTCAAAATTCAAAAACAGGCTATGACTAGGTTTCAGGCTTTATTAATGTCCTAACCTAAATGCGTAGTGCTATACGCTCTAGATGAGCTTTCCAACTAGGATTATAGCACGAATTTTCTCATATAGAGCAAAAAAAGCAAAATTTTTTTTTCTTCCAAAAGTTGAAAAATATCTTAAGATTGAGAAATAATAAGAAAGAATAAACTTTCTTGACTAATTCCCAGAAGACCAAAAAAAAGATATTAGGAGGAAACCTATGGCGCTTGTACCAATGCGGTTGCTTTTGGATCACGCTGCAGAGAACGGCTACGGCATCCCTGCATATAACGTCAATAACATGGAGCAAATTATTGCGATCATGCAGGCTGCTGAAGAAGCAGATAGCCCCGTAATTCTGCAAGCTTCTCGCGGTGCGCGGAAATATGCTGGGGAAAATTTCCTCCGCCATTTGATTACTGCAGCGGTAGAAACCTACCCCCACATTCCCATTGCTATGCACCAGGATCACGGCAATAGCCCTGCTACTTGCTATTCCGCTATTCGCAACGGTTTCACCAGTGTAATGATGGATGGCTCTTTAGAAGCTGATGCCAAAACTCCTGCTAGCTTTGAGTACAACGTCAATGTTACTGCTGAAGTAGTGAAAGTTGCTCACTCAGTTGGTGCTAGTGTTGAAGGGGAACTGGGTTGCCTCGGTTCTTTAGAAACCATGTCAGGAGATAAAGAGGACGGTCACGGTTTTGAAGGAACCCTCAGCAAGGAACAACTTTTGACCGACCCGGATGAAGCTGCTGAGTTCGTAGAGCGCACTCAAGTAGATGCTCTGGCAGTGGCGATCGGCACTAGCCACGGTGCTTATAAGTTTACTCGCAAGCCTACTGGAGAAATCTTGGCTATCAGCCGGATCGAGGAAATCCACGAGCGTTTACCCAACACTCATTTGGTAATGCACGGTTCTTCCTCCGTACCCCAAGAGTGGTTGGATATGATTAACCAGTACGGTGGCAACATTCCTGAAACCTATGGCGTTCCCCTGGAAGAAATTCAAAAGGGTATTAAGAGCGGCGTGCGCAAGGTAAATATCGATACTGACAACCGTTTGGCCATCACTGCTGCTATTCGCGAAGCTGCATTTAAAGATCCTTCTAATTTCGACCCCCGTCACTTCCTCAAGCCTTCTATCAAGTATATGAAGCAAGTTTGTTTGAAGCGTTATGAAGCTTTCGGTACTGCTGGTAATGCTAGCAAGATTAAGCAAGTTTCTTTGGATGTATTTGCTGCTAAGTACGCTGCAGGCGAGCTTTCTTCTACTGCGAAGGAAGCTGTTGCTGTTTAAGACTTTCCCATCAATTTTATTTCTTAATCTTGAGATTGCTCGGGTAGCTGTTTGGGGCTACCCCGCTTTTTTTTGCAAAGTCACAGAGACGCGGAGAAGGATGGGAGGAAATCTGATAAGCTATTATTTCCAGTATTATTTATTTATTGTTGGAGATAAGATTTATTGCCCATGCTTGTTGAGTTCAGCGTTGAGAACTACCGATCTATTTCCCAACGACAAACCCTGAAGATGGTTGCTGCGGGAAGTAAAACTATGGTGGATAGCAATAGTTTTGCAGCAGCAGGAATGGGAAAGTTACGTCTTCTCAAAAGTGCGGCTCTTTATGGTGCTAATGCGTCGGGCAAAACTAATATTTTACGCGGTTTATCCATAGTTAAAAACATTGTAATTAAATCTGCTAGTCAAAGTCAAGTAGATGACAAACTTGATGTTGAACCATTTCGACTGAATAGCTCATTGAGAATAAAGCCTAGTAACTTTGAGATTATTTTTATCCAAGATGAGGTTCGGTATCAATACTATCTTTCTTTAGATAAAGAGAGAATATATGAAGAATCTTTATTGGCTTATCCTAAAGGAATTGCTCAATGCTGGTACACAAGAATTTACGATGCAGAAAGCAATAGCTATAAATGGAAATATGGAGCGAAGCTCAAAGGCCAAAAGAAGCTTATTGAAGAATTTGTTCGTCCTAATTCTTTATTTCTCTCTCATGCTACCCAGAATAATCACGAACAACTGACCCCAGTATACAATTGGTTTCGAGAAAAATTACATGCGATTGATATTAATCATAATTGGAGAAACATTTCTCTAGGTTATACGGCTAATATGTGCTATAATCAAGATGAGATGCTTAACCTTGTGCTTGACTTCATGAAGGTGGCAGATATTGATATTCATTCTCTGAGAATTACAAAAAAACCTTGGGAAGAAGCATTGGCACTTAACACAAGAAATAAACAAGATTTTTTTATGGAATTCGCTCAAATTGAAGATGTTTCTCAAGGTATATATAATGAACATGAAATATACTCTGTAGTAACTCAACGTCAAATGGAAGACTCAGAAGAATTAGTGGATTTTTCTATGAGAAATGAATCCCAAGGAACGCAAAGATTATTTAGTATCATCGGTTTTTGCTTGGATGCTCTCATTACCCAAAAAGTAGTAGTCATTGACGAATTGTCTAGAAGCTTACATCCAGCTTTATCAAAGTTGATTGTTCAAACATTTAATGGAAAAGCTAATTATAAGGGCGGTCAACTTATCTTTAGCACTCATGATAGTACACTCTTAGACAAAGATATTTTACGTCGAGATCAAGTGTGGTTTACAGAGAAAAATGAAAATAGAGCAACTGACCTTTATTCTTTAGTTGAATTTAAACCTACCAAGGATAAATCTTTACAACAAGGTTACTTGAACGGTCGCTATGGAGCAATTCCATTTACGGGTAAGTTTCAGTTTTAATCATGGGTAAAAACAGAAAAATCTCTTCTTTAAAAAGAACAAGTAATCGTTTTAAACCTAGAAAGATTATTTTAATTGTCGTGGAAGGAGAGAAAACGGAGTATAATTATTTTAACGCATTAAAGAACAATCTCAAACTTTCAGGAGTAACTGTAGACGTTACCCCAAGCAAAAATAGCGACCCCATCAATGTTGTCAAGCATGCTCAACGTTTAGACAAACAAAGAAGGAAAGAAAGTAAAAAAGAAGATAAGTTAATATATGACAAGGTATTTTGTGTAGTAGATGGAGATACGGATGTTAATAACTTGAGAACTGCTAGAGAACAAGCCCACAAAGACAAATTTGAATTTATTCTTTCTGTTCCTTGCTTTGAAATTTGGTTTTTACTCCATTTTGCCTATTCTACCAAGTCATATAATTGCTGTAAAGAAGTAATTAAAAGTCTCCGAAATAAACAATATTGGCCTGGCTATGATAAAGTAACAAAAGACTATAAAATTGTATTAGAGAAAGAAAAACGCGATCGCTAAGAGCGGCGCTGCGCGTGCTGCGGAGCAGATCCCTGCGGGATCACGGGATTGACAATGCTTCTAAATTAGAAAAATCCCATGAAAATAATGGCAATATAAATGAATTTCAGCGAAACCCTTACACTAAAGTTTATTGTTTGGTTAGCTCATTATTAGATGAAAAAGATTATAAACGAAACTAGTGACATATTCTAATTGTTTTTGTTTCTCATATATAGGGTTCCTTGGACTCATGAGGTACATTATATATGGGCCTATGAACTTGTTAAGTATTGAGTGAGAGCAACCGCAGGTTGCTGTATAACTCGACCGAATCTTGAAATTGACAACAAGCTAAAACCCAAGAGGAATAAGGCTTTTCTAGTTTCTGCCATTTTTTGCGGAGACATTCGCCAATTCTTAAATTTTGAATTTTGAATTTTGAATTTTGAATTCGACCGAAGGAGCTATCAACTGTCCACTATCAACTGTCCACTGCTACATATTGATAATTAAATCAAGAACGGTTGGCTATACTTTCAATTTGCTCTAGCATTTGTTCTGTGCTGTTAGCTGGTTCCAGACAAGATAATTTCTGACAAACCATACCAACTGCATTATCAGGTAAACTGCTTGTAACCCGATAAACTGTGGTAGGGAAATACTGACTAATCAAACTATTTAATCTTTCCGGCGTGCTGCGCACCATGGTAGCGTGTTGATACCAATCTAGAGCTGTAAATAAGCTGGGACAAGCTTGAGGAGACTGCTCTAAGACAGTACTAAAGGCTTGAAGGGCTTGCTCTGCTCTATGGAAATAGTCTAAATTTTCTGTTAGGAGACCAAGACGCACTAAATTGGCGATCGCCACTCCATTGGCAGCAGGTGTAGCATTATCAATATAGCTGCGCTCCCTCACTAGCAAATCTTTGCTGGCATCGGTGGAATTATTATAATATCCCCCCATTTCTAAGCTCCAAAGCAATTCATCCAATTCTTCTTGAATGGCGATCGCCTTCTCGATCCAGTCAGTTGCTTCAGGTTCGTTAGCCTGTAAATCTAAAAGAGCCTTGATAAATAAAGCATAGTCTTCAGCTTGAGCCAACACCTTTGCTTTGCCGTCGTAATTGAGTCGGTGGAAGCGACCTTCAATCCATTGATGCTCTAAAATAAAATTAACAGCAGCAATAGCCAATTCTAAATAAGATTGTTCTCGGAAAACCCCGTAAGCCCTGGCTAACCCAGAAATAGTCAAACTATTCCAGGCTACGATCATTTTCGTATCAGTCACTGGAGGAATGCGATCGCCCCAGTTAACTGTTTTCGCTTGGCGGTTATTGCAAGCAGGAGGAAAGGTGTCTATTTCCCCTGCTGATACTCCGTAGCGGATAGTAAAAAGCTTGTTTAAAGCTGCTTCAACGTATGGTGACAGTTCACCCACGTGGCGACGTTGTAAAACATTGCTTCCTTCAAAGTTGCCCGATGGGGTAATGGTAAATTCTGCTGCTAATGCGTTTAATTCTGCCTCAGTGAGAACCGATTCTAATTCCCCATACCGCCAAACGTAAAATGCTCCTTCTTCCGGTTCTATTGCATGGGGTTCTGTAAAACTATCTGCATCTTGGGCGGCGTAAAAATAACCCTGGGGAGCAGTCATTTCTCGCTGCAGCCATTTTACTGTTCCGGCGATCGCCCTTTTAAAAGCAGGTTCTTGAACGCCCTTACTCCACAAATTAGCAAGATATTCTAAAATCTGCCCGTTGTCATAGAGCATTTTTTCAAAGTGGGGCACGGTCCAGGTGGAGTCTACGGTATAGCGATGAAATCCCCCCCCTACATGGTCGTAAATGCCCCCTAAAGCTAAGTCTTTTCCTCTTTGTACCGATAAGTCTTCCCCATTATAGCGAGATTCAAAACTGAATCTGCTTCCTGCCAGTGCTAGTTCTGCATAGGGCATCATGGGAAAGCTGGGACTGCTGAAATCTCGAGAACCCATGACCCCTGTATTGGTTTCAATTCCTTTATAGAGCAATTTTTCCGTCAGAGAATCTGGGTCCGATAAGGGTATAATGGTAGAACGTTGAAGATGGGAAACAATTTCTTGTTTAAAGCTTTGCAACTTTTCCTTTTCTCGGTGGTAATAGTTCCCTATGGATTGGAGTAATTGCAAGAAACCGGGACGACCGTAGCGCGGTTCTACTGGGAAATAAGTGCCACCATAGAAAGGTACTAAATCATGGGGAGTAAGAAAGACATTTAAAGGCCAACCGCCTTGACCTGTCATAATTTGCAATGCTTGCATGTAAATACTGTCCAGATCCGGTCTTTCTTCCCTATCTACTTTAATAGGCAAGAAATTATCATTCATGTATTGGGCGATCGCCTCATCAGAAAATGCTTCTCCTTCCATAACGGTACACCAATGACAGCTAGAATAGCCAATAGAGAGGAAGATGGGCTTATTTTCCACTTTAGCAGTTTCTAGAGCTTCGTCGCACCAAGACCACCAATCAATGGGATTCTCAGCGTGTTTGCGCAGGTAAAGACTTTCGGCTCGAGCAAGGCGGTTGGTCATGGTTAATCACTAGGGATACTCCTTTTGGCTATCTTATCCCCTTGGTTCTGGATGAGAAAAAAGAAATAAGAAAAATTTTATTTCTCCTGGGATCTTATTTTAATCTGACTTTACCAGATTTTGAATTAGATTACTTTTATCAACTCCAGACTCAATCCATCTTTTGTTAGACCAAGTTTATCTCCTCAACTCAAAAATAATTAAATGATATCTAATGAAAATCTTTCCCAAAATAGTATCAAAGTATAAAGTCCCCCTTATTAAGGGGGATTTAGGGGGATAGTAGCAAACCTAAACGTATTTGATATTAGTAAATTTTAGTCAAGCTCATGGTTAAAAGCATTGCAACCAGAAATATTAAGTTTTATAAAGCGATTCAACACTTCTGAAAAAACTGGTAACTGGTCACTGGTAACGGGTCACTGCTATAGTTATTCTAAACCTTGAGATAAAATTCCCAAAATTTGCTCCTTATCTCCCAAGTAATATTCAGACAAATCAATATTCACTTGAGAACCTCTTAATTGTAAAAAACGCCAGTTAGTTCCAGAAGTGAGAGCCCCATAAATCACTTCCACCGTGTTTTTCTCCTGCTGATTGTATAACTGGGCAGCCACCATTTCAGCGATACACTGACCCAAACCTAAATTCAAATTTTCCTTTTTTGCTTCCACTATAGTGATAACTGGGGAAGCGATCGCCAGTCTTTCAGGAGACTTGGTCACCACAAAATCGCAAATACCATTCAATCCTTGACTTTCATCTACGGTGAAATCCACCCCAGAAAATAAACTGGCTCGATCCTGAAATTGACGTTGTAACTCCACGAGAATGGGAGCAATAATCATCTCTGATCGCGCTTTTTCACTATTACTACCAAGGGCGATGGGAAGATTATCTGCTAAAATGCGATCTAGCAAATCGCTGTTTTGTCTTGGCGTCACTTGAGCGAAAAGACCCCATTCCTCAAAAACTTTGAGAGAGAATTGTTGTTTAACTTTTGCTAAAGTAAAGCTGCTATAAGACATATAACAATATTTTCTTTTATATTTTCTTAATCATTAGACTGAAAGCATTTCAGAGTTTGGCACTTCATCCCAGCTATTTTGTACATTAAGCCAAACAACTGTTTTGAAATACTTACGGAGTAAAGGTTTCAAGCTAGATTGCCCCTGGTGACAGTTTTGCTATATCTAGCCCAAGGAGCAGTTTGCTTATAGCCTATCGATATAGTATCAGTTAAACTTTAATCTCCTCCAACATCAATTTAGACCCCTTGATACTATCAGGAATAGCAATAGGATATTTACCAGTAAAACAAGCAGAGCAAAAACTATCAGGATTTGCCCCCGTTGCTTGCAACATCCCTTCCCAACTCAAATAAGCGAGAGAATCCGCTCCTATTTGGGCTTCAATTTCTTTGACAGACTTGGTGGCCGCAATCAACTGGTCTTGACTATCTGTATCGATACCGTAGAAACAGGGGTGAGTTACTGGCGGGGAAGAAATACGCATGTGTACTTCCGTGGCTCCTGCATCCCGCAGCGCTTGAACTATTTTGCCGCTTGTGGTCCCCCGCACGACAGAATCGTCTACAATTATTATCCGTCTCCCTCCCAAAACATCTTTGAGAATATTGAGTTTCATGCGAATGCCTTGTTCCCGCATTCGTTGAGTTGGTTGAATGAAAGTGCGACCCACGTAGCGATTTTTAATCAATGCTTCGCCGTAACCAATACCGGATTGACGGGAAAAACCGATCGCCGCCGGAACGCCAGAATCGGGAACTCCGATAACCAAATCCCCATCTACATAGGACTCAATTGCCAATTGCTTACCAATGCGCAAACGATAGCTAAAAAGAGTCTCATCGTGCATGACACTATCGGGACGAGCAAAGTAAATCATCTCGAAAACACACAGTTTCCGTTCTGGTTGATTACTCCAATGGAAAGAAGCCATCCCTTCTTCCGTTATCCATACCAGTTCCCCCGGTTCTACATCCCGCAGGTATTCTGCGCCGATAATATCTAAACCGCAAGTTTCCGATGCTAAGACGTAACGGTGTGGATTACCAGGTATAGTGCCAATAACCAAAGGACGAATACCATTGGGGTCTCTGACTCCCATTAAGCCAGCAGGAGTGCCAATAACCAAACTGTAAGCCCCAGAACAGGATTGCAAAGCCTTGATTGTTGCATCTAACCAGTCTTTACCCTCGTCTACTTCATGAGCTATACTGCGAGCAATAACTTCCGAATCGGTAGTAGATTCAAAACTGTAATTGTATTGTTCTAATTGCTGGCGCAGTTCTATGGTATTGACCAAATTACCATTATGAGCCAAAGCAAGACTGCCTAACCGGGTGGTCATAATTGCTGGCTGGGCATTGGCTTTTAGACTAGAACCGGTGGTGGAATAGCGAGTATGACCAACAGCTAAAGAACCGGGTAAGCGATCTATGATTGATTCGTTAAAGACTTGAGATACCAGTCCCATGTCTTTGTGACAATATACTTTCTCTCCTTCAAAGGTGGCTATTCCTGCGGATTCTTGTCCTCGATGCTGGAGAGCAAAAAGGCCAAAATAAGTCAATTTAGCCACTTTCATTTCCGGCCCGTAGATACCAAAAACGCCGCAAGCTTCTTCTGGCTTGTCTGGAAGAGGAAGAGGCGTAAGGTCATGAGCCCCTATAGGGTGGAAAGATTTCTGGGCGGTGGTCTTGGCTTGGCTCATAATTAAAGCTATTTTAACTATATCTTAATAATCAGCTATATGTTACTTGCGATTATTCAATCGAGCAAATGCCAATACTCACATATTTTCTTTACCTATCTTAACATTGAGCGAGCAATTGCGCTACCCCAGCGATCGCTGATATACTCAATCTTTACATTGATAGAGATTTGACTCTCGCTAGTGAAAATACGCAAATTCTTGCCGATTTCCGTAACACAACCAAGCTTATGCCAATTATTTCCCAATTTTTCACTCAAATAATTTTCCCAGGTAGAAACTTGGTCAGATTTGACTGACACCAAGATTCTACTGGCACTTTCCCCAAACAGTAGTTCGTCTAATCGTTGTTTGTTATTGGTTGTTGGTTGTTGGTTGTTGGTTGTTGGTTGTTGGTTGTTGGTTATTGGTTGTTGGTTGCCTGCACTGAGCGCTTGCCCTGAGCGTAGTCGAAGGGTAGCCGAAGTGTTGGTTGTTTGCAGAAGGTGTAAATGGATTTCAGCTCCCAGGTTGCCACTGATACAGCATTCTGCAATCGCAACTGCAATTCCCCCTTCCGCACAATCGTGAGCGGAATTAACCCAACCGCGATTGATTCCTTCTCGACAAGCTTTTTGTACCGCCCGTTCCAACTCAAAATCGACTATTGGCGGTTTCCCTGCCACAGTATTGTGAATGGTTGCCAGGTATTCTGAACCACCCAATGTTACAGTGTTATTGCCGAGTAAATAAATAATATCCCCTGCTGAAACCCATCCTTGGGGACAAACCTTGGTCACGTCTTCTACTAAACCCACCATGCCAATGACTGGTGTAGGATAAATTGGTTGAGGATTGCCAGCAGAGTCTAACGTTTCGTTGTAAAGAGACACGTTACCACCAGTCACCGGAGTTCCCAAGCTAGTACAAGCTTCGGCAATACCGCGACAAGCAGATGCTAGCTGCCAGTATCCCACAGGTTTTTCGGGACTGCCGAAATTGAGGTTGTCCGTAACTGCCAAGGGTTCTGCACCGACACAGCTCAAGTTGCGAGCAGCTTCAGCAACTGCAGCTTTAGCTCCTTCGTAGGGTTCCAGATAGACATAGCGAGCATTGCAATCTGTAGTTGCCGCTACACCAGTACGAGCGGTTTGGGGATTACTATCAGCTTGCGGTGAGCGCTTGCCCTGAGCGAAGTCGAAGGGTAGTCGAACTGCGGCTCGCACTCGAATAACTGCTGCATCGGCTCCCCCCGGTAAAATAACTGTATTGTTCTGCACCTGATGGTCGTATTGGCGATAAATCCAACGTTTCGACGCAATAGTTGGAGTTTCCAGCAATTGAAGGAGAATATCGTTCCAAGAATAATCTAGCAGTCCAGTTTCTTGACAGGGAGGCAAAGAATCCGCAGTCCACTGCCAAGCTTTCCTGGCATATTCTGGAGGTTCCGTCAACAATTCCCGTTGGTAAATTGGTGTATTATCTGCTAATGCAGTAGCAGGTACTTCAGCGCAAACCTCCCCTTGATAAAAAATCCGCACCACTGGCTCGGCAATAACCCTTCCTGCCACCACAGCGTGCAGTTCCCAACGGTGGAAAATATCGATTAACTCTTGTTCCCGACCTTTTTCAGCCACGAAGAGCATCCGTTCCTGGGACTCCGACAGCAGGTATTCGTAGGGAACCATGCCCGTTTCCCGCACAGGAACTTTATCTAAATCCAGTTCAATACCTACTCCCCCTTTAGCAGCCATTTCCGAGGTAGAACAACTCAGCCCCGCCGCTCCCATATCTTGAGCGGCCACCACTGCCCCGGTTTTAAAGGCTTCCAAACAAGCTTCAATTAGGGACTTTTCTAAGAAGGGGTCTCCCACTTGCACTGCGGGACGGTCGTCGGCAGATTCTTCTGTGAGTTCGGCACTGGCAAAACTAGCGCCGCCCATGCCATCTCGCCCGGTAGTGGAACCCACGTATAAGACTGGATTGCCGATGCCTGATGCGCCAGAAGTTACTATGTCATCGGTTTCCATCAAGCCCAAGGCCATGGCATTGACTAACGGGTTATCTCCATAGGCGGGGTCAAAATATACTTCTCCCCCCACTGTGGGAACCCCAACGCAATTGCCATAATGGGAAATGCCTTCTACTACCCCAGCAAACAGCCTGGAAGTGCGGTTATCTGTCAGGGAACCGAAGCGAAGGGAATTCAAAATAGCAATGGGACGAGCCCCCATAGTAAAAATATCTCGCAGGATGCCTCCTACTCCTGTAGCTGCTCCTTGGAAAGGTTCTACTGCTGAGGGATGGTTGTGGGATTCAATTTTGAAAGCGAGGCGCAGTCCGTCTCCTAAGTCAACTACCCCAGCATTTTCTCCCGGACCGACTAAAATGCGTTTGCCCTGGGTGGGGAATTGTTTGAGCAAGGGTTTGGAGTTTTTGTAGCAGCAGTGTTCCGACCACATCACGCCGAACATGCCTAACTCTGCTTTGTTGGGTTCCCGACCAAGTCGGCGGACAATTTCTGCGTATTCTTCTGGCTTGAGACCTTCTGCTGCGATTTCTTGCGGAGAAAAGCGATCGGGCATGGGGATTTTTCTGGAATGGGACTAGGTTCATTTTATAGCAATTGACGTTGAAAGATTTTGCTGAGTGAAATTAAGCAATTTTGCTCTGTTCATGAGCTAAAGTATCTATGAGGGGACTGGGTTGGGGTTGGCGATCGCACCCCAATTATACAATGACGATGCAATCGGACATGATATAACTAATTAAAATTTAGATATTATGTTAAATCAAGACACTTTTCAACCTCAAAACTTTTTGATTCTGGTGGTAGATGATGCCAGTAAAAATGAAGGAATTATCGGCTATGCTGGAAAAGTGGTCTCGTGCTAATATTCGCCAGCACAGCAAAGCAGAAATGCCCATGCCAAATCCCAAATCGCCAACATCCGCCAACCAATCTCCCATTGATGTCGATCGCCTGCACAAATATACTGGTGGAGATGCAGATTGTTCGCAGAACTGTTGGAGGTATTTGCTCAAGAGGCTGACCGAATAATCCAAGAGGCACAAGAAGCGGAAACTAGAGGTGAAGCAACCTCTCTCACCCACTTAATCCATCAACTTAAAGGCAGTTCTGCCTATCTTGGAGTCAGATGGATGCCGGAGCTGGCTGCAAAGTTGGAAAAGCAAGCGAAAGTAAACAATCTCCAGGAGGCTAAAGCAATTCTAACGGAGTTAGAACAAATTCTCCAACAGGTTAAAGTTTTTCTCGCTGGGGATGGACAGTAGTAGTATAAATAAAGATTGTTTTCTCAATTATCAAAATTATCAAAAATACTCCCTTGGGGGTGAAACCATGGCATTTAAATTACACAAACCGATTTTAATAGGCGGAATTGGCTTATCGGCTGGACTTTGGCTCTGGGACAGTGTTGTAAATTCCTCTCTCGTAGAGATGGGAGAGTTGACAGTGGTGGGGGCAGTGGCTCTCGGTGGCGGTTTTTGGTGGTTGAAACAGAAAGTGAATTTTGCCCCGGTATCTTCTGGAGCAGTTTCTCCTTTAAATAAGGAAGCTGTTAAGGAAGCCATCGCCCTTGCGGAAAAGGCTATTTCTTTTTTGGAGACGGAAGCACCCGATCGGGATGTCTCTCTGTTAAAGCAACAATTAGCTCAATTAGCCCCATCTTTAGAACGGCAGTCGCTACAGTTGGCGGTGACTGGGGGCAAGCAAGTAGGGAAAACTAGCTTAAAGGAACTATTAACTCAGGAGAATATAGGGAGCAATCTCAGCTGGATAGAAACAGCACCCTTATTGACCACAACAGATAGTTTAGAATCAGCCTTAGATTCGGATTTGGTTCTCTTTGTCACTGCAGGAGATTTAACCGATTCGGAATGGCAAGTGTTGCAAAAATTGGCAACTGCTAGAGTGCGGGTATTGTTAATTTTCAATCAGCAAGACCGGTATTTGCCTGTAGAACGGGGTATTATCTGGCAAAAGTTGCGCCACAAAGTAGAAGCTATAATCGAAGAAGAAGATGTATTGGCTGTTGCTGCCGCTCCCGTGCCGCTGAAGGTCAAACAACATCAAGCAGATGGTTCCGTTCAAGAATGGATGGAAGAACAGAAACCGGAAGTAGGGAGTGCCATCCATCGCCTGACAGCAATTGTGGAGCGAGAAAGAAAGCAATTAGTTTTGGCTAGTACTTGGCGACAAGCTGTCGGCGTGAAAGAACAAGCCAAGGAAATTTTGAATGGAGTAAGGCGCGATCGCGCTGTTCCTGTGGTGGAAAAATATCAGTGGATTGCCGCTGCAGCAGCATTTGCCAATCCAGTGGCAGCCTTGGATTTATTGGCAACAGTAGCTATTAACGGTCAGATGCTGGTGGATATGAGCTATATCTACCAAGATAAATTCTCTCTCGCTCAAGCCCAAGAGGCAGCTGGAACTATCGGGCAATTAATGCTTAAGTTGGGGTTAGTAGAACTGTCTACTCAAACTATCGGCAGCATGCTGAAAACTAATGCTGTTACCTACGTTGCTGGGGGTGCTATCCAGGGGGTGAGCGCTGCTTATTTAACCAGGATAGCTGGTTTGAGTTTGATTGAATATTTCCAAGAACGGGATCTTAGCGTTGCATCGGAAGAAGAGTTTAATTTGGCAAGGTTAGGAGAAAAACTAAAGCAAGTATTTGCTCGCAATCAAAGAACTGCTTTTCTCCAAGGTTTTGTTCAGCAAGCTTTGACTCGTTTGTCTCCAAAAACAGCTCAAGCTGTATGAGTTAAATCAAGAATGTTCCTCTAAATCCCCCGCGATTGTTGGGGGATTTTTGTTATTGGTTATTTGTTATTGGTTATTTGTTATTGGTTATTTGTTATTGGTTATTTGTTATTGGTTATTTGTTATTGGTTATTTTTAGTGCAATTTTTACAAATAAGATAGTTTAGAATTAAAATCAGTTAGTTTAACTCTAACAATCGCCGATATTTACGATAAAGTTTTGGCTTAACCAACCGAGTTTTATAATCCCTCTCTCTAACAACAAACAACAAACAACCAATAACCAACTATCAACTATCAACTTTTATATAAGGTAATTTCATGGTAAAAGTACTACCTTTACCTAACTCGCTTTCTACTTCAATATTACCTCCATGAGAAAGAGCGATTGCCTTTGCAATAGGTAAACCCAAACCAAACCCTCCGGTATTGCGAGACCGATGGTCCTCCACTCGATAAAATCGCTCGAAAATCCGCTTTTGTTCTACAATCCCAATACCAATTCCCGTATCTTGAACTTTAATTAAAGCAAAACCGTGAGAGCAATCTAAAATTAGAATAACTCTCCCTCCATGGGGAGTATAATTAATAGCATTAGTGACTAAATTAATTATAGCTCGATACAACTGAGTTTCATTTCCTTTCACCTTGAGAATTTTTTCAATTTTAAAATCTAGCTTTAATTCTACATTAGTCCTTCTAGCTAAAGCAGCTAATTCTTCTAGAATATCGTTAACAGCATCTTGAAGTAATACTAAATCTTCTCCTGTTGTGGTAAGCGGTAAAATCTGGCGATCCATCCGGGTTAATAACAATAAATCTCCCACTAATTGAGAAAGGCGATAATTTTGACGCTGAACTACTTCCAAAGTAGATTTTATTTCTTCTTCTGTTAAAGAAGACAATCTTAAACTGGATTCTACTGTTGCTCTAATTGCAGCTAAAGGAGTGCGTAATTCATGGGCAGCATCGGCAGTAAATTGTTGAATTTGGCGATAGGATTGATAAATAGGTTTCATTGCCAATCCCGCTAACCACCAACTTGCTCCACTAACTAAAATCGTTGTCACAGGTAATCCCAGCAACATAATCCATCTTATTGCTGCCATATAATCATCGAAATCGACCATAGAGCGCCCTAATTGTAAATAGCCCCAATTATTTTTAGCTTCAGTTTGTAAAAGTAAAGTTATTTGTCGATAACGATGATTATTTTTAGCTTTAAAAGTATACCATTTATTCCCGTTCTCAGTTAACTTGAATTCTTCAGGTATATCACCTCCTAAAGCCAACAATTCTCTTTGATTGTCCAAAAAAATTATATAATAGTTTTGCCCATATATTTGAGGTTCAAAATATTCTTTAGCATTCTTGGTTCCATTCAAACAACTAGCTGGCAAAAAGCACAATGATGGCAAAATGTTTTTTATTTCTGGTTCTAATTGACCAGCTTCTTTCAGTGAGGATTCTAGGGTATCTTTAAGGGTACTAGCAACAGATTCTACTTCTCGATCTATGGTTATTCGATGAGCATGAGCAATAGCCTCATATACTCCCAAAGCTGAGATAGTTAAAATAACTCCCATCACTCCACTATACCAAATAGCCAATCGCCAGCGAGTTTCTCTAAATAGCTTATTTTGCTCCATATTAACTTTCTACTAAAAACAAATAACAAACAACAAATAACCAATAACTAAGTAACAAACCTGTACCCCAAACCATAGACAGTTTCAATTGTCATATGGCAGTTATATCGAGCAAGTTTTTTCCGCAACAAACGTATTTGAGCGGCAACTACATTACTCATGGGAACAGCCCCTATTTCCCAAAGTCGATCTAAAATGCGCTCGCGACTCAAAACTTGATTGGGATGTTGTAAAAAATACTCTAACAATTGAAATTCTTTCAATGTCAAATCAATTATTTTATTTTCTCCGGAAATATCTTGATACCAAACAGTATGAGTTTGGTAATCTAAAGTAAAGCCACCCACTTGCAATTGTTTAGGTTGTAACTGAGGAGGTCGCCTTTGTAAAGCTCGCAGTCTTGCTAACAATTCTGCCATGCCGAAAGGCTTAACCAAATAGTCGTCAGCTCCCCCATCCAAACCAGTTACTTTATCTGCTTCCGTATCCTTAGCAGTCAGCATTAAAATAGGTGTTAAATACCCATGCGCCCGCGCCTTTTTTACTAAATTTAACCCCGACAGTCCGGGGAGCAACCAATCCACAATCGCAAGGGTATATTCAGTCCACTGACTATCCAAATAATTCCATGCTTCAGCACCATCCAAAACCCAATCTACAATATAAGCTTCTCGAACCAAAGTTTTTTTAATTGCCGCTCCTAAATCCGGTTCGTCTTCCACCAATAATAACCGCATCAATTATCCCCATTTGCTTTTGATTAACATCCTTACTATAGCGTTTCTTGAACTCATGAGGTAATTTACGTCGAGACCGAGTTTGGAGCCAAATGGTAATTCCTGTAGTACCAACCATGAGTAAACCAAAGGCATTGAGAAAAGGATAAATCATTTCTAAATTAATCCGACCGAACTTACCTCTATGCCAATCTAAAAGCCAGATAAAATTATCTACATTATTAGTGAGTGCCGCCACTTGAAATAGAGAACCTGTAATTACAGTGAGTAACAGTGGGAAAATCATAATGGGGGCAAGTTGTGCGTGAATTTGACGGATACGTGCTTTATTAATTAGACTCACAATTAATTCAACTCCTAGAAAAAATATCAACTAACTGAGAAAACTTGAGAAAACTTGAGAGTTAGAGAATTTTATTTTGTGTAGCTCCATCTTTTCAAAGAAAACAGACCAAATGGACTGAGTACTAATAATAAAAATATCCACTCTCCTGGTTGTGGCAGCAGATTAATTAAAGTTGACTGTTGGGCATTCTCTATTGCTGTTGTATCTTCATTTTCCCAACTAGATTCAAACAATAACTGTTCTTCACTCCCTATCTCTGTAAAAATCTTGGTCTCTGTTTTCATTTCCATCTCTATCTTAGCAGGGTCAGATGGCTCTTCTCTTTTTAATCCTTGTTCTGATTTTCTCTCATTATGGGGATTGCCATTATGAGCCAACAAAGGATTAGCTAATAGGAGTAAACTGCTAAAAATAATAGCACTACTCATTAAGATTGAATTGTTTTTGTGTTTCATTTCCCGTACCAATCAATAATTTTTCTTGTTATTATTTAGATTCAGAATTTTAGATCAATTTATTTCTCCCTTGAACCAGGAGAAGAGTGATATTTTTTTGCTTTGTTACCTAAAAGAAAAAATACTGTTGGGTTTCGTGCCTCAACCCAACCTACGATTTAATAAACTATAGCAGTTAGCGCTGGTGACTTGACAACAACTTAAGAATTAAATAACCACAGAGACGCAGAGGACACAGAGAGAGGAGGAAAGAGAGATTAGATAAAATTATTGTAAATAGGGCACCGCGAAGCGCTATAATTCAAAATAATAATCTCACTCCACCTACAACAAACAACAACAAATAACCAACAACCAGTAACCAACAACCAAGAACAAATAACAAACAACAAATAACAAACAACCAACAACAAAACCTAATTCAAAATAACAATCTCACTCCACCTAAAACTTTCAGGTCATCTACACTTTCTCCTTCCTCCCTGGCAAAGTCAGCAGTATCCCCAAACTTTCTAGTCCAATTAATCCCAACATAGGGAGCAACATTACGGCTAAATTCGTAACGCAATCGCAAACCTAGCTCAAGATCGTTAATCCCGGAACCAACACCAAATTCCTCTACTTGTTGAAGAGCAATATTAGTTTCTAAAGAAGGTTGTAACACCAATCTTTGGGAAAGAAGCAACTCGTATTCCGCTTCCAATCTGGCGGAAATATCTCCCTCATGACTGATAAAAACAGACCCCTCCACTTCAAAGAAATAAGGAGCTAATCCTTCTACACCAATTACGGCAAAACCGCGACCGGAACCTTTATCTCCATATAACTGTTCGTATCGCCAACCTAGTTGCAAATCCCAGAAAGGAGATATTAATTTACCGTATAGAAGTTGAATTTCCCCTTCCCCATGACCTTCTTCTAAACCAACCTCTCCTTCACTTTTAATCCAAAGACGTTGGTAGTCACCTCCAACCCAACTCACAAGATCCCAATTAAACGAATCTTCCCCACTGTTAGTAGCATATTCCAACTCTTCTAGCAGAATTAGCCAATAGGTTGGACTATCGTTTAGGGGTTCCGGCCATTCTTCTTCATTGGTCTTTTCCGAACTATTACTATTATGGTACTGGGATAATTGCCATTGTTTTAACTTGGTAACTTGAACATCGTGTTTAATTGGTCCCTGAGCTAATACTTGAGGAGAAGAAAACCCAATTCCCAGAATACTCAACCATCCAGTTAGAATGAGGGAGTAATATCTATTTTTAAACTGCATTTAGCTTACTCCCGTGGGGCGATCGACAACAGCAACAGTACGAAACATTCCTACTTTCATGTGATAGATCAGATGACAATGAAATGCCCATTTTCCCGGCGCATCTACATTTATTTCTACTGGTAGCCTTTCAGCAGGTTTGACGATAATAGTATGCTTGCGCGGTTTATATTTTCCCGCACCATTGTCTAATTCCATCCACATTCCGTGTAGATGAATGGGATGTTCCATCATGGTGTCGTTAACCAAGATTAAACGCAATCGTTCTCCATTATAGAAAGTAATTTCTTTTTCTTCGGAATATTTCTTCCCATCAAAAGACCACATATACCTTTCCATATGTCCGGTAAGATGCAGTTCTAATTCTCGTTCCGGTTTTCTTTGGTCTTCTCCTGGAGATACGCTGCGCAAATCCGTATAAACCAAGACCCGAGTTCCGGTATTTTCCAAACCAACCCCAGGTTCGTGCAACCGACTTTTGACCATCATCGGTACTCCAGCATTTCCCAAACCGTGATTATCCGGTCCGTGGGGAACTGCTCCATTACTGTTGGACATATCATGACCAGACATATCATGACCAGACATATCATGACCAGACATATGGTGACCAGACATATCATGACTGGACATATCATGACCAGACATATGGTGACCAGACATATGGTGGTCCATCCCCATATCGGCCATAGTACGAACGGGACGCTGGCGACGCTGGGGAATTGGTGCGCTGGCTCCTGGAGCAATTGCTAATGTCCCGCGAGCGTAACCGCTGCGATCCATGGTTTCCGCAAAAATAGTATAAGCTTGCTCCTCTTCAGGTTCTACAATGACATCATAGGTTTCAGCAGTACCGATTCTAAATTCATCTACAGTGACAGGTTGCACGTTCTGACCGTCTGCTTGAACCACGGTCATTTTTAAACCGGGAATGCGAACGTCAAAGAAAGTCATAGCGGAAGAGTTGATAAATCTCAATCTGACTTTCTCTCCAGGTTGAAAAAGAGCTGTCCAGTTGGTTTCTGGAGCTAAACCGTTCATTAAATAGGTATAGGTTGCGGATGTGACATCCGCAATATCCGCTGGGTCCATGCGCATTCCTCGCCATTCCCAATCCTCCCCTAAATTGGCAACTGTTCGCCGCTGGTAATTGTAGAAAGTGGGCATTTTTTTGAGATTGGCCAGAATGGCGTGAGGATCTTCAAAAGTCCAATCCGAGAGCATCACCACATAATCTCTGTTGTACTCAAAAGGCTCCGGTTCAATGGGATCGATAATAATTGGACCGAAATGTCCTTTTTGTTCTTGCAATCCGCTGTGACTGTGATACCAGTAAGTACCGCTCTGAGTGACGGGAAACTTATAGATAAAGGTTTCTCCCGGTTTAATCCCTGCAAAACTTATACCCGGTACGCCATCCATATTAGGGGGTAAAATGATGCCGTGCCAGTGGATAGAACTATCTTCTTTCAGCTGGTTAGTTACTTCAATGGTGGCAAGTTGTCCTTCACGCAAACGCACTAAAGGTGCTGGAATCGAGCCGTTAACAGTTAAAGCTGTGGCATCTCGTTGGCCAATTTTCAGCTTAGTTTCTTGAATTTTTAGACTGATGACATGGGGATAGTTGGGTTTAGTTTGAGATTGCTTAATACTACGACCGCGAGCATAGGGAGGAATCAGTCCATCTAAACCTACTGCTATACCAATTCCAGTTGTAAAACGCAAGAAGTTACGTCTGGTTAAGAGGTTTGTTTTTAAATCCATCATCTTACTCTCTGAGGGTCAAGATAACCCAAAATTGCTTTAGTGATGATGGTATTAGCCAAATATGAAATAGAAATGAAAAGCTATCAACTATCCACTGTCCACTGTCCACTGCTATAGTTTCTATGATAGCATTTTGACATGAGGAAGTCTTTTGTGGAATTCTGCCCCGTTCCAACAGAACAACAACCAATTAAAGAATATGAAGAATTAAAAGAATCCTGGTTTTTTAGCTGGGCTACCCTTGATTTGGCTCAATATAGCAAAAAGCTGGGGATTATTTGGCTTTCCGGTTGGATTGTCTCTGGTCCTATTGTAGCAGCTAGTTTCCCTCCTGAGAAGGAATTAATCCATTTCTTGCTCCTAGGTGCAGCAGGAGCAGGTTTGTTAGTAGTATTAGTACTAGCTCAACTTTATGGGGGCTGGTCTTACGTGGCATCTCGCCTCAGACAAGCTAAAATAGCTTATGAAGAGTCTGGCTGGTACGACGGCCAAATCTGGGTTAAACCTACGGAACTACTCAACCGCGATCGCTTAATTGTTTCCTATCAAATCCAGCCTATTCTCTCCCGTTTGAGACGAACTGCTTTAATTCTTTTAGCTTGTACGGCAGCAGGCAGTATTACTTGGATCTTTATTTAATTATACACAATCCGATGACAAGGGGAAAACGCACGTCAGCGTCAAAATTAGAAGTCCATTTGCTCAGAGAAGGGATTGTAGAATCCGTTCATAAAGTTGAAGCTGCAGTTTGTGATAGTCGGGGACGGGTTCTTTCCATCGCCGGAAGTCCGGAAACTGGGGCTTTTATCCGTTCCGCTCTCAAGCCTTTCCAGGCCCTAGCTGTCACCAGTACTGGAACCCTAGAGCGCTATGACCTCACAGATAAAGATTTGGCCATTATTTGCAGTTCTCATAAGGGGACAGTAGAGCAAGCGCGACAGGCATTTAATATCTTATGGCAAGCGGACTTGGAAGCAAATGCCCTCCAATGTCCCATTCCCGAAGGCAGGGAAAGTCCCCTGCAATACAACTGTTCCGGCAAGCATGCGGGGATGCTGGCGGTTTGTCAGCAGCGCCATTGGCCTATCAGTACCTACATGAACCGGAAAAATCCCATCCAACAGTTGATTTTGACTAAAGTATCGGAGTTGTTGGAAATGCCCGGAGAAGAGTTAATTGTGGCTCGGGATGACTGCGGCGTTCCGACTTACTTGATGCAACTGGGACAAATGGCTTGGTTGTACGCTCGCTTGTCCAGCGGTAATAACTTAGATTTAGAACGCATAGTGCGAGCTATGACTAACTATCCTGAGATGATAGCGGGAGATGGGCTATTCGATACGGAAATAATGCGGTTGAGCAAAGGGCAAGTGGTGAGTAAGTCCGGTGCAGAAGGGATTCAATGTATCGGTCGTGTAGGGGAAGGCATGGGTTTGGCGATTAAAGTGATTGATGGGGCCGGGCGGGCTAAATATGCTGTAGCCATTCAGCTTTTGAAACAAATGGGTTGGATCGGTCCTGACGTGGCGGAAACTCTCTCGGACACCTTTATGTCTCTCTCGGAGTGTAAAAGGTTGGAGGCGATCGGAGAATTGTCAATTCTGTAAGCCTTGTGGGGATTGGGTTTGGGTCTGAAAACAATTTTTTTTGGCTAATTTTGGGAAAAAGGTTGTCATTTTCAAATTTTTGTGTTTATAATAAAAAAGACGACGCGGGATAGAGCAGTTTGGTAGCTCGTCGGGCTCATAACCCGAAGGTCGGTGGTTCAAATCCGCCTCCCGCCATTTTAAGAATCAATCTAGATATGAAAACCTAGCAAGTACCAATTACTGGGTTTTTATATTTGGGCTATACGAGAAAAGAACGGGACATTGATAGCCCCGTCTCTGGTAAGCGGGGTAGAAAATCGACACGGCGACTTTAGTCGCCTAAAGTTTGATTAACTTTTGTTGGGAT
This sequence comes from Prochloron didemni P4-Papua_New_Guinea, assembly GCA_000252485.1. GTDB lineage: Bacteria > Cyanobacteriota > Cyanobacteriia > Cyanobacteriales > Prochloraceae > Prochloron > Prochloron didemni. The sequence goes on along the minus strand of JH610891.1, from coordinate 28,938 downwards.
TTGTAGCGGCAAAAAGAAAGAAAAAGAAGTAGACATTAAACATTGAGAACCCAACGCCGGGTGATAAAACTTTTCAAACACGCTCTAGCATTAAGCCTTAAAATTAATTTGGCAAACAACCAATAACAAACAACAAACAACAAACAACAAACAATCAATAACAAAATTCATCAAAATACCCAGCCAAACAAATCTTTTTTAGCCCTTTCTGCCTCTGCAAACACTTATTCATCGGAAACTTCATCCCAATCTGTATTTAAATAATGAATTGCAGCATCTTGTATTTTCTTCCATACCCAGGAGTAGCTTTCCATGCAGTGGCATTTTAAATATTGCCAGGCACTCAAGATATGCTTATCGGGGATTTGCCCTGCCAAAATTGGATCTTTCATCAAACATTTCAGAGCATATTGGTCCTGGTGGAAGGCTTGACTGATTCCATTATAGGCATGGCAACTACAGGTAATATTTCCATCTTCCAACAATAGTCTATGGTCTTCAGCTTGTGAGCCTTTGTACTTGAGAATGTACCATTCATCGGTTTCTTCTATCAGGGACAGATCGGCTTGACTCATGTTTCGCTCCATCAAAGCACTAATAAAATCTTTTTTGCTAATAAAGCGGCTGATGCTCTTTGTTTGTTTGTATAGCGCCGTCCCGCTTATGGGGACCCATTTTGGGATGTGAAACCTGACGATGTACGGCCAAACGTCAATGCTGATATGGTTTTTTGCCTCTTTAATTTCTTCCCTAGTCCAGCCGAGTTTGGCTAAGATTTCCTTTGTATTTTCAATGTTATATAGGTGCTTGAGGGCGAAATTCTCCTGATTTGGTTCATACGATCGCAAACGTGTGTGAAATCCTGAGTACTTTCGATCAGTGCGACAGTGCGCTTTTGCGGTATTCATGGTTATACTGGGATTGATTTTTTCTTGCCGCTGGGGGATAACCTCCAGCAGCTCACTTATTTAATTCTAAAGCAGAAACTGGAATCTATTTAGAGAAAGTAATATTTCTTTACATTGAAAAACTTTTTGAGGGTGTAGCTCTGATGCCCGTTATGAGGTAGCAGAGATTTGTGAATTGAGAAATACTTTCGGTCGTTGCGACAGTGCGCTTTTGCGATATTCATGGTTATATTGGGATTAAATGACCAACCGTACAGCACTTACTGGATGTATAGTGGAGAACCGAATAATACCGAACCACACTGGTATGAGTTTTTATTTGACGGGGAAACGGGAGCTGAATTTATCGATACCGACGGAGATAATAATCCTGACCGAGTGGATATTCATTTTGTTGATGGTCAAAAGGGAGATAGGGACTTAATCGAAAATGGAATTATTCGCGACCCCGGCGCTCCAGGAATATGGAATCCGGGGGTTACTTCCCTAGAGGCGATTGATTTTCAAGCCACTCCAGATCGTCTCGTTTTAGGGGAAACAGCAGTTAATTTTACGCTCGAGAATCAGGGAGATGAGGAAATAGGAGCTAATAAGTAAATATTGTTTATTCCGATAATGAAAATTTTGGAGATGAGGACGACTTGATTGTGAAAACTCTTTCCTATGATGGTTTAGAAGCAGGGGCAAGCCTAGCTGAAGAATCTGTTCCTGTTTCCATTCCAGTGGATATACTTAACAGCTATGCCTCAAGAGACCTGGGAGATTTTACTGTGGAAAATCGCTCCAGTGGTCTAGATTATTTAGCCCTTATTTTTGGTGGCAAGCAGCATGAATTGGATCATATTACTTATTTCCCTTGGGATTTAGATAATGACGATGTAGTTTCTTCCCAAGATGTAATTCATGCTGTTAACCATTTAGGTGCAACTCAATCTGAGGATAATTTTGACTCTCTAATAGATTTTAATGGTGATGGGATAATTACCCCTACCGACGCAATTGCCGTTATAAATCGCTTGGGTTATTCTACAGACCCTACTATAACCGAGATATAACCCACATTTGGCACATCAAAATGAAGATGAGTAACATTTTACCTCCCGGCGAATCGATTTTAAAAGAATTGGCGATCAATCCAACTATCATCCAACTCAAATTAAGTGGATTCAATCTCGTTATATCAAATCTAAAAATGTTTGCTACAGATACAATAGTGGTACAAACAATTGTCGGTTGGGTTTCGCACGGTTTGTTGTGTTGGGTTTCGTTACCTCAACCCAACCTACGAAAAATAAACTACTTGTAGCAAATATTTTCGTAAGTTTTTCAATGTAATCTTTAACGTGATCATTAGGTTCTTTTAATACGTGGCCGCGCATAGATATTAATCAACATGGAGAATTAACATGGATTTAGTCAATTTGTTTCAACCTACAATTATGCATTTTAACAAATTCAGAAGTTAAATCTACTTTATCTCTTGTAGATATTGCTCGATGACCTTGCGGATGTTTACGATCTATAATCAATTCACCTTCAATCTCAACAAGATTATTTGATTCGTCATCAATAAATAGTTGTGCTTTACATCTTTTTAACCTATTATCATGTCCTAATACTGAACCTGCAAAAATCGTTTGATTAGATTTAAGATGAAATATCTCAAAAATTTTTATTTCAAAACTCATCATTAAGACTCCTTGATATAACTATCTCTTCCAATTTTCCAAATCTTGTTTTATCTACCTTTAGACTTAGAATATAGACGCTGTAGCACGAAGTGCTATAACAAGAAGTGCAGAATGTGGGCTTATTGCTTGCTGGGGTTGGGTTTGGGTCCGAAAACAATTTTTTTTTGCTAATTTTGCGAAAAAGGTTGCCACTTTCAAATTTTTGTGTTTATAATAGAAAAGACGACGCGGGATAGAGCAGTTTGGTAGCTCGTCGGGCTCATAACCCGAAGGTCGGTGGTTCAAATCCGCCTCCCGCCATTTTAATAATGAATCTATAGCAATGAGCAATGAACAATTAACAATGAACAATTAAGAGTTCGTGCAAGAAAAATGCCCCTTTCGCTTTGTACAAAGGTGATGCAGCCAGTGTATTACTTTGGTAAAAAAAACGTAGTATGTAACGACACCAGCGCGAAGCGCTATAGATATAAAAACCCAGCAAGTACCAATTACTGGGTTTTTATATTTGGGCTATACGAGAAAAGAACGGGAGATTGATAGCCCCGTCTCTGGTAAGCGGGGTAGAAAATCGACACGGCGACTAAAGTCGCCTAAAGTTTGATTAACTTTTCTTGGGAAAGGTAAAAACTTTGCTATTTAAGAAAAGTAGCGGCAACTTTGAGATTATGTCTTGAAGGAGTCAGTGGCGGCGCTTTGACCACGCCTGTAAGAGTTCATTTTTGGACTGCGAACGGATCCCCGTTTATGCAAGAGCGGGGAGGGTCAATAAATCTATGCCAATCTACAAATTAACCAAGAGTATTCTGGTATCGTCCAATAAACATCATAAGAATTGGTTCTTAAACCCTTATATCTCATTCCTGATTACTATAACAGTATAATACTATAAGAAATTTAAATGGTTTTAGAAAAAAATGACAAAGAAAATCATTATTGGAAAAGAAGAGTGGTGTAGACTGCCAGAGCTAGGACTTCCGGCGATTAAAGCGCGTATTGACTCAGGAGCAAAAACTTCTTCACTACATGCATTCAATATTCATACCTTTGAAGAAGACGGAAAGAAATACGTCCATTTCGATATTCACCCTATTCAGGACAATCGAAAGATAATCCAGAGTTGCCGGGGGCTTGTTGTTGATAGGCGGGATATAAAAAGCTCCAGTGGCGAAAAAGAAAAGCGTCATGTAATCAAAACCCCTATCACCCTAGGGGATGAAACATGGGATATAGAGGTAACGCTGACCAATCGTGATTCTATGGGCTATCGGATGCTCATAGGACGTGAGGCGATGAAAGAGCGTGTATTGATTGACCCAGAGGCATCTTTTTGCCTTGGTAAGGTGGATGAGAAAGAAATTGAAAACCATTATAACAAAGTCAAGCCTAAGAAAGATGGACTTCGTATCCTGTTACTGGCCAGTAATCCGGAACTCTATTCTAATAAGCGGATTATAGAAGCTGGTGAGGAACGTGGTCATAAAATGCGTTTCATTAACATTCGCCAATGTTATATGAATATTAGCTCTTCTAGCCCGGAGGTACATTATCGTGGTGGTGAATTGTTGGAAGGTGTGGATGCCGTTATTCCCCGTATAAAACCCTCTATGACATTTTACGGCTGTGCGGTTGCACGTCAATTCCAGTCTATTGGTGCATTTTGTCTAAATGATTCAGTATCTATTGCACGTTCAAGGGATAAGTTACGCTCTCTGCAACTCTTATCTAATCATAGCATTCCAATGCCCACTACTGGTTTTGCTAATTCTCCTGTCGATACGGCAGATATAATCAAAATGGTGGGTGGCGCTCCACTGATTATCAAACTGCTGGAAGGTACACAGGGTAAAGGTGTGGTTCTGGCAGAAACTAATAAAGCAGCAGAAAGTGTGATTGATGCGTTTAAGAGCCTACGGGCTAACATTCTTGTTCAGGAATTTATCAAAGAAGCACAAGGAAAGGATATTCGTTGCTTCGTGATTGATGGTAAAGTTGTGGGGTCAATTCAACGTGAAGCCGTAGCAGGTGAATTTCGAGCTAATCTACATCTAGGCGGTACAGCAAGCTCGATTAAGATTACAACAGAAGAACGTAAAATAGCAGTTAGCGCGGCCAAAATAATGGGACTTAAAGTCGCAGGTGTTGACCTCATTCGTTCTGAAAATGGTCCTAAAGTACTTGAAATTAATTCTTCACCAGGGCTTGAAGGTATTGAAAATATTACAGAAAAAGACATTGCAGGGCTGATGATAGAATGTATCGAGAAAGAAATTCGTAGCGGCAAAAAGAAAGAAAAAGAAGTAGACATTAGAAATCCCCAAAAACTAAAAGTGCAATCTTGATATATAAAGGTTTCAGAATTTTTTCTGGAGGTGTCTATTAAACTATTTGTAGAAATCATTTTGGTATTTGATATTGATTTTTTTCATAATGATTGGAATTAAACAGAAAGATGATATGATGGGGTGCGGTCGGGGGAAGTTGAATTTTTGGTTCTCGGTGGTCGCAGCTTACCTGAAAGCTAGGCAGCCCAGAGGGCTACCCCACGATTGACTTTCTACATATTCAGCCCCAAAAACTACTTTTGACTACACCCGATATGATGTTGTAGCCACCAAATATAGTGTTGCTAAATGATTCGTGAACAGAGATGATTAAAAAAAATTTAGAACGAAGCGATCGCCCATCCTGCAGCAAAGTGATTATTAATGGAAAAACTGTTAATTGTTGATAGTTAATAGCTCCTTCGGTCGAATTCAAAATTCAAAATTCAAAATTCAAAATTTAAGAATTGGCGAATGTCTCCGCAAAAAATGGCAGAAACTAGAAAAGCCTTATTCCTCTTGGGTTTTAGCTTGTTGTCAATTTCAAGATTCGGTCGAGTGAATTATTTGTTAATATAGCGGTAGCCAGAACGATTGCTAAACGAAAGAGCAACCAACCGGTTGCGATATCAACTATCAACTATCAACTATCAACTATCAACTATCAACTATCAACTATCACACTTCTCCCTGAGCCAGCATTTGGATCAAGCGAGGGAATCCGGGATCGAAGCCACCCAAGTCCCAAGATAAGGGGTCTTTCGGGTCTACCAAAGTAATCTGATAGGGTGCAAGAGTGACGTAAACAGCCTTGATATGGGGATTCACCTTTTTTCGGTACTTAGCTAATGCTTGAGCGGGATGACTGTTCCCAGCCCAACTTTCGCTGTCTGTCCAAAAACAAATAACATCTGCTTTGAACTTGTGCTTAATCATCCAATTATAGGCTGCTGAAGCATCAGTCCCACCAAAGTTTTGATTCCTGGCTTTGGCGATCGCGGAACTAAAGCTATCTTTTCTAGAGATGTTCAAATCCCGGAAGTCGGTAGCAAATCCCCGAATAGCGTAGTTTTTCTCCGCTTTAGCCGTAACTAAGGCCATGGTAGTAGCAATTTCGCAGCAGCTCATTCCCACTGAGTCTACTACACCCCAAGACATGGAACCGGATACATCCACGGCGTGCATGAATACTTTCGATGTAGGTTCGACTACATCGAAAGATAATTCTACCGTCTTTTCTAAGATATCTATAATACGCCCTACTGGGTTCCAAGTTTTCTTGCTTCGTCCGATTTTTCCTCCAGATTGATAGGTTTTGAGAGCTTTAAGTGCATCGATAGGGTGTATACGCCCTTTGCGCAAATACTTGGGATTATTGAGAACTGCTTTTATCCTGTCTAAATTAGCAGGTTGGTCAGCCCGGAGTACTCCCAGTTCCGTCAGAGAACCCAGGTTCCGCAACATTGCACCAACAGGCATTTTATCCAACAGCAACTGCCATGCTTGCTTGTCCATTTTCCCTACCGGTGCAGCCATTTCGTGGGTGAGTTTCCCTTGGGCGATCGCCTCGTGGGTTTTATTTGGGTTCCGCTTCAGCCACTCGTACCACCAAATCTGGGCTATAGCTTCCGAGGGTATTTCTGCAGGCAATCCTTCCCAACCTTTAACTACCCAGTGGAATAAAGCATTATGGTCTTCTGTAGGAGGTTTGACGTGAAACAGGCGCAAAGCATCCCGATTAGAAAAACCGTGGCGCTGTTGGTACTTTAACAGCTGATAGGCCAAACCTTTCACGTCTTCCCGACACAACCATTGCCTTCCCACTTCCCGTACTACTTTGCCAAATCCCCTCAGGGCTTTGGTATAGCTCAACCACTCATAGAAGTGACTGGCAGTGCGTACTACTTGAGGGAAGATTTCTTGGAATGCCTTTTTTGCTTCTGGGGTAGCACCCATAGACAAGAGAACCAAGGCAAAGATGGGGGCGCTGTTGTTAATGGCTCGTCCGTCGCTGGCATAGATTATTTCTTGAGCTACCTTGTTGGGATTGGCGGTGATCGCCGCCTTAACAACTTTGACAAAATCCTCTGTTAATTCTCGTTTTCCTGCATAGTAGGTGCTTTTGGCAGTTCCTATGAGCAAGCAACGCCGCAGCATCTGCCACGTACCAGCATCGAACATGAAGCCCCCGGAGCGTCCTTGAATCATCTCCTTTTCTCGTCCGGGTATGGGCTTAGTTTGGGAAGTTCCTGTCTTTTTTTGAGTATAGAACTTGTAGTTCATGGTGTTTTCTACGGCCTTTTTAGGCAAAAAAAATTGGAGTGGCGAGAGGGGACTCGAACCCCTGACCAAGTCGTTAAAACACGATAATCCTCGATTCTTCGGCCCTTAGGGCAAGGAACGAATAAGGAAATACTTGCTCTACCACTGAGCTACTCGCCACATGCTTTATTAATCTCTATAGTTAAAATATACTACAAATATGTTCTAACTGTCAAGAGGTTGTAAGAAAAGATTTTAACTTTCGAGAGTTTGTCTGAAAAAATTATAGCGGTGGGAGCGGGAGTTGAACCCGCATCTTTTGTTGGGACGATAACCCTCAATTCTTCGGCCTATAAGACAAGGAACGAATAAGGATAAAAAACAAATACTCTATCCAGTTGAGCTACCCCACCTAAATTTTTTTTCTCAATTTATCTTTTTTTGAGTAAAAAACTTGTAATTTATTGCAATTTATAGTTTTTCTTAGGCTTTTTTAGGAAAAAAGTAGTAGTGGCGAGGAGGGATTTGAACCCTCGATGAGCTAACTCATATGCGATAACCCTCAATTTTTCGACCCATAGAACAAGGAATAAATAAGGGATAGTATAAAAAACGCTTGCCGTCAACCATTCGGCCACTCGCCACAAGTCTTATTAATTTGTCTATTTTTATGTCACTACAAACATATTTCTTTGTCAAGAGGTATCTAGAAAAAAAATCTTGTACTCTGGGGTCGAGAGATTCCTCAACTGTTTGGGCAAAATTAGAAAATTAGTCATTGTTATCAAGTTTCATGGTTAATAGTCTTTAGTCCAGAGCAATAATCAAACTCTTCATTGTTTATTGTTTATTGTTCCTTGTTTATTGTTCATTGTTCATTGAAATCAAGTGGCGGGAACGGGACTCGAACCCGTAACCTTTCGTTTATGAGACGATAATCCTAATTCTTCGGCCCATTAGGCAAGGAATGAATAAGGATAAAATGCTCTATCCTTTGAGCTACCCCGCCAAATTATTTAGTTTCAATTTACTACAATAGGCAAACAAACCCTAGAATCAAATGGTTGCGGTCACAAACAGTTGAATGTTATATTCTCAATAGTTAGGGCTTGCCCTCTATTGTTAGGCAGCCCAGAGGGCTACCCCACAATTTATAAATACATATTCAGAGACAAACAACTACTTTTGACCACACCCATTTTTATTGTATTTTTCATTGTTTCTAATATCAAATTGTTTATTGTTCATTGTTCATTGTTTATTGAAATCAAGTGGCGGGAACGGGACTCGAACCCGTAACCTTTCGTTCCCAAACGATAACCCTCAATTCTTCGGCCCATTAGGCAAGGGATGAATAAGGATAAACGCTCTATCCTTTGAGCTACCCCGCCAAATATTGAGTTTGAATTTACCACAATAGACAAACAAACCCTAGAACCAAATTTATAACCAGTAAAAACAGTTACAATTCAGTTTTATTTGATGATAAAATCGGTTTTTTTTGTTGGTGAGGTGGGAATCGAACCCACGATAGGGTGTACCCAAAACGATAAACCTCATTTTTCGGCCCATCAGGCAAGAGACTAACAAGGATCGAAAAACACCTGCCTTACCACTTGGCTACTCACCAGAAGCTTTATTTGTTTGTTGTATTTCTATTGTAGTGGTTATTGTTTCTAATGTCAAGAGGTATCTAGAAAAAAAATCAAAAATTCGAGCATTCATCAGATTAAGTAAAGGAACAAACGCAACAGAGAAGGACTGGAACCTCCACAATTAAAAGTCAATAGTTGCCGATCCGGAACGGATCCGCTTTGCGGTGCGCCTTCAACTCTGTGACCTTTTCAGACAAAAAAATTAGACTGGCGAGAGGGGATTCGAACCCCTGATGAGTAACTAACTCATGAGCGATAACCCTCAATTTTTCGGCCCATAGGGCAAGGAATAAATAAAGGATAGTATAAAAAACTCTTGCCTTCAACCACTCGGCCACTCGCCACAAGTCTTATTAATTTGTCTATTTTTATGTTATATGAAATCCAAAAATGTTTGCTACAGATATAATCATGTAGGCTTGGCACAGCTAAAATGGTAGTCTAGATTTAGACTAACGGTTGGGGTTAGAAACCGGGTTTCTTCAGAAAATTTCGGCCTATTCCCTAAAATAATGGTAGAAACCCGGTTTCTTCGCTGAAGAATATGATTTTTCTTGTTTTTAATGTCAAGAGGTTGTAGGAAAAGATTTTAACTTTCGAGAGTTTGTTTGAAAAAATGATAGTGGTGGGAGTGGGAGTCGAACCCACATCTTTTGTTAGGACGATAACCCTCAATTCTTCGGCCTATAAGACAAGGAACGAATAAGGATAAAAAACAAATACTCTATCCAGTTGAGCTACCCCGCCAAATTATTTATTGTTTATTGTTCATTGTTCATTGTTAATTGTTCATTGAAATCAAGTGGCGGGAACGGGACTCGAACCCGTAACCTTTCGTTTAGGAGACGATAATCCTAATTCTTCGGCCCATCAGGCAAGGAATGAATAAGGATAAAACGCTCTATCCTTTGAGCTACCCCGCCAAATATTTAGTTTCTCTTAAAGTCCCCCTTGGATAAGGGGGATTTAGGGGGATAGTTCCTTTAGCTACTCACCAGAAGCTTTATTTGTTGGTTGTACTTTTATTGTAGTGTTTGTTGTTTCTAATGTCAAGAGGTATCTAGAAAAAAAATCAAAAATTCGAGCATTAGTCAAATTAGATAAAGGAACAAACGGGACAGAGAAGGACTGGAACCTCCACAACTCAAAGTCAATATTTGCCGAGCGCCTTTAACTCTGCGGCCTTTTCAGGCAGAAAAATTGGACTGGCGAGAGGGGATTCGAACCCCCGACACAGTCGATAATCCTGGATTCTTCGGCCCTTAGGGCAAGGAGCGAATAAGGAAACTCCATGTAGTGTAAAAAAACACTTGCCTTCAACCACTCGGCCACTCGCCAAAAGTCTTATTGATTTGTCTATTTTTGTATTCTCATTGTAGTGGCTATTGTTTCTAATGTCAAGAGGTATCTGGAAAAAAAATCAAAAATTCGAGCATTGGTCAAATGAAATAAACGAACAAACGCGACAGAGAAGGACTCGAACCTCCACAACTAAATAGTCAATAGTTACCGAGAATCTTCAACTCTACGGCCTTTTCAGGCAAGATACGAGGGAAGTTTTTAAAACTATCGCGTCTACCAATTCCGCCATCTGCCGCATGTGTTTAATATATTTTACATTACAAGCAAAATACATGATTGTCAAGAGTCTGTATTGGGTTTGTAATAAATGTTTACAATCTAAGTTGGATAAAGTGCAATAGTAGATTAGGTAGAGGGATAGGGAAACCCTTCGACTACTGCGGTCCCTGAGCGAAGTCGAAGGGCAGGGACCGCCCAATGCAAATCTCCTGGGCTTGTTGGGTTTCGTGACCTCAACCCAACCTACAAGTCTGGTCACTGAAAAACTATCCACTGTCAACTATCCACTATCCACTATTAAAATGAGCCAAACCCAACAAGAAACCCACTTTAATCAAGCCCGTGCTAGCTTACAGCAAGCTCTATCCTGGTATTCTAGCTTTGAACGCCACGGTTCCCACGCGCCGAATCTGGAACTGCAAGCGGCAGTACGCCAAGATTTACAAGCATTAAAATCAGCTTTGGAGAAACTAGACCAAACAGTGATTCGCATTGCTACTTTTGGCTTGGTGAGTCGCGGGAAATCATCGGTAGTCAATGCTTTATTGGGAGAGAAGGTTTTGCCCACTGGTCCCCTCCATGGGGTGACTAAGTGGCCTAAATCGGTGCGCTGGACTCCCCCTAGCGGCAAGGTACAATGCGAATTGATTGATACTCCCGGATTGGATGAAATTGATGGGGAAGCTAGGGCGCAAATGGCGCGGGAAGTGGCGCAACAAGCAGATTTAATTCTGTTTGTGGTGGCGGGGGATATGACTCGGACGGAATACGACGCATTATTAGAATTGCGCCAAAATCAAAAACCCCTGATTCTGGTATTTAACAAAATGGACCTTTATCCGGAGGAAGATAGGGAAACAATTTACCGCCAATTACAAGAACTGGGAACTGGGACTGCGGGGCATTCGGAGTTAGAAGAGTTGTTGTCTACTGAAGAAATAGCTTTGGTGGCGGCGGAACCCCAACCTTTAGAAGTGCGGGAAGAATGGCCCAATGGGAAGGTGATGCACAATTGGGAAGAACAACCACCTCAAATAGATGAACTGCGGCAGATAATTCTCAATATTTTAAATCGGGAAGGGCGATCACTCTTGGCTTTAAACGCTCTGTTGCAAGGACGGGATAATTCAGCCAGGATAGCGAAAAAGACTATTGCCTTGCGTCGGCAGGAAGGGTCGTCGATAATTTGGAAATATGCTCGCTATAAGGCTTTAGCAGTGGCAGTTAATCCTATCGCTATTTTGGATGTGTTGTCCGGGGCGATCGCGGATTTAGTCTTGATTCGCTCTCTGGCGAAGTTATATGGTTTGCCCATGACTAGTAAAGATGCCAACAAACTGTGGCGGAAGATTATCCTCAGTTCTGGGGGTTTGCTGTTAGGAGAGATTGGCAGTACCATTGCCTTGGGACTGGGTAAGAGCGCTACCGCAGTTGCCAGCATCATGGAAAATCCCGCTGGTTTGACTACTTATGTAGGTACGGCTCTGACTCAGGGAGGTATTGCTGGATATGGAGCCTATGCAGTGGGGAAGGTGACGGCGGAGTATTTGGAACGAGGTTGCAGTTGGGGTAATTTGGGACCGAGTACGGTGATTCAAGATATTTTGGCTGGGGTGGAACCCAATACCATTATTTATCGCTTGCGTCAGGAGTTGGTGGAGAAACTGGAGTAGAACAATAAACAATAAACAATAAACAATTAACAATTAACAATTAAAAGTTTGATAGAATATAATATGATGCGGAGTGAGTTAGATATTATTGCCCGTTTTCCTGAAGTGGAAGTCTCAATTAATAATTTTAGCGAGTTAAATAAAGCAAAAATTTCTTGAGAAATTGTAGGTTGGGTTGAGATAACAAAACCCAACACCAATATACCGCGCTACGGCTTCTTAACATAGGGTTTGAGCTGTTCCCAGAGGTCAGGAAATTGCTCTCGGAAATCATCAGGCCGAGCAATCTCCATATCGCGGTACTCGAAGCCCGGTGCAACGGCTTCCCCAAAGAGTGCAAATTCGCCTTTTTCCAGGAAAGCTGCTTTCCAGTAGCCACCAGGAACTAATAGCTGGGGCGTTTCGCCGTTTGCCAGATCCATGCCCAGTTTAAACTTTTGCAAGGTTCCGTTGGGATGGAGGGTTAGATAGGTAACCGGAGAACCTGCATGAAAGTAGTGGATAATGTCAGATTTATTGATATGAAAGTGATCGATGGGGAGATCTTCAGTAAGAAGAAAATATATAGAAGTCAGCACTGACCGTTGCTGACCTTCTCTATCGGTTTTAATAATCGTGTTAGAACGATAAGTTTCCTTAAAGTAGCCTCCCTCTGGATGCCTTTGCAAGGAAAGCTGTTGGATGAGATCCTGTTTATTCATCTAGTTTCACATGATTGGTAATAAACATATTATAATACTTTATAATAAACTAAAAGTCAATTTGAAGTGAGAAATTGTAGAAATTGTAGGTTGGGTTGAGGTCACGAAACCCAACAGCACGATTAAGTTAATCTTGGGTAGAGTTATAGCTCTACAAACCTAGTAAAGTACCATATTTAACTAAATATGTAAGTAAATAGATAGCTAATCTTTTAATAAGCTATCTATTTTGATTATGAAAGCAATTTAGTTTAATTCAAGTGATTCTTGGCTTGAAAGAGCAAGATTGAAAAAGCGCAAAAACTATGGTTTAAATATAAACAAGGTCACAAAGAGCATTAAATGATGGTTTTAACACACAAATTTAAAGAAACTGTCCAAAACAGGATGGAAACAGATCCAGAATTCCGCTTATCTCTTTTACCCGGAAACAATTAATTGCCTGCTTAATGGTGAATTGCATATAGTAAAAGCTATACAGATGGATATTAAAACTGACGTTTATTTACCTATGGAAAAGCAACAGTAAGAACAAGATCTATCCCCTCAATATCTTTTAAATAATGTTTAATAGATATTAAGAGAAAAAATTGCTAGGATGAGAAAAAATACTACTTTAGTAGGAATGACCGCAAAGTCGAAGGGTTTCATGCCTCAAGCCAACCTACGATGTAATATGAAATACAAAATTTTTTGCTATCCCCCACCCCCTCGTATCCCCCCTCGATCCCCCCTTAAAAAGGGGGGCAGGGGGACTTATAATATATTAGTGTTGCCCTATCTGTAAAAGCTCTCGAACTGTTATTGTATCTGTAGCATTCTTTTTCAGATTTCATCTAATCAACTGTCAACTGTCAACTGTCAACTGTCAACTATCAACTATCAACTATCAACTATCAACTACTATATATGTACGACTATAGAGATAGACCGGTAAAACGACGCTTGCCTAAAGTTCCCTTTAATCGCCGAGTTGGTGCTTTTGCCATTGATTTCGTTACGGTTTGCATATTTTCAGCCCTTGGTTTTGCCCCCTGGTGGCTCCTGTTTACTTTTGGTTGGTTCCTGTTACGGGTAGTAATAGTAGAAAAAAATAAGGGTCAAAGTCTAGGTCGCTGGGCGCTGGATATGAAGGTGTTGGACTCTAGGTTTAATCGTGTTCCCGGACTGACATCTTTGGGGAAACGAGAGGGAATCGTGGGTTTTGCTGCTTTATTAGCGGCGATCGGCTTGCACGTGAATGTTCGCAATGGCATGACCATGCTCTTGTTGATTTCTCCTTTACTAGCAGATTGTGGCATTGCTTTTGCCGATGAGGATCTAAACCAGGCTTTGCACGATCGCCTTGGAGAAACAATTATTATTCAAACTCGTCGTGGTTTCTCCCTGGACTTGCGCTTGAAAAAGTTATTTCAAGAGTTGCAACGGAAAACTGGAAGACCAGGAGAAAGGGAGAGATAGACAGATTGAAACTAATTTAATTTAGTTTTCAATATAAGGCGATCGCAACTTCTATCTTAAAAGTCCCCCTTTTTAAGGCTTGCCCTGCCTAGCCGAAGGGGGGATTTAGGGGGGATATTAATATGCTATAAAATTATAATTTATTCACAGTGTTTTTACTTTTAGATCTTTCTTCCCCCTTAGCCTTGAATCTTAGTTATACTGCTTCTACTAGCCTTAGGTGGAGTGCGAATTTCAGCCTCACTTAAAGTTCTACGGTTGCTCCTAACGGCAGTATTATTTTCCGATTGAATTTTTGTTTCCGAACTTGTGGTTTTATTTCCATTCAGTTCCGTCGTTTCAATCTCGCTGCTATCCAAATATTCACTTTCTTGTGGTTCCCTTAATAGGGGTTGTAATTTATCGAGAGTTCGATTAATTACTAATCTTAAAAACCCCGGTTTAACAGTTTTATTACCTATAACTAGCAAAGAAATATTGTTACCGCAAGGAACGAAAATGGCATAGCCTTTTTTCCCTTCCACCGCAACTTGTTCGATTTCCTCCCCAACCCGGTCGATATAATTCCAATTACATTCACTGCAAACCTTTTGGGCAGCATAGAGCATAGCAGAAGTGAGGGCTAAACTGCTATTTTCATCGCAGCTACCAACAGGATCGCACAGGAGTTCGCCGCTATCAGAAACTAGAACAGCACTTTGAACTCCTGTTGTTAAATGAACGAACTTTTTGATAATTGCTTCAATTTTATACATATTCACGATCTCAACACTTTATTCTTTAGTTGATTTGTTGCATACTGTAGTATTATATAGATAAGGAGGTTTAATGGATCAATCCAATTTTTTTGCCAAGCAACTAGCTAATTCTGCCGAACGATTATTTACCTTGATAGATAGTTGTGACCGAGGTAAAATTTTGGTTATCGGCGATTTAACCTTAGATGAATTTCTCACTGGTGAAGTAGAGCGCATTTCTCGGGAAGCGCCTGTGTTAATTCTCCGCCACGAGCGCACGGAACAAATCCCTGGGGGTGGAGCCAATGCAGTGTACAATCTGGCTAAGTTGGGAGCTGGAGTCAAAGTAGCTGGAATCGTAGGTCAAGATATTCAAGGAGAAGCATTGCTGGCTATTTTTGCAGCAGCGGGAATAGAGACCGCTGGAGTGGCGATCGCCCCCCACAGACCCACGGTGACCAAAACTAGAATCGCCGGTCACGCTCGCCAGTCCGTAACTCAGCAAATAGTTAGAGTGGACAGAAAATCGGACCAACTGCCAGATTTAGATTTACAAATGCAATTAGCCAACTATATTACCAGTCAATTGCCTTTAGTAGATGCGGTGGTTTGCTCTGATTATGGAGATGGAGTATTAACGGAACCTACTATTAAAGCCGCATTATCTCACCAATGCGTTATTGTGGATAGTCAAAAAGATTTGCACCGCTACCCTGGAGCCACCTTATTTACTCCCAATTTACCAGAGGCAGAACGAGCAGTAGGTTACTCAATTAAAGATGATCACGCCTTGCAACAAGCGGGACGAGATTTATTACAATTAACTGGAGCAAAGCACATTCTCATTACTCGCGGTGAAGAAGGAATGAGTTTATTTTCTCATGCTTCTGTTGCGGTAGAGAAAGAGGGAAACGAACTGAATAATTCATTGGAATATTTCCACATTCCCGCTTTCAACCGTACCGATGTTTTTGACGTAACTGGTGCTGGAGATACGGTAGTAGCTGGGTTAACTTTAGCTTTGTGCGCGGGAGCATCTTTATGGGAAGCAACTGTTTTGGGCAATTTAGCTGCTAGTATTGTGGTGCGCAAGTTTGGTACGGCCACAACTACCAAGGAAGAAATGAAAGAGGCTTTACAGATATTATTGGAAGAGACCACATCAGTTGATAGTTGATAGTTGATAGTTGATAGTTGATAGTTGACAGTTGATAGTTGAAATTTATCAATAACCATCTGCGTTCATCTGCGTTCATCTGCGGTTCCTTCTGCTACTAATTTAAGTCGTTGCAGTTGAGCTTCCATATCTCGCTTGGTTAATGTAGCAGCGAATAGATTAAAACCCCATTTAACAATAGCATTGGGAATGGTAAATTCAAAGCGATTGAGCAAGATAGTACCGTTGTCTTTCTCCTGACACTCCCAGCGATCGCGTCCTTGAAAAAAGCCTTCAAACTGCCAAATAATTAAACCCGGTTTTCTCTCCATGACCACACTTTCCAAAGTAGGTTGTAAGAGAGGAATCTTAATAATAAAGCGACTGCGAGCCCCTAACTCTGTACTCCAATCCCCTATAGGTTCACAGGCCAGCATAGGATTAAGCCAGCGATGCATTAAGACCCGATCAGTCAGACATCGCTCTACATTCTCAACCCTGGCATTGATTTGAATCGATTGTTGAAAAACTTCCATGAACACTCCTTAACGGAAATATTAAAAAATCTTAAACTAACAACAAAACACAAAAATTTAACTTTTTCCCTATTATTCCTTCTCCTGGCATTATTACCCACTAACAGATAAATAATTTTTACGCCATGTTCCCGATCGCATTTTTGCCTGTAGAATCCAAACTAGATTTATCCATTTAGAATCAATCATGACACACATAATTGGCCCAATACCATGGAACCTACTAGCCCAAGTAGAAACAGGTAGCTCAATAAACCAAATTCTTTCCGTATTGCTAGAGGATTTAGCCGGTTCGGCAGTAGGTTTAGTTAAAGCTCTATTAATCTTGGTAATCGGTTGGATCGTTGCTGCCATCGCCAAGAAAATCGTTCTGGGCATTCTCAACCGAACTGATATAGACAACAAAATCGTTGCCTGGATTGCAGGAGGAGATGATGGAGATGAATCCATTCCCATCGAGCAATGGATTGGGGAGGTCGTCTATTGGCTAATCCTCCTCTTTGCTGTAGTTGCCTTTTTAAATGCTCTGCAACTGCAAGCAGTTTCGGAGCCCCTCAACTCCCTCCTGGAGCAAGTAACTAGTTTCCTACCGCAAATTGGTGGTGCTGCCGTTGTACTGGGAATTGCTTGGTTGCTGGCAACCCTGGCGAAAATCGTCGTGAAACGAGCTTTAGGGGTATTGCGAATTGACCAGCGTTTGAACCAGCAAATGGGAGAAACAGATTCAGAAAATCAGTTTCTTCTGAGCGACACCATCGCCAACGCTCTCTACTGGTTCATCTTCCTGCTCTTTCTCCCCTCCATTCTCAGCACCTTACAGCTAGAAGGCACTCTAGAGCCGCTGCAAGGCATGGTAGATGATATTCTCTCCATACTGCCCAATGTATTAGGTGCAGTGATTCTCGGTGCTATTGGTTGGGTCGTGGCTCAAGTAGTCAAGCGAATTGTCATCAATCTCCTAGCTGCTACAGGAGTAAATGCTATTGGAGAAAAAATCGGCCTGAGTGCTAGTAGCGGAGGTCAATCCCTTACTCAGATTATTGGCGGAATTGTCTATGTCTTGATTTTAATTCCCACTTCTATTGCTGCCTTGAATGCTTTGCAAATTCAGGCAATTTCTGAACCTGCCATTGAAATGCTGGAGCAGGTTCTGAACATCCTGCCCAAGATTTTCGCCGCTTCGGCAATCTTGATGTTGGCCTATGTAGCAGGAAAGTATATAGGGGAATTAGTCGGCAACATTCTCACCAGTGTTGGTTTCGACAATGTCTATCAATGGTTGGGCTTATCTACACCTGAAACTAAAGAGGAAGGCTCTCAGACACCATCAGAAACTGTTGGTACTCTCGCTTTAACTGCCATTATGTTAGTGGCTTCTCTCACTGCAGTGGATATTCTGGAAATTGAGGCTCTCACTGAAGTGGTTCAGGTGATTCTTCTAATTGCAGTTCAAGTACTGGTGGGATTAATAGTCTTTGGTATTGGTTTGTTCTTAGCTAATAAGGCATTCGAGTTAATTTCTAGTGCCAAAACTCGTCAGTCCAACATTTTGGCACAAGCTGCTCGCATTGCCATTATTATTCTGACTTCCGCTATGGCGCTGCAACAAATCGGTATTGCTCCTAATATTATTAACTTAGCCTTTGGCTTGCTTTTAGGTGGCATTGCTGTGGCCATGGCCATTGCTTTTGGCCTAGGTGCTAAAGACATTGCTGGAAAACAGCTTCAAGAATGGCTGGATTCTTTCAAGCAAGATTAATTTAATTTAATTGAACTGAATTTAATTGTAATAGGTGGGTATTCATGACCCCCCTTTAACAATTACCTTTGTTGTTGGTTATTGGTTGTTTGTTGTTTGTTGTTTGAATTAGTTAATTTTGAGAGGATATTAAGGAATAGAAAAGAAGCAAAAAAAGTGACAATTACCAAAATATGTTGCCCATCAATAATCATCCTCAATCATCTGCGTTCATCTGCGTCCATCTGTGGTTAAAAAAAACTCTTAATTGTTCATTGTTAATTGTTAATTGCTCATTTCCATGCTGCACTTGCTGTTTTTACTGCATCTAAGACTATTGCTTTTTTTCTTCAGTAATCATTTGTAGTTTTGGGGTTTTTCAAAGATTACTCTATTATACACTTGTTTTTATTCATTCTCACAGAATTTGGTGCTGTTGGGTTGAGGCCACGAAACCCAACCTACAATCTATTCCATATTTTTAGGTGTGCCACGGAAGTAGTGACTTGGTCCATCTAAAATGGTAGAATATATTTAGATTGTCCCTTGGCTTTAGAAACCGGGTTTCTTGGTAAAATTTCGGTATTAATGCCTAAAATAATAGAAGAAACCCGGTTTCTTGGCTGAAAGCCCATTGCTATACTATATAAAAACATCCAAATATTACCTCACTATAGTTGCTCTATCAACTATCAATTATCAATTATCAACTATCAACTATCAACTATCAACTATCAACTATCAACATGTCTTTAATCGAGTATTTGTATCAAGACGACAAAAGAATTAATTCCTATTTGGAACAGGTTTCTTCTGGGATTACTTACGATAAAGTTTCCGTTTTGAAAGCTATAATTGGCTTTCCTTATTCCTCAGTTGGTTTCCCAGTATTATTCGTCCTCTGTTGAAACCATGCGTTCGGGCGATGTTTGATGAGCTAACCCTGACCGCTTTTGGTTGGTCCAATCCTCCCGCTTTTGTACGTAACTTAGTAGAAAATAGTCTTAAGTTGCGCGGTTATATCTCTAGATGGCTTTTACCGAGAAGAAAGCCCGATTTTTTTACCGATAGTAAGTTGAGAAGTTATCCTCATGGTTATAAGGTAAACGACCTCGGACCTACTAAAATGCTCGCCAAACTTAATCGTGTTCCGAAAAAAGATTAGATGGGGAACATTCCATTGAATTATTTTGGAAGTGCGATGGCCAAAGTACCCTTTTTATGGCCTTGCATCTCTTCGGAATTATCAGTCAAAAAAGCATAATCTTAATATTTATAGCGCTTCGCGCTGGTGTCTTTACATGCTATATTTGTATATAAAGATACTGCATTGGCTGTATCACCTTTGTATAAAGCGAAAAGCGCATTTTTCTTATCAAAACTCGCAATTTTTCATTGTTCATTGTTCATTGTTCATTGCTCATTGCTATAGGTATTCAGACCACTTTAGTCGAGGGTAAAGAATCATTACGAATACTTGCTCCTAATTGAACTTGACCGATAACCTTTTCATAAGGTTAATATTATGGCATTGCCCTGTTGCAAAACAGTGCAGCTGAGGAGAGGAAATGACAGCAGAAACAACCTACGACCTGATCGTCGTAGGCTCTGGCAATGGAGCCTGCGGTTTTTTAAGTCATTATTTACAGCAATGCCCCACATCGAAGGTGCTTGTGCTGGAAATCGGCAAGAACTTCTTTAATACTAGCGACATCACTCACCAGATTAACTGGACCAAATCCTATGGGGAGGGCAATATCTTTAAACTGCATAATGCACTGACCCCGGGCGATCGGCCTATCATCTCCGGGTGGGCTTGTACTATGGGCGGTGGCGGTTCCATCAACTACACCATGATTCACGAATCCTCTACTTGGTTAAGTACCCACATGGGTCACAATGCCAACTACTGGGATAAGCTTAAGTCAGAATTAAATGCTAAATTTGACCGCCCGGATCCCTCTATTCGGGAAACTCCAATTACCAAGCATATTCTCGAAGCCGCAAAAGCAGTAGGATTTAATTCCCCCAACCCGGATAACCGCATCCACAATATTCCCAGTTATCAGGATTATGAGAACTGTGCCGATGGCAATGGAGATCAGCTTTATCAGTTTCCCACTCAGTTTAATCCCTTCGGCCAACGCACTAATAGCGGTGTTTCCATCGTGGATTGGTTTAGCGATCGCATTGACCTCAAAACTCGATGTCAGGTAATGGAACTGGAGTTTGCTAAAACCAAAACCGATGAATCCAATGAATCGAAATGTGTAGCGGTTCATGTTCAGTATGTAGATACGGGAGAAACGGCTCGGTTTGTCCTGGCTGAGGGGGGTCGATTAATACTTTGTGCTGGGGCTGCCACTCCTAAACTATTACTACCTCATCGAGAAACTTTGAACAATCCTGACATCGGCAAGCATGCCAGCGATCATATTGTCTTGCCTCTTGGTATTTACTTACCCAATAAATGTTTGGATGTCACTCCCAAGGATGTCTACGCTCCCGTATTTGCTACCACGGTTTGGCAACCTGAAGAGGGAGAGCCTGGAGATGCTACAGTTTGTTGTTTCGACTTCTTTGCTGGCAATTTTGAAAAGCTTTGGTTTATTATTTCTCACCTTTACTTAGCATTTTTGCTACCCAATAATCTCAAAAAGGTAGTAATTCGCATGCCTTGGTTATTCACCATTGCGAAGAATGCAGTGCGGATTTTGATTCAAATTATTAACTTTTTCATTAACCTGGGAGCTGGAACAGTTGACTTGCTCAAAGATAAACCCTGGCAACCGGAAAAGATTGAACTTATTACCGCCATTGTTAAATACAATCCTGCTAGAGAAGGAGAATATTTCCAGAAAGACTCTCGCATTACTTTGGACTTTTTTGCCGATGAAGGCGAGTTTAATCAAGATAAGGAAGTGGCCAAGAAGGTAATTGCGGAACAATTACCTTTGATGGAACAATTGGGTGCAAAACCTCCCTGGATCGTACGATATATCTTCCGGCTCTTTACCTCCATTCCTTTTAACCAGTGTCAGGTAGATAATTATGTGGAAACCTACAGCAAGAAGTTTCTCCTGTCGGAACAGCATATGGCAGGGGGTTGCGTCTTTGGTAAGGCCATTGACAGAGGGCTGGAAAATCCCCAGCACACGGGCAAGGTTTACGGATCTACTAATATCCATGTGGCGGATTTATCAGCATCGCCATTGCCCCGTATCAGTCCTCAGATGACAGCTTATCTCATAGGCTTTCATGTGGCTAAACAATTATATTCCCACGAGATTTGAGTAAATCCCCTTGTTGGTTATTTGTTGTTAGTTGTTTGTTGTTGGTTTGATATCAAATATAGTGCTTCGTGCTGGTGTCTTCACATGCTACATTTTTATACAAAGGTAATGCATCGGCTGTATCACCTTTGTATAAAGCGAAAGGCGCATTTTTCTAATCAACCTCTTAATTGGTAATTGTTAATTGTTAATTGTTAATTGTTAATCCCATGGCTTCAAAATCATCTTCTCGCAATTTCGCCTTTCCATTTTCTTGTAATACCCACAGTTCTTTATGAATTACACCTTGGGCTTGATTCATTTTCCAACCAGAAGTTAATATAGCGCTTGTTTCATCAACTACTTCTATTTTTTGCTCTAAATATTCAACACAAGCAAAACCATCATCTATTAGCTTTTGCCAAAAACTATGAATTTCAGCAGTTCCGGTGAAAGTACCAAAGGGTCTTGCATGCATCACTGCAGTGGTTTCATATTGAGCAGTACAACCAGCTGCATCCCCTTGGTTAAAGGCAGATTTCCATGCTGCACTTGCTGTTTTTACTGCATCTAGGACTATTGCTTTTTGTTCTTCAGTAATCATTTGTAGTTTTGGGGTTTTTCAAAGATTACTCTATTATATACAGGACTTACGCAAACAAGCCTAGAAACCGGGTTTGGAGTCGGGATAAAACGGCCTATTATCCAGAGTTTTAGTTCAGAAACCCGGTTTCTGCGTAAGTCCTAATATACTTATTTAGTAGGTTGGGTAGAGCGTAAGCGTTACTCAACAACACCAACCTATAATCTATAACCATCTAATCATGAATTGATTTTAATTGATTTTCCACCCAACTGAGATTAAAAACTTCTTGATAAATAAGATTGGACACTCTCAACTTTCCTTCCTGCCTAACCACTAAGTTAGAAAATTCTAATTCTAATTGTTCCCAACTCTTATCTTCTTCAACTTCTCCTTGTACTAAAATTTGTTGATAAGTTCTTAATAACGTACCTAGTTGCTGCTTATTAGAGAAATTAGAAAAAAGGCGATCGCCTATAGTTCTCAAATGCTGGGGTTCGTCCTGAAGCAGCCAATTATTAATTATACGCGATCGCACTATTTTCTCCACTGCTTCAGCTTCTGTTCCCGACTGAATCAAACCAGGTGAGTTAGAAATAAGTTGACAAAGCTTTTGAGTCAGAAAGGGTTGTCCTCCAGTCCAAGCCCAAACCTCTTTTAAAACTATTTGAGGATTGCTCACTTGTGGGAGCATCTGCCAATAACTGCTGTAAAGTAGTACTCTCAGAAGCAAGATGATAGAGAGCCAATCGCACTAAATAAGGATGGCCTCCCACTAAATCCATTAGTTGTTCTAACTTATTTTTTTGCCAATTTAATCCGTGTCTTCGCCCTAAATCTCGAACCTGTTCCAAAGTAAACTCTGGCAACTCAATGGACAAACCCACATTAAAAGGAGAATAATTAATAGACAAGGGAATATAAGCTTCCAAGGATTAATGCTAAAATTTTGGATTATTCCCGGTTTCTCAACTACGGAATAACCTCTCATATAAGAAACCCAGTTTCTGAACCAGCGCCATCTCCCCCCCAGCCATAGCTAGAGGGAATTATTCGCACCGTGCGAAGCTTTGTGTTATCATTGAGATTCAATCCCCTAGTTAATCCTAGAGGACTAAAACACAAAAACTCCTAGGAGTAGTAGATCATGGCCGAAACAGTTGAAATTTCACTCAAAGATATTCTCCAAAAGCTAGACAGCAAAATAGACAAGCTGGGTGAAAATATGGAGAGTAAAATGGAAAAATTGGGACAAGAGTTTAATCACAAGATAGAAAAGCTCTCGGAAGATGTTAACGAACTGAAAGGAAATGTGAAAGCACTGGAAAAGGAAGTGACTGGTTTAAATAAGCGGCTAGAGAACCAAGAGTCTCTGAATCTGACTATTACTGTTGCTCTTGCTAGTGCATTTTTCCTTAGCGTCACCAAGCTTTTATTTCCCAATTTTCTAGGTAATATCTAATTTGTTGTTGGTTTCTTAGAATA
The DNA here is from genome assembly GCA_000252485.1 of Prochloron didemni P4-Papua_New_Guinea. Lineage (GTDB taxonomy): Bacteria > Cyanobacteriota > Cyanobacteriia > Cyanobacteriales > Prochloraceae > Prochloron > Prochloron didemni. The sequence goes on along the minus strand of JH610891.1, from coordinate 5,175 downwards.
GATTCGAGCTAAGAAACCCAGTTTCTGAACCAGCGCCATCTCCCCCCCAGCCATAGCTTGAGAGACTTTATCGCACTGTGCGAATTTTGGTGTTATCATTGAGATTCAATCCCCTAGTTAATCCTAGAGGACTAAAACACAAAAACTCCTAGGAGTAGTAGATCATGGCCGAAACAGTTGAAATTTCACTCAAAGATATTCTCCAAAAGCTAGACAGCAAAATAGACAAGCTGGGTGAAAATATGGAGAGTAAAATGGAAAAATTGGGACAAGAGTTTAATCACAAGATAGAAAAGCTCTCGGAAGATGTTAATCAAAAAGTAGACAAGCTATCAGAAGATGTTAACGAACTGAAGGGAAATGTGAAGGCGCTGGAAAAGGAAGTGACTGGTTTAAATACGCGGCTAGAGAACCAAGAATTTCTGAATCGGACTATTACTGTTGCTCTTGCTAGTGCATTTTTCCTTAGCGTCACTAAGCTTTTATTCCCCAATTTTCTAGGTAATATTTAATTTGTTGTTGGTATCAATGAATAGATTCGAGCTAAGAAACCCAGTTTCTGAACCAGCGCCATCTCCCCCCCCAGCCATAGCTAGAGGAAATATTCGCACTGTGCGAAAAATTGTGTTATGATTGAGATTCAGTCCCCTAGTTAATCCTAGAGGACTAAAACGCAACAACTCCTAGGAGTAGTATATCATGGCCGAAACAGTTGAAATTTCACTCAAAGATATTCTCCAAAAGCTAGACAGCAAAATAGACAAGCTGGGTGAGAACATGGAGAGTAAAATGGAAAAATTGGGACAAGAGCTTAATCACAAGATAGAAAAGCTCTCCGAAGATGTTAACGAACTGAAAGGAAATGTGAAGGCACTGGAAAAAGAAGTGACTGGTTTAAATAAGCGGCTAGAGAACCAAGAGTCTCTGAATCTGACTATTACTGTTGCTCTTGCTAGTGCATTTTTCCTTAGCGTCACCAAGCTTTTATTTCCCAATTTTCTAGGTAATATCTAATTTGTTGTTGGTTGTTGGTTATTTGTTGTTGGTTGTTGGTTGTTGGTTGTTGGTTGTTTGAATTAGTTAGTTTTTAGAAATAGAAAGAAAGCAAAAAAAACGGCAATTACAACAATAAAATCCCACCAATAACCATCTTCAATCATCTGCGTTCATCTGTGTTCATCTGCGGTTAAAAAAAGTCCATCATGGCAAAACTGTAGCCAGCTATACCAAAAATCTGGAATTTACTGATAATTATTTTCAATAATTTACGAGAGAATGGGGGTTGACAAAGACGGATTTTTGAGTCATATTTAAATAGAAGCTCAAATTGTAAATTAGCCAAGGGTATATCTAAAAAAAACCTCCCTTTGATCCGGACTCGGGAGGCTGGGAGGGAGAGGGAAACGAAACAATATTAAGTTTTGTTAAACAGTTCAACACTTTTGGGTTATTTTATTATATACTTGGTTTGGTTGCTTAGGATATGGAGCAATAGATGATGTTTCTGGAGATGCTGGAGTTTTACAAAAAGCACCAAGCTTGGTGGAATCGTTAGTCAATTTCCCGATTCCACACCGTCTAATGTTCTCTATCAAATTAAAGTTCCACTAGCTCAATAAGTTTTTCTTAGATCTATTAGAACATTAGTAGAAAGCTGATCTATTTAGCTAGAACAGCTTTCCAGAGTTGATTTCTATGTTCAATTTTAAATAACAGATGATTTTTGATATAGGTTTTAACTCTAAAAATAATATCGCTATTACAAGTTTTAAGGCTAGTCAAGAATATAAACTTTGGAATTTATTCGGTAGAAGTTTTAAAGCCATTCCTGGAACGTACAACGATATAAGTAACGCTAACTTTAGTCCAAATGGCAAATATCTTGTAGCAATCTCTGATGGTTATGATGGCAAGACTTATACTAATGATATTTCTTTATGGGAGATATCTACTGATTAATACTCGACCTTGATCGCTGGCTTAGAAATGATTCCGTTAAACTATAATCCACATTCACTAATAATAATTGAAATTATATGCTTTTGAGAAAAATGGGAAACTTGTGAGAGAAGAAAAAGTCCCCCTTTGTTAAGGGGGATTTAGGGGGATAAACCCTTAGCAAATAGCTCAACCTCTGCTACAATCAGTCTTTGTTAACAACAAACTCTTAATTGTTAATTGTTAATTATAAGACATGATTGCTAGCAAAAAATTCATCACCACCGAACCTTTAGGTAAAAGTGGAGAAAGGGCAGAACAATTAGTTTGGGAGAAAATTCAACAAGCCTTTAGAAATAGAGAATGTATCGCTTACTGGCGCTATCCCATCTTTTCCCCTCAAGGAAAATTTCGCAAGGAACCGGATATTCTCATCTGCGATCGCCTTCTCGGATTAATAATAATAGAAGTCAAATCCCTGTTCATAGAGCAAATTGTAGCCATAACGGGACATCGCTGGCAATATCAAAACTTTTATACTAACTGGGGCAACCCCTACCAACAAGCAGAAAATCAACTATTTGCTCTCCTAGAATACAGCGATTCCCACCCAAATATCAAAGGAAAAATTCCTGCTAAAGCTATTATCGCCCTGCCTCAAATCCAAGAACAACAATGGCAAGAAAAAGGCTTTGATAAACTTCCCAGTTCTCCTCCCATTCTCTTTAAAAATAAACTCCATGCTCCAGAATTAATTATTAATTTAATCCAAGCAACTGCTCCAGTTATTCCAGGAGAATCCCTCGACAATCAACAGTGGCAATTACTCCTAGGACTATTAGGAGGTACGCCCCTATTTGGGTCTCCCACTCACCGAGTTTTAGCCCCTCAAGAGAGTAGAGGCAAAATCTTGCAGCAACTGCGCCAGGGCATCGCCCAACTGGACTTGCAACAAGAACGAATCGGCAAGGAAATCCCTCCCGGACCCCAAAGGATTCGGGGTATTGCAGGTTCGGGGAAAACCATCCTTCTCTGTCAAAAAGCAGCTCACATGCACCTAAAACACCCGGATTGGAAAATTGCCGTGGTGTTTTTCTCCCGCACTCTCTACTATCCCATTCAACAACAAATAGATAAATGGTTGGGTCACTTCAGCAACAACCAACAAAAATTAAATAACAATAACCCTAACTTGCGCATTCTCCACGCTTGGGGTAGCAGAACTCAACCGGGTTTCTACACCATTCTCTGTCAGCTGGCTGGCACTTATGCCCTCAGCGTGGGAGATGGCTCCACCAAGCAACCCAACGAGGCTTTGGCAGAAGTTTGCCTGCAACTGTTGCAATCTAGTTCTATTCCCCAAATCTACGACGCGATTTTAATTGATGAAGGACAGGACTTGATGGCGGATAAGTGGAAGTATGAAGGGAAACAGCCCTTTTATTGGCTGGCTTACCAAGCATTACGTCCGGCAGACCCCATCCACCCAGAACAAAGAAGGTTAATCTGGGCTTACGATGAAGCCCAAAGTCTGGACAGTCTCACTATTCCCACTGCCAGCGAACTGTTCGGACCGGAGTTGGGTCATTTGGTGACGGGAAAACATCGAGGGGGCATTAATAAGAGCGAAATTATGCACCGTTGCTATCGCACTCCCCATTATATCCTCACCGCAGCTCACGGTATTAGTATGGGTTTGCTCCGTCCCCAGGGCATGCTCACGGGAATTACGAGGAAAGAGGAATGGGAGGCGATTGGTTATGAGGTGACAGGAAGTTTTCGTCCTGGTAGGGAGATTACCCTGAAACGTCCCCGAGAAAATTCTCCCAACCCCATCGAAGAACTGTGGCAAGGTTCCGTCATTGATTTTCAAGCCTATAGGGGTTGTGGTGGGCAATGCCCACCCTACAGACTAATAATAAACCTGCATCACCTTTGTACAAAGCGAAAGGGGCATTTTTATTATTAACCTCTTAATTGCCTGCACTGAGCGTAGCCGAAGTGTTCATTGTTAATTGTTCATTGCTCATTGCTAATGAGAAACTGGGTCTTGTCGCACCAAAGCGCTTCTGTGCTACTATAACGCAAGCAAGTGTTATAACCAAGTTCTAATTTGTTCCATGTTCGACAGCGTTTGTAAATTTCTAGCAGAAACCTTTGCCACTGATTTTGCTACCTGGTTGTTGGGACAACCCATGGTTTTAACTCAACTCAATCCTTCTGAGTTATCCTTAGAACCAATCAGGGCGGATACAGTTATTTTCCTGCAAGCTGATGATATAATTCTCCATATCGAATTCCAGATTCAGCCTAAAGCAGGAATCCCTTTCCGAATGCTGGACTACCGAGTTCGGCTTTATCGGCGTTTTCCCGATAAACTAGTGATACAGATAGTAATTTATCTCCAACCCACTACTTCTGATCTAGTTTACCAAAATAGTTTTACTATTCCAAGAACTCGCCATAAGTATAGAGTAATTCGTCTCTGGGAACAGCCCTTTAAAAATTTTCTGACAGTCCCCGGACTGTTGCCTTTTGCCGCGTTAAGTAAGACTAGTGATAGAGAAGCAACATTGCGCCAAGTTGCCGCTCGATTGGACAATATCCAACAAAATTCAATTCAAAATAACATTCGCGCTTCCACTGCTATTTTAGCAGGATTAATATTAGAGAAAGATTTGGTCAAGCAAATTTTGCGGAGTGATATCATGAAGGAATCAGTCATCTATCAAGATATTTTGCAGGAAGGTCGTCAGGAAGGACTTCAACTTGGATTGCGACAGGGAATTGAGCAGGGAATTGAGCAGGGACTTCAAGAGGGACTTCAGCAACAACAAGCGCTAATTTTACGCCTGCTGAACCGTCGAGTAGGGAATATTCCAACTAACTTACAGACAATAATTGAGCAATTATCGCGAACTGAATTGGAAGATTTAGGAGAAGCCCTGCTGGATTTTACAACTTTGAGCGATTTGTCCAATTGGCTGGAATCCCATTTAGAGGAATGAGCAATTAATAATTAAGAGTGTAAGATTAGGTTGGGTTGAGTGAAGTCTAAACTCAACCTATCTATAGCAATTCCCAATGAACACTTCGGCTACGCTCAGTGCAGGCAATTAACCATCTCTCAATTAAGAGGAAGAGCTGTCTTAAGTCAGACTAACGATAGAGAAGCAACATTGGGCGAAGTTGCCGCTCGATGGTCGAATATCCAACAAAATTCAATTCAAAATAACA
>JH610890.1 GCA_000252485.1 Prochloron didemni P4-Papua_New_Guinea | reverse complement strand
AGAAGCTCTAATGGATTTTACAACTTTGAGCGATTTGTCCAATTGGCTGGAATCCCATTTAGAGGAATGAGCAATTAATAATTAAGAGTGTAAGATTAGGTTGGGTTGAGTGAAGTCTAAACTCAACCTAGTCTGTAATCATCTCTCTTTATTTCTCTGTGTCCTCTGCGTCTCTGCGGTTTATTGCTAGTGGTGCGTTGCGAACGCACCCTACAAATAGCTTCTGAAATCGATTCCACTCTTATTAGCTGTGCCACCACATTAGGTAACTTGCCAAACTTTGATAGTAGTTCCCTGTAGGGTGCGGGCGCTAAGAGCGGCGCTTCGCGAGCGCAACGCACCGTAACTAATATGAAATCTGAAAAAGAATGCTAGTCCAATTGGCTGGAATCCCATTTAGAGGAATGAGCAATTAATAATTAAGAGTGTAAGATTAGGTTGGGTTGAGTGAAGTCTAAACTCAACCTATCTATAGCAATTCCCAATGAACACTTCGGCTACGCTCAGTGCAGGCAATTAACCATCTCTCAATTAAGAGGAAGAGCTGTCTTAAGTAAGACTAACGATAGAGAAGCAACATTGGGCGAAGTTGCCGCTCGATGGTCGAATATCCAACAAAATTCAATTCAAAATAACG
>JH610889.1 GCA_000252485.1 Prochloron didemni P4-Papua_New_Guinea | reverse complement strand
AAAGAATCAGTCATTTATCAAGATATCTTAGAGGAAGGTCGTCAGGAAGGACTTCAACTTGGATTGCAACAGGGAATTAAGCAAGGACTTCAGCAACAACAAGCGCTAATTTTACGCCTGCTGAACCGTCGATTAGGGAATATTCCAACTAACTTACAGACAATAATTGAGCAATTATCCGGAACTGAATTGGAAGATTTAACAGAAGCCCTGCTGGATTTTACAACTTTGAGCGATTTATCCAATTGGCTGGAATCTCATTTAGAGGAATGAGCAATTAATAATTAAGAGTGTAAGATTAGGTTGGGTTGAGTGAAGTCTAAACTCAACCTAGTCTGTAATCATCTCTCTTTATTTCTCTGTGTCCTCTGCGTCTCTGCGGTTTATTACTAGTGGTGCGTTGCGCTCAGCTTCGCGCCGCTCTTAGCGCCCGCACCCTACAGCTTCTGAAATCTATTCCACTCTTATTATATCAAATCTGAAAATGTTTGCTACAAATAGTTGATTCTATTGTAGGTTGGGTTGAGGTCACGAAACCCAACAAACCCAGTAAACTTGTGTTGGGTTTCGCTATCGCTCAACCCAACCTACAAATTCTTATCACATTGTTTTATCTGTAGCATTCTTTTTTAGATTTCATATTAGATTATTCCATGGGTTTAGAAACCGGGTTTCTTTGCAAGATTTCGGCATTAATTCCTAAGATAATAGCAGAAACCCGGTTTCTTGGCGAATTCCATAAAATTAGCTGTGCCACCACATTAGGTAATTTGCCAAACTTTGATAGTTTCGTCAGCACTACCACTGACGATAGTACGTCCATCTGGACTTATTGCCACAGAATTAACCCAATCGATATGACCTGAGAGAGTTCTTGTCTCTGTTCCTGTAGCTAAATCCCAAACTTTGATAGTATTGTCACCACCACCACTGACGATATTACTTCCATCTGGACTTATTACTAGACACCGAATCGAATTGGTATGACCTGAGAGAGTTCTTTTCTCTGTTCCTGTAGCTAAATCCCAAACTTTGATAGTTCTGTCATAGCTACCACTGACGATAGTACTTCCATCTGGACTTATTGCCACAGAATTAACCCAATCGATATGACCGGTGAGAGTTCTTTTCTTTTTTCCTGTAGCTAAATCCCAAACTTTGATAGTTTTGTCTCTACTGCCACTGACGATAGTACTTCCATCTGGACTTATTGCTACATACCGAACCGAATTGGTATGACCTGAGAGAGTTCTTTTCTTTTTTCCTGTAGCTAAATCCCAAATTTTGATAGTTTTGTCTCTACTGCCACTGACGATAGTACTTCCATCTGGACTTATTGCTACAGATGAAACCGAGTTGGCATGACCTTTGAGAGTTCTTTTCTTTTTCCTGTAGTTAAATCCCAAATTTTGATAGTTTTGTCATAGCTACCACTGACCATAGTACTTCCATCTGGACTTATTGCTACAGATGAAACCAAGTTGGCATGACCTGAGAGAGTTCTTTTCTCTTTTCCTGTAGTTAAATCCCAAACTTTGATAGTTTTGTCTCTACTGCCACTGACCATAGTACGTCCATCTGGACTTATTGCTACAGAAAAAACTGAATCGGTATGACCTGTGAGAGTACGGACAAGAGAAATAGAAGGAGAAGAGATAGGATTGAGTTGAGGGTTAATCTTAGGGGATGAAGAAGCAGTCCCAGTACCCAGAGCTTGTAAAGCTTCCCCAGCATTCTTATAACGTCCAGGAAAATGATTCTTCACCATCTTAGTCAACAGGTTGCCAAAATCCTCGGAAACAGAAACGCCATCGCGCCACAAAATCTCCCCTGTCTCCGGATCTTCTTTTAACTTATATGCTTTTAACCCGGTCAAAGCTGATATCCCAATCTTTCCTACAGCATAGATATCGCTGCACAATTTCGGTTTTCCCCTAGCTTGTTCTGGAGGAAGATATCCTGGAGAACCAATAGGCACTGTCAAACTGGTGTGTCCCTGAGAATTAACAGTCATAACATTGATTTCTTTAACGGCACCAAAATCAATTAACACCAACTTGCCATCTGTTTGACGGCGCATAATATTAGCTGGTTTGAGATCTCGATGAATGACGTTGTTTTCATGAACTACCGCTAAAACAGTCAATATTTGCTTCAGTAACTTCTTCGTTTCTGTCTCAGACCAAGGTTTTCCGGGAATAATTTCTTGACTTAAATCTTGTCCTTCAACAAACTCCTGCACCAGATAAAATTCTCCCTTTTCCTGGAAACGAGCAAAAAGACGAGGTATTTGGTGGTGGTTCCCGAGACGATAAAGAGTTTCTGCTTCTTTTTCAAAGAGACGTTTGGCAATATCAAAACAATTGAAGTCTTGGGGTTTTAAATGCTTAACTACACAATAGGGATGACCGGGTAAATCCAGATCTTGAGCTAGATAAGTAGCTCCAAATCCACCACGGCCTAATTCTTTGACTATTTGATAACGACCTCGGAGCATTTGTTTGACAGTCATATTCTGCAATTGCCTAATACAATTATAGATGATTGATTGTTGGTTTGGGGATTTGCGGACAGGCAATTCGCCTATCCCACAGGTGGCGATCGCCTAGAAATTCAAAATAATAAATTACAATCTACAACAGCACTCACACCGGAGCAAATCCATGAAATGGTTTTCCAAGAATTTAATAGTCAACACTTCAAAAAGACTTTTGAGCGATTGTGGGAACTGAGGGAAATAGATAAAGACTTAGAGGAAGATGATTTAGAAAGTCGTCTCATGGAACAACCTTCTCTAATGAAACTAGGTAAACTGTTGCGATGGTTAACCACTGATGATAATAAGCTGGTTTAATTTTAATCTAAAGGTTTTGGTGGGCTATTAATTGATTTGGTATATTAATATAGGAGTTGTGGTGGGCAATGCCGCACCCTACAGACTACTAATAAACCGCAGAGACGCAGAGGACGCAGAGAAAAAGAGAAGAGAGGAAAGAAAGAATAGTTGATTAAGTTGAAAGAGGAATTATAATTTTATTTATAAATAATTAGTACAAGTTCTAACGCTGGATCCCCCCCCAGCCCCCTCCCCTGACAGGTGTAGGTTTTTTACGAATCGGCTAAGGTAAGACAAGGTGGACAAGGTGAGAAAGTAGACAAGGGGGGAAAACCGTACCAAAACAGTTCGGTCACTAACATTACTAAAATCGTCCAAAAGACAATTTTGCGTAAAAAAAATCTTCCTTTTCTACCTGTCTTCTAACCTTCCTTGTCTAGCCAACACCCAAATGTTAAAAACCTACACTTGTGAGGCCCCCTCCCCCCCTTCGGGGAGCCTGGAAAGTCCCCCTTATTAAGGGGGATTTAGGGGGATAGAAAATTAATTGTTATTGTTTATTACTTCTTCCTCATTATCGATTGTAGTTTGAGGCTCTTCTTCCTGAGAATTAATGGGAGAAAATGGTTGATGCAAACTAATTAACTGAGCGAGGGTTTTCTTCAACTGAGTCCGAGGCACGATCGCGTCCACAAAACCATGTTCTAACAAATACTCGGAAGTCTGAAAACCTTCGGGCAATTTTTCTCTCAAAGTTTGCTCGATTACCCTCCGTCCAGCAAAGCCAATGGTGGCTTTCGGTTCCGCAAGAATAATATCCCCCAGCATGGCAAAACTAGCGGTTACTCCCCCAGTGGTAGGATGGGTTAATATGGGAATATAGAGTAACTTTGCTTCTCGATGACGGTGAAGAGCGCCGGAAATTTTAGCCATTTGCATTAAGCTAAACATTCCTTCTTGCATTCTGGCCCCACCGGAAGCACAAACGATAATTAATGCTATCTTCTCCTGGGTGGCATGTTCGATTAGACAGCTGAGTTTTTCTCCTACCACGGAACCCATACTGCCCCCCATAAAGCGGAAGTCCATCACTCCTAAAGCCACTGGCAAACCATCCAGATGCCCGCTACCAACTTGTACTGCGTCGGTCATGCCAGTTTTATTTTGGTAGTCCGCGAGGCGATCGCGATAGGCTTTGCGATCGCTAAATTTAAGGGGGTCGGTAGGGAGCAAATTCTCTTTTAAAGGTTGCCATGTTTTCCCATCAATTAGCTGGCGAATCCGTTCGTCGCTGTGAACTCGCAGGTGATGGTCGCATTCCAAGCATACCATTTGATTGGCCTGCAAGTCTTTCGTATAGGCCAGAACTCCACACATCGGACACTTCGTCCAGAGTCCATCCGCTATTTCTCGTTCTTGCTGTTTTGGAGTTTGGGGTACGGATTTTCTTCTGTTGGCAAACCAATCAATTAGGTTACTCATCTAAAATATTATTTATTATTTGAGGTTGTTAGAGGTTTTTAATCGTCTTCCGGAGTACTCAGTAGCAACAAAGCAGTCCACTGGTCTTGAGAAAGCACTTGCAAAGCTGCTTGAGAGCCTTGTCCGCAATAAATTCCAACACCTATATCAATTACCCGGCTGGGTATATTATAGGCTGAGAGCATTTGCTGCATTAACTCAGCTTCCCAGCGGGCTTTAGTTGTTCTCAAGGTAATCCAGGACACGACTATTGTATCAATTTTGACGAATTAGTAATTAGTTAAATGGAAAGAATAATTGCATGTAAGTTGATAGTATTGCTTCTCCCCAAAAAATTGTCAATGTTGCCCCCAAAGCTAAAAAGGGACCGAAAGGCATAGGTTGTCTCCTTCCCAATAAACCTAGAGCCATGGCTCCAGCGCCTACAAAGGCTCCTAAAGCGCAACCGAGAAAACCAGACAGGAGCAGATATTTCCATCCCAACCAAGCGCCGATGGCCGCCATCAACTTGCTATCCCCAGCACCCATGGCCGCTTGTCCCAAAGCCAGGGCCCCGAAAAAAGCGATGGCATCAAACAACCAAATGCCCAAAACTGCCGCCCCTATACCTAACATCAATCCATGGGCAGCTGCGGTTACTCCCACCGTATACCATCCTCTAATTACCTGGAATACTAACCCTGCCACTAAACAAGATTTAGTGAGGGGATTGGGTAAAGTCATGGTATCGCAATCGATTAAGGACAAGGCCAACAACCAAGAAATAAAAGCAAAGTAACCTAGGGTTAAAAGACTATATTCAAAATAAATAAAGACAGCAACGAACAACAATCCTGTGATTGTTTCTACTAAGGGATAGCGGGGAGAGATGGGAGCGGAACACCAGCGACAGCGACCTTTTAAGAGTAACCAGCCCAACACGGGGATATTTTCCCTAGGTCCCAGTTTATGGGAGCAGTGAGGACAGCGAGAAGGGGGCGTAACTACGGACATGCCAGCAGGTAGGCGATACACCACTACATTGAGGAAACTACCTATGCAAGCACCGAAGATAAAAACAATGAACAAGGAACAATTAACAATGAACAATGAACAATTAACAATTAACAATGAACAATTAACAATGAACAATGAACAATGAACAATGAACAATTAACAATTAACAATGAACAATGAACAATGAACAATTAACAATTAACAATGAACAATGAACAATGAACAATGAACAATTAACAATGAACAATGAACAATGAACAATGAACAATTAACAATGAACAATGAACAATGAACAATTAACTATTCATAATTTTCAATGACTGTTGTAAATTTTGCAATAGATGCCAAGAAAACTC
>JH610888.1 GCA_000252485.1 Prochloron didemni P4-Papua_New_Guinea | reverse complement strand
CCCTTTGATTGATATACTTTCCAAGTCCCCCTTTGATTGATATACTTTCCAAGTCCCCCTTTGATTGATATAGTTTCCAAGTCCCCCTTTGATAAGGCTTGCCCTGCCCTTCGGCTTCGCGGTCACTGAGCGTAGCCGAAGTGCAGGGGCCGCGTAGTCGAAGGGGGGATTTAGGGGGATTTCTTAAAGCTGATTTAAAGGAATAAAGCATTCACCTGGCAAGAGAATAGGTTTTGTACCGCTGCAAACTTGACCTCGATGGGTTTCCCGGTCGATAGCCACACCGATAGGAGTTCTTTTGGGATTGGGATGGATTTCGGTGTAAATGCGATAAATATGCCGAGCCGCTCTCATCACTGCCGGGTCTACCAATACTGGAATAGTCAACTTTTCTGGTTTATCTATTCTTTCTTCTAGATCTAGCATCAACTTGTTGCTCTCTTTTCAGTTGGACTATAATCAATTTAACTTTTTTTAAGCAAATTTTGCTCGAAAGTCCAAAAACAAATTGTTAAGATTGCAAAATCCCTATCAAAGCCTCTCCCATACCAGTACAACCCACCAGCTTCATTCCTGCTGACATGATATCCCCCGTGCGATAACCCTGCTCTAGAACTGCGGACACTGCCTGCTCTATCTTAGTGGCTGCTGCGTCTTGGTTCAAGCCATAACGCAACATCATGGCTGCACTCAATACTTGGGCCAGGGGATTGGCTTTATCTTCACCGGCAATATCGGGGGCTGAACCGTGAACTGGTTCAAAAACTCCCGGTCCGGAGGAACCCAGACTAGCGGAGGGGAGCATGCCGATACTGCCAGTTAACATAGCCGCTGCATCGGAGAGAATGTCGCCGAACATGTTGCCAGTTACTATGGTATCAAATTGTTTCGGAGCCCGAACTAGCTGCATAGCGGCATTATCTACATAGAGATGGGACAGTTCCACGTCAGGGTATTGCTCTGCCATGGCTAAGACGCGATCGCGCCACAATTGAGATACATCCAGCACGTTGGCCTTATCTACGGAACACAACTTACCCTGGCGTTTTTGGGCCGTTTCAAATCCTACCTTGGCAATGCGATCGATTTCCCCTTCTGTATAAGCCATAGTATTTACCCCCCGCTTCTGGCCCGTTTCGGCGGTAAAAATCCCCTTGGGTTGACCGAAATAGATCCCGCCGGTTAATTCCCGCACCACCATAATATCTACTCCCTCTACCACTTCCCGTTTCAAGCTAGAAGCATCGATTAACTGAGGCAAAATAGTAGCAGGACGTAAATTAGCAAATAGTTCCAAACCCGCTCTCAAACCCAACAAGCCAGTTTCCGGGCGCTGTTCCCGGGGCAGGTTGTCCCATTTATAACCCCCAATAGCAGCCAGGAGAACCCCATGGCTATGGCGACAGGTTTTTAGGGTTTGTGGGGGTAAAGGTTCTCCCGTCCCATCGATTGCCGCTCCGCCGATGAGTGCTTCCTCAAAATTAAACTCAATGGCAAATTGTTTGCCTATGACTTGCAGCACTTCTACCGTGACTGCCATTATTTCTGGACCGATGCCGTCGCCAGGAAGAAGGGTGATGCTGTACTGTTGAGTCATAGTGGTTTCTTGCTGCTAGTGAGTAAATTAATTGCCAGATTGGCATTATATTACAACAGTGACGTTTTGTCAGTAATTGCTGGTGGCTGTTTTTAAGGGTGTGGTCAAAAACAGTTGAGTTTTCTATTCTCAATAGTCACGGCTTACCCAAGTTAGGCAGCCCAGACTTGCCCTGCCCTTCGACTTCGCGGTCAGTGCCCTTCGGCTACCCTTCGACTTCGCTCAGGGCGAGCGCTCAGGGACCGCGGAGTCGAACTGCAGGGGCCGCGTAGTCGAAGGGGGGCTACCCCACGATTGATAAATAGATCCCACATTTATCAAATAAGATTTGGTAGCGTTGATTTATTCTACATCACTACCAAAATTTTAATCTTCCCAGGACTTACGCCAACAAGCCTAGAAACCGGGTTTCTCGTCGGGATAAAATGGTAAAACCCAGAGTTTTAGTTCAGAAACCCGGTTTCTGCGTAACTACTTCCGGGTTAATTCCCATTTCTAGCAAACGTTGGGCTAACTTTTCAGCTCGTTGGCGTTCGTTTTCAGCTCGTTGTTCTAAAGTTTCAACCTGTTGTTCTAAAGTTTCAGCTCGTTGGCGTTCGTTTTCAGCTTGCTGGCGTTCAGTTTTAGCTTGTTCTGCCAAGGTTTTGATTGTGGTTTGTTCTTCTTTAATTAATTCCTCAACTATAGGAGGATTCAGCAGTTCTTTCACGGATAACACTAGTTGGTCAAACTGACTGGAAACAATTGTTTCCTCTTCGGTAAAATCCACAGAAGTATATCCCTCCTCATTCCTAAGTTTAGTAAACACCCTCACTCGTTTCTTTTTTTTGTCTACTATCCAATACTCGGGAATTTTTGCGATTTCGTATTCATCACGTTTAATCTCGTAATCATCCCGGCGATTGCTGCTGACAACTTCTACTACTAGAATCGGCTGTTCTTCAAAATCTAAAACTCCAGCTCCGGGACGATTAAGAACTTTTTCCCAAACAGTTTTGCTAAATACTACCACGTCTGGGATTCGAGATGTATTTTTTTCCGTTCGCACTCCCGTTCCTAAAGCATTGGCCACTAAATCCAAGTTTTCAGCTGCAAAATAGCGATGTAACTTGTAAACCAAAAACTTGCAAATATTGGTGTGTAAGTGTGTGGATGCTGGCATGGGTATTAATTTTCCTTTCACTAACTCGTATTTAACATCCGATTCTGGAACATATTCAAGATATTCTTGGAAAGTCAACAGATGTTCAATTTTAGGCGGTTTATCTACCGTTACTTCGGTTGCTTTTTTGACAGCTTGGATCATTGTTTAACCTCTCTTAGGTTCGCTGACTTGACTATTTTATCGACACTACTTATTCTTCTAATGAGAGTTCAGGGGAACAATTGAAACAAAAACCTTGTCTATTGTAACTTTCTTAGTAATATGAAGTGTTTTGTTTAGATAAGTAGAGGTGATTTTGTACTCTGGACAACAGTGCAATAATCTTACGATTCTTTCACCAATTAATTTGTCCACTTTCCCCCAAACCAAGCGGATATTACGGGCTGGACATTGCGCCAGCAGTTAACACGGTTTTGTCTGAAACACTTCCTTGAGCTATGATATCACAGAATCGTTCAGTGCGACAAGGCTAATAGGGAAAGTTTCTCTTTTTTAAGTACCTAGGCAAAATTAATTGGATATTCGCTCAATGCGGTCGCTTGTATTTATGGGTTGCGGTGCGTTGCGCACGCGAAGCGCCGCTCTTAGCGCCCGCACCCTACAATGGGGGGCTATGATTCTATGGAATTGAAAAGTTCCTGGAGATGGGTTGAGGCAACGAAACCCTTCGGCGACCCTCTGGGCAGGCCCAACAACCAGGGAGAATAGTAGTGGCTTAATCTGAAATCTAAAAAAGAATATTACAAATATAGCACTACGCATTTAGGTTAGGACATTAATAAAGCTTGAAATTTAGTCGTAGCCTATTTTTGAATTTTGAATTTTGAATTTTGAATTGCGCGTAGCGCTATACAGTAGTAGTTCAGGCGATTATTTATCTTAATAAATCTTAATATAAGAAGCTTCTTTGGTAGGGTCTGGGGCGATAGAGCGGACAGCCCAGAGGGCTATCCCACGGAATTATAAACATTTGAGACCTGCCCTTGACACTTTTGTAATATACATGTAATGCTAGAAACTAGCTGTTACTTCAAAGGATTGTCAAATTGCCTGTAATTGCAATGCTTGTCAAAAGCGCAGAGAAACATCCCAATGCTGATTCCCTGCGGATGTATCATATGGAAGCTCCCGGCTACGAGACTATTCAAATTATCGCCAACTTAGATAATATTTACCAAGTTGGGGATGTAGTTGCCGTAGCGTTAACCGATACAATTCTCAAAGATGGAACGAAAATCAAGCCCAGCAAACTGCGAGGAATAATCTCTTTTGGCATGGCTTTAGGAACATTTTCTGCACCCATCGCTACTGACCTTTCTGCTCACTATTGCTCCCCCGAAGGCGTAGGGTGCGTTCGTAACGCACCGCCCAATTTATCGCTATATAAAATTAATTAAATTGGTAAATAAACCGCAGATGAACGCAGATGAACGCAGATGAATACAGATGAATACAGATGATTTTACGATGGGGCGATCGAGTAATAATAATTCTCATCTTTCCTTGAAATAGCTCTACAAATTCAAGTTTTTAATAATTTCCTGGATAGTCGTTTTAATCTAGGCATATTCTGGTTGTAGCTCAAAAGTAACAACAAGAGAAGGTTTAGCCACTAGACCAAACTCAGTTGGAGCTTCACCCTCAAGATGCAGGCTAACAGCTTCAACAAGATTTTGAGAAATTTCATCTAGTGTTTTACCTTGAGTGACAACAGCTATTTCTAGACATTCAGCGATATATCCTCGTTCATCACCAGGACGAATTATAGCATGTATATTTTGCTGTAGATAACTCATTTTAGATTGACTCCAATCGTGGTTTAGTTTTGCTATAATATTGTAGAATAATTATAATTCTAGATTATCAATCTACAAGGAGAACGAAAACGTTGTTAAAGAAATTAGCTCAATTGTTAGGCGTAGGGTGCGTTCGTAACGCACCGCCCAATTTATCGCTATATAAAATTAATTAAATTGGTAAATAAACCGCAGATGAACGCAGATGAACGCAGATGAATACAGATGAATACAGATGATTTTACGATGGGGCGATCGAGTTTTTTAGTAGGGTGGGCATTGCCCACCACAACATCTATCGATATAATCAAAAAAATCTCCCTTTATCTCCTGACTCACTGCAGTTACAATATTCTGAAAAAACAATGAAAGGAAAAAATACTATGAATATCTCGCCTCAGCGACTGAAGGAACTTGAAGCTATTCCAGAGGATGCTATTGATACAGACCATATTCCAGAACTGGATGATAGCTTCTGGTCAAAAGCGAAAATGGTTGCACCTAGAACTATAGCAATGAGCAATGAACACTTCGGCTACCCTTCGACTTCGCGGTCACTGAGCGTAGCCGAAGTGCAGGGGCCGCGTAGCCGAAGGGCAGGGCAAGCGCTCAGTGCAGGCAATTAAGAGTTCGTGCAGAAAAATGCCCCTTTCGCTTAGGCTTGGCACAGCTAAAATGCCCGTCTAGATTTAGACTAACGGTTGGGGCTAGAAACCGGGTTTCTTCCTTAAATTTCGGCCTATTCCCTAAAACAATGGGAGAAACCCGGTTTCTTCGCGAATAATATGATTTTCCTTCCTGCTATATGTTGAGCATCAAATTAAGCGATCGTGATTCGAGCGGAACCAAACTGTGATAGTCAAAGGTGAAAAGACTATTCCCGATAAAACAGATAATTTTTGCTATTTCTTCCCTAGATTTTGAGTTGGTTACTTATAAATGTCCCGTGGGATGGGCGAATTGCCTGTCCCACACTGGAACAATCAACTTTTAATGAGAAAAGTTTTCATCATTTATTTGTTGAACTTTGGCAATATTCAAGTCTAACGCTTTATATAAAGGCGATCCAGCCGATGCAGTATTTTGAAATATGCATGTAGCATAACGAGACACCTTTCTTGCGAAGCGCTATAGGTTTAGAATAGTTCCTAGAAAATCGTACATGTTCTCATTTATTAAAGAGAGAAAAACAACAAAATTTTTTCTCTCTTTTCATTCCTCCCTTCTCTACTCTAGTTTTTGGAGTTGGTCCAGCACTTCCTGATACATTTCAGTGTTGCCTTGCTCTAGATATAAGTTTGCAGCTTTACGGAAATCGGCGCACCGCTCCGCGGATCTCTTCGAGATCGCCCCTTGATAGTCTCCTAACTTATAGCGAAGAAAACCCCTGCCGTAGTAAGCTTCAGCATAGTTAGGGTCTAGTCTAATCCCCTCGGTCACATCGGTGATCGCCCCTTGATTGTCTCCTAACTGATAGCGAGCAAAACCCCTGTTGTTGTAAGCGTCAGCATAGTTAGGGTTTGCTCCAGTAGCTGATTTACTCGAATTATCTGCCATCTGTTGGAATAACCAGGTAGATTGGCTCGTAATCTCTCATCCCATCCTGGATTCTGTCGTCAAAACTCACTACTTGTGTTAGGATGGAAACAGGAAAACAGATTGAAAAAACGTGCCAATATCGGGATTAGCTGCGAACGATAACCAAGTTCGGCTCTAGTTGACTCGTGGCATTAAATAAACGCGCTTGCAAGATTTATTGCGAGCTTTGGTAGATACACCCTGGTTGAGAAATCAACTTGCATTAGTGAGCCAAGTCTAGATTGTTCTAGGTTTTGGTAGCTAAAAAGTATCGGTATTGATGCTAGAGCGATGGGTATGACAATGGTTCCCAGTGCGATTTTAGCTATTGTTTCCTTTTGGGACAGGAAATCACTTTTTCCGTTAATCTGACTCATGAGTAGATTTCTAGTTCCGAACTACAACCTCTGGAACATGAAACTGTTCCAGATGTATACTAAATTTAGTCTACAACAAGATAAAAGACTATTCCCGATAAAACAGATAATTTTTGCTATTTCTTCTTTTGATTTTGAGTTTGTTACTGATAAATGTCCCGTGGGATAGTTTATTTTTCGTAGGTTGGGTTTCGCTATCGTAATCGCCAACCTACAATTACTTATAACTAGAGATTGTGGTTTTTTTATTAATTGACTGTAAAATGCGTGAGTTGCTTATCCCCCTAAATCCCCCTTGATAAGGGGGACTTTGAGTTTTTTAGTAGGGTGCGTTCGTAACGCACCGCCCAATTTATCGCTATATAAAATTAATTAAATTGGTAAATAAACCGCAGCTTCAAGGTAACCATTGAGGACGGGAACCAGCCAAAGGTAACTGTTCTAATTGAGGTTTATTGGACTCGGATGAAGAGGGGGGAATCAACAACCAAATGCGACTACCTCCATTTCCTTCAACTATTGCTTGGTCGAATAAGATTCCCAACCCGTCGCTAGCCATGCTGATTTTAATATCCTGATACTCTGGCAATACTAATAAGGGCAAAATCTCCTTGGTTTTCAAGTCTATACCAGCAAAATAGGGCTGTTCCCGATATTCTTCTGCTTCTTCAATCAACTGGGTGAGCAAACAGTAAAGTTTAGTTGCTGTGGGATTAAATTCACAATCCAAAATAGAACCGTTGGTATCAAATAGTTTTTCTTCTCCTCCTCTAGTATAAACTAAAAATAAGGATTTGTTATAAGCTAATTCTGGATTATCTCGATTGTAGTTTACCATTGCTGAGAAATAACCGTTGCGAGAAAATGTCACTACTCTGCCAAATTTAGATAAAAAAGCAATGGGTTCTGCATTGGGTTCTAGGGGCAGAATGGCTATTCCTTCTCCTATGGCTAAGGCTAAACTTTGACTGTCTGGGGTAATGAGAAAGTCTCCTCCCGGTGGATTGTTTAAGGCTTCTAAGTTGCCATTTTCCTCCAGTTTCCACAGTCCAAACTCTCCTAAATTTTTCCTATTGGCTCGGCGGATGACAATTGTCTTGCCATTGGGAGATAAGTCAAAGTTTAAATTTTGATAACTTTTTCGCTTAAAAATTAATTTGACAGATTCCCGGTCATTATTAGTTGTTGCCTCTGAGTCAAAATTGAGTCCGGTAGTGACGGTATAAAGTTGATTGTTCGCTGAAGATTGATTGGGTTTTGTAGCGGAAAATAAAATGCGATCGCCCTGGGGATAAATTTCAAAATCAATTACTTTCAGATTTTTGGGAGTGAGAATTTTGTGTCGCTGTTCCGTAAGGTTAAATAAAACTAATCTACCTTGTTCTTCTCCTTCCGCACCGATATAAACGAAGGCGCGATCGCGACTACTAAATTGACTTGTAAATGGTTCAATTACTTTTCCTTGGTTTTTATCTTGATCTCCTCTTATCTTTTCCCTCGCATCTCTTAGTCGTAATTCGTAATTTTCTCCGTAAGGGGCTGGGGTTGTTAAAGTATAAGCTAGTCTTCTTCCGGCCCAACTTATTTTACCAGGTAGAGGGGGATTAATGACTAAGTTTTCTGCTACACTTTCTTCGTCCATAGGACGGTCAAAAGTGAGGATAAAAGCGGTATCTTCAGCACCAATTTGCTTCCCCGACCAGCTAAAGTCTTGCACTCTCGGACCCACGTGAATGAAGCATTGGTTTGCTTCGCAAGCTTTACTTCCCCAGACTAAGAGACAAATAACTAAACCTAGGGATAGGATGGAGGTGATCGCTATTTTATCTATTGGTTGTTGGATGTTGCTCTTTGTCATTTCTTAACCGCAGATGAACACAGATGAACACAGATGGATACAGATGGATACAGATGGATACAGATAGATACAGATGGATACAGATAAATATAGAATTAGGGCTATATATTACTAATAGTGATAAGGGTTGGCTGGAGTTTTGATCGGGGTGACAGAACTAGCAGCAATTATTACTTGACGTTTATTGATAGTTTCATCTTGATTCTTAGTTTCGGGTAAAGTCTCGCTGATCATTTCTCCTTCAACTTCAATCCAAGTATCCGGGGGAAAATCTGTTTGACTTTCATTTAGCAGTTTCACCGG
This sequence comes from Prochloron didemni P4-Papua_New_Guinea, assembly GCA_000252485.1. Lineage (GTDB taxonomy): Bacteria > Cyanobacteriota > Cyanobacteriia > Cyanobacteriales > Prochloraceae > Prochloron > Prochloron didemni. Next base: position 30,060 of record JH610888.1, on the reverse strand, counting down.
TAAACCCACAGGATAAGCATCCACCGCACAGCAAGTTATCACAAAACGGGCTACTAAGAGATAATTATTCGGCAATCGAGGTGAATGAATTACAAAGCCTTTTACTTTCGCTGGTTCTCCTATATAAGCATCCGGTTCGGGATAAGCATTGAGGGTGCGGATCCAGTCTATAATACTGCGCTCTTCTGGTTTGCTGTCACCGCGAAATGCTTGAGGTTGCACTCTCGTGAGGGGTAAGGATTCCGTTATCCCTCGCTTCAACGCTGTATCGCTCTTTAAGACAGAAGGGGCAATGGTCAAGCCTAAAATAGCAGTTCCTAAGAGCAAACTGCTACCCCAACCGGGGGGAAATAAGCTGACGTGCTGCCCACTAGATTGAGAAACTATCTTGCTCTTTGTTCCTATGAGTTGGGCAATTTTTAAGCCTCCTAGGAATAGAAGTAGGATACCGGTTACTATTGCCAACCAAAAATAATTGGGATGGATTAATAATCCCAACTGGCGAGAGAAGTAATATTTGAGTAATAAGATACCCCAAGCTAAAATAGCTACTGCATCTAACCAAGGAAGATAATTGGCAACATAATTGATTTTCTTTTTCATTGGTTGTTGGTTGTTGGTTGTTGGTTGTTGGTTGTTGGTTGTTTGTTATTCAACCAAAATAACTATAACCGAGAGCGAAGATGAAAGTTAACTGAGCTGCTAAGGCGAAGAAATAAAAAATTATGCGCGGTCGAAAAATAGAGAGCATTAAACCCACTGACTTGATGTCGATTATAGGCCCAAAAACCAAAAATGCCAGTAAGGAACCGGTAGTAAAAGTAGAAGCAAAGGAAAGAACAAAAAAGGAATCGACAGTGGAACAAATAGATACTAAGGCTGCTAAAACCATCATAGCGAGAATAGAACCCATAGTACCTTGACCGAGACTGAGAATCAGTTCTCGGGGAACAAATACTTGAATCCCAGCGGCGATCGCGCTCCCCAAAACCAACATTCCTCCCAGTTCCCGCAACTCCAAGGCAATGTTTTCCAAAAACTGCACCAGTTTATTGGGTAAGACTTGCTGTTGCACTGGAGTTCGAGCTAGAGTTTCGGTCATGGCTATGGGACTACCTTCTCCAGAAAGGAGAAAGGTACCAGATTGGAGTAAAGCAGGTAAGGGTTCCTTTCCTTTCTCTTGTGTTACTCTAGGGCTAGGGCGAGAAATAAAAGTATTTAATCTTCTTGCCAGCATGGATTGTAGTAAAGGTCGGGGGTCTTTTTGCACGCTGAAGATGGAGCCAATAATAATGGCGATGGCCAAGGAAAAGAGGATTCGCAGTAAGACAATTTCCGGGCGATCGGGAAAAGCCACCGAAGTTGACCAAATCACGATGGGATTAATAGTGGGTGCAGCCAGTAAAAAGCCCACGGCTAAAGATGTGGGCACTCCTTGCAGGATCAAGCGTCGCGCTACAGGAACGTTACCGCATTCGCAGACCGGGAAGGCAAAGCCGATGCAACTGCCAATTATTGCTCCTAAGATGGGATTGCGAGGTAACTTGGCAATTAATTGTCTTTCGTCCATCAGGGAAAGCAAGGCACTGGAGAGCAACACCCCTAGCAATAAGAAAGGCATTGCTTCTACTAACAAACTAAAAAAGAGGGTGAAGGCATTGTATAGTTGATTCATTGCCAATTATCTATTACTAATTCCCAATTATTTATTACTAATCCTCATAATTAATGAAAACAAACAGAATTTAGTCTAAAATAACACATTTTAAAAAAAAGCAATTTAGATTTTGTTAAAATGGTAAATTAATAGGACTTACGCAGAAACCGGGTTTCTAAACTAAAACTCTGGATTTTAGCCGTTTTATCTGGACGAGAAACCCGGCGAATTGGCTTGTTGGCGTAAGTCCTGATTAAAATTCGCTATAATTGAGACTTTTGGAGAAGTAACTAGTGACAAAAAGGAAAATGGAGCAATTTAACCTCAAGTTATTCAAACGGTTTTGGGCCATCGCCAAACTGTATTGGTTGGGGAAGGAAAAAAAAGGCGCGATCGCCTTGCTAGGACTTCTGGGAGGATTATTATTGGCTTATACTTTACTCAGAGTCAATTTAAACCGACAGCAAGGGATTTTAATTTCCTCTCTTTCAGCTCAAGATCCGGAAAGATTTTGGCAAGCAGTAAAGATATTCTTAGGAGTGCTGATTGTCTACGTTCCCCTTTTTGCTGGTTATAGCTTCTTTCGAGAAAAATTGGGACTGTATTGGCGGCGGTGGTTGACCGATCGCTTTCTGGGTAATTACTTTGGCGATCGCTCTTTCTACAACCTTACGAGCAATCCAGAGTTGGATAACCCGGATCAGCGGATTTCAGAGGATATTCGCAGTTTCACTCAAGAGTCCCTCCGATTTCTCCTGATTATTATTGTCTCTATTTTCCAAATCATTGCTTTTAGTGGCGTTCTCTGGAACATCTCCAAACCTTTGGTGATTTGCCTGATAATTTACGCTTTGGTAGGTACTTTGGTCACCACTGGGGTTTTTGGCAAAATCCTCATTAAACTCAACTTCGAGCAACTAAAAAGAGAAGCTAATTTTCGTTTCGGTCTGGTGCGGATTCGAGAAAATGCCGAATCCATTGCCTTTTATCGCGGCGAAGAGCGAGAATACAAGCAAGTCAACCAGCAATTTGACCGAGTATATAATAATTTCAATGCTCTCATTGTCTGGCAAGAACTGTATTTAGGCTTATTCTCCAATGCTTACGAGTTTGTTATCTATATTATACCGGAAGTAGTTCTGGCTGGCAGAATCTTTAATGGGGAATTAGAAGTAGGCATAGTAAGCGAAGCTGGCGGTGCATTTATCACTATTTTTCGCTCTCTGAATATTATTGTGGACCGCTTCCAATCTCTGGCTAATTTTGCAGCAGGAATTAACCGCTTGTACGACTTCCAAGAATATCTGGAAACAACTGAGGCAAAAGTTGCTGGAGATAGAACAGAACGTCCCAAGATAGATACAGTGGAAAACGGTCGTTTAGCTCTAGAATATCTAACTTTACAAACTCCTAACTATCAAAGAACCTTATTGCGGGATATTTCTCTAGAACTGCAACCCGGACAAGGACTGTTAATTATGGGAGCCAGCGGTTGCGGGAAAAGTTCTCTTTTGAGGGCGATCGCCGGATTGTGGAATTCCGGTACTGGCGCGATTTACCGTCCCCAACTCAAAGACATGCTCTTTTTACCCCAACGTCCCTATATGATCTTGGGAAGTCTCCGCAGTCAGCTACTCTATCCCAATGCTAATTTAGACTTAGAAGATAGGGAACTAGAAGCAGTATTGCAACAAGTCAATCTTCTGGGTTTAGTCCGTCGGTTCGACAGTTTAGATGTCCAAAAAGATTGGTCCGATGTATTGTCCTTGGGAGAACAACAGCGAGTAGCTTTTGCCCGTATTTTGATTGGCAAACCCAACTATGCTATTCTGGATGAAGCCACCAGTGCTTTAGATGTGAAAAACGAAGAAACTCTTTATCGTCACTTGCAACAAACTGAGACAACTTTTATCAGTGTGGGTCATCGTCCTACTCTCAAGAAATACCACACCATGGTTTTGGAAATATCAGAAGATAATTCTTGGCAATTGACGGAAAATCAAGAACAATGAACAATGAACAATGAACAATGAACAATGAACAATGAACAATGAACAATGAACAATAAACAATGAACAATAAACAACAAATAACAAATGACTGTTGAAAGACTTTCTATTGAACTAACTAATAAGTGTAGCAAACAATGCCACTTTTGCTACAATCACAGTCATCCTACTGGTCATACAACTTGGACTACAGAGCAACTGGTAAACTTTGTTGTAGATTGTGCCAAATCTGGAACTAAGGCAGTTTCATTTGGAGGTGGAGAGCCTTTAGAATATCCCGGTTTATTTGAAGTTTTACAACAATTGCAAGGAGTTTTATTTCGTTCTATAACTAGTAATGGCTTACATTTGCACGGTGACACTTTCCACCGATTGGTTACTGCAAGTCCCGATAAAGTTCACGTCTCCATCCATTTCCCAGAACGGAAACAGGAAGTAATGAGAGCGATCGCCCATGTGAAAAAATTAGAATCATTAGGGATTCGCAGCGGAGTTAATTTATTGGTATCAGCTTCCAATTTAACTGCTGCTACTAGGGTAGCTCAAATGCTTCATCAATCCGGTATTAATAACGATCGCATCGTTTATTTACCAATGCGATCGAGAGACACCCCAACTCCCAAACAAATAGCCCAAGTCGCAGGGGGAAAGCCATTTCAGTCCATGAGTTGTTTGACAAGTTGTAAAAATAGTCCTCGTTTTTGCTCCATCTCCTGGGACAAACAAGTAGCCTGGTGTTCCTATACTACCGCTCGCCGTCCCTTACCAGCACTTACTGCCAGCGCTCTGGAAATGGCCCTTCAGGAGCTACCTTTGATATTCTGCGGTGAGAACTAATCCTAATATTTGCTACATCCCCCTAAATCCCCCTTATCAAAGGGGGACTTTCAGTAACTCGTAGGTTGGGTTGAGTTAACGAAACCCAACAGCACAGGTTGTTGTGTTGGGCGGTCCCTGCACTTCGACGAAGCTGCCCCTGAGCGCTTGCCCTGAGCGTAGTCGAAGGGGAAGGGTAGCCGAAGGGCAGTGACCACGGTAGTCGAAGGGTTTCGCTATGGCTGGACCCAACCTACAATTGGTTGTAACACTATTGTGGTTATAATAGTATTTTGATAGAGTGGAGGAACGATAATGCAAGATTTTCCTGCAGCCCACAGTATGGATACGGATTGGTTTGCCGTTGATGCAGATGGCCATATTGGTTTTTTTGATTCATGGGAGAATGGAGCCGTTCCCGAATCAAATTCCACGTTTTCGGACATGGACGACTTTTTAAAGCAATGGTCTAGAGAAAGTGGAGATGGATTGATTCGTCTGAATATTCCTGCCAAACAAATTCTCACCAGTCTGGGCATCGATCCACAGGACTCTAATACTATGAGAGAAACTATCAAAAATAGATCCCCTCAAATTCTTTCCTCATTAAGATTTACTCAGTGGATCTATCCAGATGATGAAATCACAATATCAAGATTTACTCACTGGCTCGACCGAGATGAGATCTCAAACCCGGAGACTTATAAATCTTTGGACGAGTTCTATCGTTGGCTTTTACTTGCGGATGGAAATGAAGCTGAAATTTTCGAGATTATCAAAAATAATTGTTTCACAAACCAAAATAATCAAGATTCTGTCGTGTCTTTTTTCGGAAAACCTGTTCTGATGGTTGTATCCGAGCTTCCTCTAACAACAGTTGAAATACTTTTTACCAATGACTATTTACAATTTGCTCTGCCTTTGTACGATAACGATTTCTTCGCGACCCTGTTAGGGTTATTTTCTTACGTCGATGATTCTTGTTGGTATCCCTTTCCCTATGAGTGCGAAATACAGCCTATTTGTCCATTAAAATTAAGCGATTTACCTGAAACATTGCAAGATGCTGTGATTCAAAATCGATTTGAGAAGATTAAGTTTTCTAGAAGTCCTAAAATACAGCCAATTGAACATATGCCATGCCGCACATGGGGGGACCAAAAGTGGTGGTTAGATACTCAAGGAAATGTTATAGAAGAACATCCTTTCTGAGTTTGGACAAAACATGAATCTAGAAGCTAGACCGTCTCATTGTCCCCTAATTTTCAAGTTTACTTATTTATCTTTTGCTCCAGAATTTTGAAGATTCTGGATGTAATCTTTAACTTGCATGCTAGGCATTATCAATTGACTATCATCAGCGTTAACTATTCTATGATTCTCATTATATGGTGCTGGAGCGAAAAGCACGCGATAATCTTCAGCAATAATTTCTTTGTCACAACGATACCAAGTTTTAGAATAGTCGCAAGCATAATCCTTCTCATTCAATCCTCGACATTGATAATATTCCTTTGGCATTCTTTCTTTCCAAATATCAATAATTTTTTGGTATACTAAAGCATAAGATAAAGTCCAATGATGTCCGTACTCATGAGCTAATACTTCCTTCATTGCTTCAATGGTCTTGAGGTAATAATTATTTAAAATAATTACAGCCGCAATTCCGGTAATTTTTTGCCCCGAGCGATCGTAACGCTCTCCAAACCGCCAATATCCTCGGTAACTACTACGAGTATAAAGAATTTTAATAACATCCAGCCAGTTAGCTTCTGTTGGAGTAGAGAGTAAATCGTTGTGAATAAAATCAACTAATTCTTGTAATTCATCCGGGCTAAAGTTACCTGTTTTATCCTCTACACGCAAAACTATTTCTCCTAAAATTAAATATAAAATTCCCTAACAAATAAATATAATACTGCTAGGAAAATTTTAGCAATGTTTTTAGTTTGAAAGCTAAAGCCTGCATTGTTTCCAGATATATATTATCTATAATCAATGCAGCGGATAAAACTCTATACCCATTAAACAGACTTAAACGTAACTCCTTCAAAGTCATCATCATCTTGCGGATTTATTGGAGCAGTGGAGAAATAAACAACTCTGCTGTTGTCATCCTCTATTTTTTCATATACAAAGGTACTATCTGCACAATCTGTTAGCATCCCCGATTCGATTTCTTTTAAATGCTCCCGCAATTCTTCGATTTCTTCAGGTTTAGCATGCCATTCTTGGGCTTGCTGAATTAGTTTTCGTAAGTCTTTAGCTGTGGCAATCATAGTTTTAAGAGAATAAGATATTTTATTCACATTTTCATTAGATCCTATCATATCATATGTTAATTGAAAAAAGCTGGTGGACGGATTTGAACCGACGACCTGCCGCTTACAAGGCGGATGCTCTACCACTGAGCTACACCAGCAGATTTTATAGACATTTTACTATCTTAACCAATTCTAGCTCGAATGTCAATAGCTTTGAGGAAATTAGCTCAGACTGCTGAATAAACTGATAACTCAAGGCACTTAGTGTGGTGCGTTACGCTCAGCTTCGCGCCGGGAAAGCGCGATCAGGCTCCGCCTGCCACTGCGTGATCAGCTTCGCTGGCGCTGCGCGATCGCATCCTACGGGATAATTTATTTTACAAGAGTTTCTCACATAGCCTTATTATTCTCAATGGCCCAACGAGCCAACTCGGTACGGTTGCTGAGTCGGGTTTTATTGAGCATGTTAGAAACATGGCTTTCAATAGTCCGTTGACTCACTTCCAGTCTGACAGCAATTTCTCGGTTTGCCATTCCCTGGGCTACCAAATTAACTACTTTTAGCTCTGTTGGAGTCAATTCCACATTCTTGGAAACACGGATATGCTTGTCCATATCCATTCCTTTGTTATTGCTATGTTCCAGCAAGCGCTTTGACTGTTTCAGGGAAGATTCCACCTGTGCCACCAGTTCTTCCGGTTCAAAGGGCTTGACCATGTAAACATCAGCGCCCTGATTCAGACCCTTGACTCGGTCTTGACTTTGACCTTTCGCAGAGAGGAACATAACTGGAATCCAGTTAGTACGAGGATTTTGCCTCACTTGCTCTAAAAAAGTATAGCCGTCCATTTCCGGCATCATCACGTCGCAAATAATCATGTCCGGAATATCTTTTTCTAGGATTGTCAAAGCATCCCGACCATTTTTTGCAGTGAGTACGCGGTAACCCCGAAATTCGAGATAATCTCGAACCAGCAAAATTAAATTGGGGTCGTCGTCAATTAGTAAAAGTTTTTTTGTCTCCTTGTTAGTGTTATCTTTCATAGTAAACCGTATATTTATTTATTGGAGGTGGAAACTAGCTTGGGTTGTGGTAAAGGATGAGAGAGAAAGGCGTATTCTTCAACTATTTTATTACCAATAAGATGTTCTTGGATAATTTTTTCGATGATTTCCGGGGTAACGCTATGATACCACACCCCTTCTGGGTAAACTACCATGATCGGTCCCGCAGCGCAAACCCGCAGGCAATTAGCTTTAGTGCGGAAAATACAGTTAGGATTAGTTTCTCCCGGACGATCTAGACCCAGTTCTTTTAAGCGTTTCTTCAGATAGTCCCACGCTTCCAGGCCCATGGCCTTGTTGCAGCATTTCGGTTTAGTTTGGTCAGCGCAGATAAAAACATGCCGTACAATGCCATCCAGTCCCAGGTTTTCTACTTCTTGTCCTAGGATCTTACCCATATTATTGTCGCTGTGATCGGATTGAGTCATCTTTGCTAGTTAAATCGCTTTTCGGACAGTTTAAATCCTAAGAATGAATGGAACCATTGGGGAGAATTACACCAGCTAAATTAGCTCCAGTGAGTTTAATCATAATGCGATCGCGGGTTCCAATAATGGCATTTCGCAAATCCGCTCCTCGCAAATCCGCTCCACTGAAGTCCGCGCCGATTAAATTAGCGAATTGTAAATTAGCATTTTTCAGATTAGCTTGCAACAAATTAATCCGAAAAAGATTGGCGCGAAAAAGATTGGCTCCTTCCAAGTTTACCTTATGGAAAAAGCCATCGCTCAGATCCGCATAGCTCAAATCCGCTAACATCATGTTTCTCCCAGATAAATCTTTCTCCCGCAAATCCGCTCTGCTCAAATCTGTTCCCGTCAAATCTTTATAATAAGGTCTTTTATAGGAATTGTGTTGGTAGTGTACCGACTCTGTCCGTGGAGGAGTTCTGGGCTGCTGTTTGGGTGGTGTATATTTTGACTGTTTTTTATTTTGTTGAATCGATCGCAATTTTTCGCGGGCATCGTTTATTTGCTGAAATTTCTTGACTGCCTTTTCTAATAACCGGGGATTATCTTGGGGAATGCGATCTGGATGCCAAACAAATGCCAAATCTTTATAAGCTCGATTTACTGCTTCCAGAGAAGCTCCTGGCTCTAACCCTAGTATTTGGTAATATGGATCTAAATTATTCATGACAAAGGTCATCTTTGCTTCCCTCCAAGACGGTAGCTCATTGTAGACAATTTCTCTTTTAGCTCCCTACATTAGCCTCAATTAATTGAGAAAAAATACCTAGTAAGATGTAGCGAATATTGAGAGAATTTGCTTTAAGATAAATCAACTACACTAGGCTAGGTCAAAAAATTAAGAAAAATTACCAAAACTCATCAAATCCAAGTATTTTTGCTACATTCGATACAAAACGCAGTTGACAGTTGATAGTGGACAGTTGATAGTTATACAACTTGCGGTGCAGTTCGGCTCCGCGGATACTGCAGTTCCACTTCGCGGATACGGGTGTGGTCAAAACCAGTTGGGTCTTAAACTGCAGGGAGTCGGGAGACTATTGATACTGCTTTTGACTACAGCGATAGATGCAGGCAGTGCAAATAACAAACAACAAACAACAAATAACAAACAACAAACAACAAATAACAAACAACAAACAACAAACAACAAACAACAAAATAATGCATATTCCAGTATTAAAGAAAGAGTTAATTGAGGGATTAAATATTGCACCAGGAGGACATTATTTAGATGCTACTGTAGGATTTGGTGGACACAGTAGTTTGATGTTAGCAACATATTCCGATGTGAAAGTTACCGCCATGGATAGGGATGAATCCGCTCTTGCTGCTGCGCAGGAAAGATTGATAGATTATGAGAGCAATCGCCTTTCTTTTTGGCAAGGAAATTTTGCAGACTATCAACCTGGTTCTTTAAAGTTTGATGGAATTATAGCAGATTTGGGAGTTAATTCCGCTCAATTAGATATAGGAGAAAGGGGTTTTAGTTTTCAACATGCCGCTAAGTTAGATATGCGGATGGATCGGAGTCAATCTCTTACTGCTGAAAAAATTATTAATCATTTGTCAGAACGGGAATTAGGGGATATATTCTATCAGTATGGAGAGGAAAGGTTTTCTCGGCGGATTGCGAAAAGGATTGTAGAACGGCGACCTTTTTACAGTACTACGGATTTGGCGGGGGCGATCGCCTCTAGTTTTCCTCCCAAATATCGCTATGGAAAAATCCATCCAGCCACTCGAGTTTTTCAAGCTTTACGGATTTATGTCAATCAAGAACTGGAGTCTTTGGAAAAATTTATTGCTACAGCTCCTCAGTGGTTAAAAGTAGGAGGAGTCATAGGGATTATTAGTTTTCATAGTTTAGAAGATAGAATTGTTAAACATGGTTTTCGCCAGGGGGCTCTACTGGAAGTTTTGACGAAAAAACCTATTACCCCGGAGGAGGAGGAAGTAAGAAACAATCCCCGTTCTCGTTCTGCTAAATTGCGATTTGCTCGTCGTATATAGCAGTTGATAGTGGATAGTGGATAGTTGATAGTTATACGGCTTGCGAAGAAAGTGGCCCAACTGCAATCTTCGGTTGGTATAACTCAATACTAAACAGGCTCATGAAGCCAAGAAACCCTATATATAGCATTTATGAAGAGATTATTGGCTAAAAACTTGTAGCAGTTGAAATATTGTTATAATAGAGGTTAAACTAGAAATCTAATCAAATTGTATCTTTGAAAACAAAGGATTCCACCAAAATATGGTTGTTGAAGCCAATTTAGCTACTTTACAAGAAAATATTGATAAGTCAAGGGAACAACTTCATCTCCAAGAAGAAGAAACATTTCAATGGACAAAGCAATGGTATCCAGTAGCCGTTGTGGAGTTCCTCTCTCCATATCGATAGACTAGAGAGTGAGTATTCTTACTTAGAAAAAACCTAACTTCTGACCCAAATTATTTTTGGCAACATCTCCCATTATCAAGGTACAGTCAAAAACTTTTTTTAAAAGAGCATTGCTAGGTACAAATTTGAAGAATTTGGTCCCTCTAATGATTTGGGACCAATGGAAAAATAGCTACGTGCGAAGTGATATGATGTAGATTGTTGAATCTTGCTAATAGATAATTGTCAACCCAACCATTCGACTCCCTCTCCAAGCAACTCTACGACCACCTCATTCCCGAGGATTTCGCTCGCGTGGAAATTTCTCTAGAAGTTCCAGGAGAATCTTTGTTTATCGACGTAGTGGTCACTCCCAACCCCAACCCTACAGGTAATCGCCTTAGTTTAGGATTGCTCGGGAGGGCCATAGAGCGTAGGTGTCTCTTGGAAACCTATCGCAACGCTCCCACAGCTGAAGCAACCAATATCTGCATGTTAAAACGGACTTGGTACTTCCAGGAATTGCGCCGTCGAGCCAAAAGAGCGAAACGTACCTTGACAAAGTCCGACGAACCGCAGCTGTGGATTGTCACTCCCACAGCTAGCGAAAACTATCTTGATGAATTTAATGCTAAACCCAAACAAGGCTGGCCGCCAGGAGTTTATTGGCTGGCTCCTGGACTCTATACCGGGATTATCGTCATTCACCATCTCCCGGTGGAACCGGAAACTCTCTGGTTCCGGCTCTTAGGAAGAGGACGAGTCCAAGCCAAGGCCGCCCAAGAAGTCCTGGCCTTGCCCCAAGACAATCCCTTGCGCTCCGGCGCATTACAATTATTATCAAGTTGGAAAATCGTCGAACGAATCCATCCAGATCTGGAACAAACAAATAGGGAGTTTAATATGGCACTCTCACAAGCTTATTTAGAGTGGGAAAAGGAAGTTGAACTGCGAGGCGAACTGCGAGGCGAACTGCGAGGTAAACAGGAAGGCGAACTGCTAGGGGAACAACGAGGTAAACAGGAAGGCGAACTGCTAGGTAAGCAAAAAGCTAAACAGGAAGTGGCCCTCAATATGCTTCGCGGTGGCATTCCCGTTGAGCAAATCGCTCAGTTTACCGAACTTTCTTTACAACAAATCCAACAGCTACAATCTGAGTTTAATAATTAATAGCAAACATTTTCGTCTTCTATCTAATATCAAGGGGGCGGTTTCCGTTTTCCCGAGAGGTATCATGAGTGAAAGTAAAAAATCTGGTGGCAAAAGAAAAACTAGATCTCAATGGCAAACTCCGACAACAACCATTAGAGTTCCATTACATCTTGCTAAGAATCTCGTCAAAATTGCCATTAAATTAGAATTACTATCGGAAACTGAATTAGAAACCGCCGTTAAACATTTTCTAGATCCACCAAGTCCTAATGAAGTTGCAACCAATTCTAACAATACCGTTCTTCCTGCCAACTTACAGGCAAAAAGTAGCCAGAACTTGACAGAAGACCAAGAACGGGCTATTGAAAAGTTAAAGAGTTTCATTTTGGGTTCTGATTTTTTATTCCGATTGACAGGTTACGCGGGGACTGGAAAGTCCTTTCTGATTTGTTATTTACTTCAATGGTTGAAAAGCAAAAAAATTGATTTTGTTGTGGTTGCTCCCACCAATAAAGCAGCAAAAAATCTGGCTAAACTCAGCGCAGGTCTTGGTTTATTTGCTGAAGCCATTACTATTGCCAAACTATTAGGTCAGCAACCGCAGATTAACAAAGAAACAGGCAAAGAAGAATTCATATCTGCTGAATACATAGAATTGCCTCCCGTGGTAATTATTGATGAGTTTTCTATGGTTGGCCAAAATACTTTTTTCAAGTTGGTTCAGGAGGCAAAAATTAGCAATTCAAAAATTATCTTTGTAGGGGATGCAGCTCAATTACCTCCAGTAGGAGAAAAACAATCTTATATCGAAACTGCAACAGAAATTAAAAGCAGTTTTGAACTTAACGAAGTGGTGCGTTATGAAGGAGAAATAGCAAGGGTTGCAGAAGAAATAAGAAGCAACAATGCTTACAACTTTCGAGTTTTTCCCTTTGTAACTACTGTGGATGAAACTATTCGGCTATTGGGAAAAAGGGAATGGTTGAAAGAAGCGGCAAGATACTTTAACAGTCCTGAGTTTCAAGAAGACCCGGATTACTGCCGGATCTTAGTATGGCGCAACCGCAATGCTGATTCTTTAAATTCTTGGATCCGTTCCTGTTTGTGGGGTCAAAACCCACCGTTGTTTTGCGTGGGAGATCGCCTGATTGCCAAAAAGCCAGTATTTCGTCCCAGCGCTAATTTTTCGGGAAAGTCCAAGATTCAATGGAATATCATCATGAATAACTCCGAAGAGTGCGAGATAATTGATAATTTTCGCCTGGACAAATCCAGATCTTTGGGATGGAGTTATTGGACAGTTCCTGTGAAAACTGACGATGGAATTGAACTGGAATTGAGAATTCTTACGAAGGAGGGAGAAGCAGAAAGACAAGCAGCTATTGAGACGGCTTCTAAAATGAAGGATTGGAAACAGGTAACTATTTACAATAAATCCTTTGATACCATTGCCTTTGCTTACGCTCTTACTACCCATAAGGCTCAAGGAAGTAGCATAGATTACACCTTTATGGATCTTCAAGATATGCGCCATTGTCCCGACAAGCAGAGGATTCAATATACCGCTCTGACTAGGGCGAAAAAACAGGCGATTGTCTTAGGAAGGTAGGAGCTCTCCCGACCGTCGAATTCAAAATTCAAAATTCAAAATTCAAAATTTAATTCGTGACGAATGTCTCGGCAAAAAATGCCCCCTACTACACTCGCCTTATTCCTCTGTAAAGATAAGTAAACTTTGTTGGTTGTTGGTTGTTGGTTATTTGTTGTTTAAATTAGTTAATTCAATAACTATCCTCAATCATCTGCGTTCATCTGTGTCCATCGTTCCACTGCACTTCGGCTACGCTCAGTGGCCGCGAAGCCGAAGTGTGCGGTTAAAAAAAGTCCCTCATGGCAAAACTGTAGCCTGGTATACCAAAAAAATCTACTTATTGAGAATTCATATCAATAAATGAGGAGAGAATGGGGGTTGACAAATACAGAAAATTGAGTCATATTTAAATAGAAGCTAAAATTGTAAATTAGCCAAGAGTATATCTAAAAAAAACCTCCCTTTGTCGCAGATCTATATTTTCTTAGATTTAAATTTCTTGGTCTACAATCTCAAGATTCCTGCAAATAACCGCAAAGTTAGGATGATTCCTTGTTGTTAATTTAACTTTGACCTTTAAAAAAAACAGCTAAAAATGTGGATTAGATTTCAGCCAAGAAACCGGGTTTCTCCTATTCTTTTAAGGATTAATGCTAAAACTTGGGAAAGAAACCCGGTTTCTCAACCCACGGAATAGTTTAACGTTGGATCCCCCCCAGCCCCCCTTAATAAGGGGGGAGAAGAATAAGGGACTACTAAAAGAATAAGAGACGAAGTTATATCATGTCCGTTTAGATCGTACCTATAATTTGTTTAGCCCCCTAACCCCCAACATTGGGGGAAAACTCCTCAAAGTCCGCAATGTAAATTAAATTGCCGATGTATCATTTACAATGACAATGCTGCCGGACATGATATTAAACAAGACCGAATGTAGTGCCAATAAACCAACCATAGAAAAGATAGAATAACCATCCTTCCCACATTGTCAATTTATTGTCTTGGGCAACAAAGAAAAGCAAAAGAGTTCCGGCAATTAAAGTGGGCATGGCTCCCACAATTACGGTTTCGGGAATAATCAAAGGGCTAATTAACCCAGGAACCCCCATTACCATGAAAATATTGAAAATATTGGAACCTAAAACATTGCCCACTGCCAGTTCTGCTTTGCCCTTGAAACTAGCATTAACAGTGACGACTAATTCCGGTAAGGAGGTTCCTAAAGCTACCGCAGTCACCGCAATTACTTCTCTACCAATATCTAAGATTTCTGAAATGTTAATGAGGTAATCGATGGTATATTTCGCCCCGAAATAAAGGCCAATTGAACTTAAGATTAGAATAGTAAATTGAACTGCAAAAGTTTTTCCATCTTTTTTTATTTCACCTTCTTCACTTTCTTCCTTTGGTTCTTCTTTGTTTTCGCTAAAAGTATAGAAGAGATACATCAAATAACCAAAAATCAGAAATAATGCTTCTCCTCTAGTAAAAGTGCCATCCCAAACTTGTAAAGCTAATAAAAAAGCAGAACCGACAAATAAAGGTAAATCAACGCTGACTAAATTATAAGTTATTTCAATGCTTTTCCTATAACCTAGAACTGAAGCTGTTCCAATAACAAGAAAGATATTGGCAATATTGGAACCCACAACATTGCCTACCACAATTTCTGATGAATCTTCAAAGACAGCAAATAGGGAAGAAATTAACTCTGGCAGGGATGTACCTACCGATACTATAGTCACTCCAATTATAAAAGAAGGTAAGCCAATTAAAACCCCTAATTTTTCAGCAGCATCGGTAAAGAAATCGGAGGATTTTACCAATACTGCTATGCTCACTGAAAAAAGAGCCAGATAGATGATTAATTCCATGGATTAAAAATTGTCCCTAGACAATTAATTAGATTGCTATGAATATAGCATAAAAACATCTCCAAGAAAAAAAATTCATTCAACCTAGTTGTATTTCATTCAACAAACCTGTAACAATACCCATCTTGCTCAAGAAAGGATTAAATTGCTTTTATTTTTGTAAGATAGTCTTGGAGACAATACGGGTTTTTTTCCGTTCTGCTTCGGAGAGTTCGGCTCCAGATTGAAGCTGAGTGGCGCTAGTTTGCAATACCGTAGCTGCACTTTTATCCCCCAGCTGCAGGGCTGTGTTGGCGGCAGTTTGCAACATGGTGGCTGCACCGGAGTGATCGCCTAATTGTAATTTGGTCTCGGCAATTTTCGTTTGACGGTATTTAGCCAAAGCAAGGATATGTTTTTGCACCATGGAATCCAGTTTAGGTTGATATGCTTGCTGTACCTCTGCTTCTACCGGGATATTCTCAGAAAGCAATTTTTCCTGGCCCCTTCCTGGGTCATCATAGCGCACTTGCACTTTAGCAATGGTATTGCTGCCTAAAGGTAGATTAGCCAGATATAGATTGGCCAACACCACTCGGGAATCATCACACATCAAGTTTCCCAAACGGAAGATATACCGCTCCTGTTCTCTCTGGATTGGCAGTTCGATAATATCCGGCGCTACTTGGGCTACCGGTTTCAGCTCTGCCAATCGCACTTGGGGCATTAATTCAATTAAAATATAGGCATTGGTTAAACTCACTGACTTGATCCGAGTAAACAGCTCGCTGAATTTTTCCATGGCCTGTTCCGGTTTCTCGATGTAACATAGAGTCCCGCTGGCCGAATCGGCAATTTGTTCTAAGACATCTTGATTCCAATGGCTGCCAAATCCCAAGGTGTTGATGGTGATATTATCGAAACATGCAATAGTGGCTAATTCTCGACAGCGTTGATTGTTGCCATGTTCATTTTCCCCATCCGTGAGGAGGAAAACTTGACTCACCCCATCTTTTTTTCCCTTGATAGCTTCTTTCAGTCCTAAGTTCATCCCTTCATCAATGGAAGTTCCTCCATCTGCTTCCAGGTAGAGAATCTTCTTTTTCAGATTATCTATCTCCCCTACTATTTGATTGGCTACCAGCACCTTGGCTTTATGGTTGAAAGAGATGATGGAAAGGCGATCGCTGGGCTTTAATTTTTGCACCAAGCTAACAGCGGCTTGTTTGATCTTGTTGATGGGTCGTCCCTTCATGGAACCGCTGTGATCGATAATCAAACAAAGATTCAAGGGTAAATTACCGTCTGTGGCATCGCTGACTGCGGACATGGAAATGGCCAGTTGGCGCTGATTGCTTTTTTGAGTACTGTCAAGGTGGCTGTCGCTCAAAACGGCTTGTAAACTTACTTTCATCAATATCCTCCCTTTAAAGAACAATTATCAATAAACAATTAATAATCTATAATTGTAGCAGATTCAACTGTCAACTATCAACTATTGGGTGTGGTCAAAACCAGTTGGGTCTAAAACTGCAGGGAGTCGGGAGACTATTGATACTGATTTTGACGGAGGCGATAGATGTTGTGGTGGGCAATGCCCACCCTACTCAAAAACCCTATCAACTACTTTTGAACACACCCTCAACTATTTAACTATCAACTATCAACTATCAACTATCCACTATCCACTAGCAACTGATATATATGAGTGACATTCTGAAACCGGGAGATAAAGTACAAACCCAATCCTCAGCACTGGATTGTGAAGTAGAATTTCTCTTAGGCAGTGGGGGACAAGGTGAAGTTTATCAAGCCAAGTTCGGCAATGAATCGGTGGCTCTGAAATGGATGCATCCTCATTATCTACAATGGGATACCAATCTGCAAGAGAGATTAAAACAAGCCATTGTCAAACAAGCCCCTAGCGAAAGTTTTTTGTGGCCTCTGGAATTAGTCTTTAAAAGAGGTAATCCCAGTTTTGGCTACATTATGGCCCTGCGTCCGGTTCAATATAAAAGTCTGATAGACTTAATGAAAAGGACAATAACTCCCATCCCCACTATGAGAAATTTAACCACTGCGGGATTTCAGTTAGCCAATAGTTTTTTTCAACTTCATGCCAAAGGTTTTTGTTATCGAGATATTTCTTTTGGCAATGTTTTTTTTAATCCGGCAACAGGGGATGTGTTAATTTGCGATAATGACAACGTTGATATAGACAATCGAGAAAAAACAAGTGCAATTCTGGGAACTCCAGGGTTTATGGCTCCAGAAATAATCGCCCGTCAATCTAGACCCAATAAAGATACGGATTTGTATTCTTTGGCTGTGTTACTGTTTTATTTGTTATTCAGTCATCATCCTTTAGAAGGAAGAAAAGAAGCTAAGATAAAATGTTTGGATTTACCGTCCAGGGAAAGACTATATGGTTCGGAGGCAGTTTTTATCTTCGACCCTCAAAATCTGTCCAATCGACCGGTAACCGGTTATCAAGATAATGCTTTAATCTTTTGGCAAATTTATCCTCAATTTCTCAAAGACCTTTTTATTCAAGCCTTTACTAAAGGATTGCGCAATCCTCGCGATCGCGTCCAAGAAACTGCATGGCGCAAAGCCACTATCAGGTTGAGAGATTCAATTATTTATTGTCCTCATTGTAGAGCTGAGAATTTCTACGACACGGAAATACTGAAAACCAACAGAGGCAGACCCCAACCTTGTTGGTCTTGTAAAAAAGAAATGAAATTACCAGCCAGATTGCGGCTAGATAAACAGATCGTCATGTTAAACTATGATACTAAGCTGTATCCTCATCATATTGACGGTCAAGCTAGTTACGACTTTTCTCGACCCATAGCGGAAATGAGCCAACATCCCAAGAATCCTAATATTTGGGGTTTAAAAAATCTTTCTAGAGAAAAATGGGTAATTACCAATCCCAATGGTGAAGCCAAAGACGTACCACCAGGACGCAGCGTTACCCTAGATACAAGAAAGAAAATTAGTTTTGGTAAAGTGGAGGGAGAAGTAAAAATTTAAACGAGATTAAATTTTCGATCAACTATAACAGTTGAATTTTATATTCTCAATAGTCGCGGCTTACCCGCGATTGCGTCAGCAGCCCAGACTTGCCCTGAGCGTAGTCGAAGGGGGGCTACCTCACAATTGATAAATAGATATTTAGCCGGAAACAACTACTTTTGACCACACCCACTATCAACTATCAACTATCCACTATCCACTATCCACTATCAACTATCCACTATCAACTATCCACTATCAACTAGAAAATGACAACAATCTTACCGGGAGGAAAACTATCCACTCGTCCTTTGCATTTTATTTGGCTTTGCGATTGCTCCGCCTCAATGGGGGATGGAGGGAAAATTCAAGCCCTCAACAATGCCATTCGTCAGGCTATTCCTTTGATGCGAGATGCGGCCAACGATAACCCTAATGCCCAAATCTTAGTGCGGGCGATCGCCTTTTCTTCTGGGGCGCAATGGCATATTTCCCAACCCACACCGGTAGAACATTTTGATTGGGAAGATTTGCAGGCGGATGGCATAACTGATATGGGAAAAGCCATTTCTTTATTAACGGAACAATTAAAAGTTCCCCCCATGACAGATAGGGCTTTACCTCCCGTCTTAGTTTTAATCTCCGATGGTTATCCTACGGATGATTTTAACGAAGGTTTTCGCAAATTAATGAGCGAACCTTGGGGGCAAAAAGCAGTTAAAGTTGCTATTGCCATCGGCGATGATGTGGATTACGATGTCTTGCAAAAGTTCATCGTCCATCCAGAATTAAAACCTCTTCGAGCTAATAATCCAGAACAATTAGTAAATCAGATTAAATGGGTTTCTACTGCAGTGTTAAAATCAACTTCTTCCCCTGTAAGTCAATCGGCAAATTCCTCAAATATCTCCACTAACGTACCTATTCCTACTCCTCCTACGGTGGCTACGGATGGAGTAGATGATGTTTGGTAAATAGCAGTTGACAGTTGATAGTGGATAGTTGATAGTTATACTGCAACCTGCGGTTGCTTTTACTTAATACTAAACACTAAAGACACTGCTATTATATCTCATGAGTCCAAGAAAGGCGATAGAGTTATAAGTAATTGTAGGTTGGGTTGAGCGCGAGCGAAACCCAACACCAATTTTGTGGCTTGTTGGGCGTTGCCCTGCCCTTCGACTTCGCTCAGGGACCGCGTAGTCGAAGGGTTTCGTTACCTCAACCCAACCTACGATTCTAAACACTAAAGACACTGCTATTATATGTCTCTCATGAGTCCAAGAAAGGCGATAGAGTAAAAATGGAACAATATAACAATGTAACAATAATTAATGGCCATGGCAACAAATTCCCACCCTATTTGGCATTGTATTGGTAAATCTGTCACCGGTGCTTCTCACCTGAGACATGGACTGCCAAATCAGGATGCTTTGAAAATCTGGCGATCCCTTCGTGGCGCTGCGCGTGCTGCGAAGCAGATCCCTGCGGGATCGCATAATTCAAACTTGACTCTTCCTCTAGTTTTGGCTGTATCTGACGGTCATGGTAGTGCGAAAAGTTTTCGCAGTCATATTGGTTCTCAAATGGCTGTTGAGGCTGCCATTCAGGTTATTACGGAAAACATTTTCCAGGGAAGATTTAATCTAGAAGGTCAAGAAAATTCCCATTTAGAATCTGATTTAGCAACTATCAAAGATTTTGCTGGAAACTATCTACCGGAAAGGATTGTTCGGAGATGGCAACAGTCCGTTAGGCAACATTTAGAAGAAAATGAGATTACCGATGAAGAATGGGAGGATTTGAAAAAGAAAGGAGGAAGTAACGGGCAAAAATTTATTGGTAAGATTCTGGAGGAGTTTTACCAAGCTGAATCGACTACAATAAATTCTCAATTTAGCATTATCTATGGGGCTACTCTCTTAATTGCCATTGTAACCGATTGTTTGATTGTTTATCTCCAAATAGGTGATGGGGATATTTTGTGTGTGGATTCTACTGGCAATACTCGCCGCCCTTTACCGAGGGATAAGAGATTGATTGCCAACGAAACTACTTCTTTGTGTATGGAACAAGCTTGGAATCAATTTCAAGTAGAATTAGAATATTTAGAACCATTAGAACCCTTATCTACCGATTCTCACCATTCCATGCCAGCTTTAATTTTACTGGCTACTGATGGTTATAGTAATTCTTTTTCTTCGGAAGAAGACTTCCAACAGGTAGGACAAGATTACCGAGAGATGATTAATCTCCATGGTATGGATTATATCGAAAATCAATTAGAATCTTTTTTAAGTCAAACTTCCCAACAAGGAAGCGGCGATGATATTACTATGGGTCTGGTTAAACTTCTGGAAGAAGGGGATCTGGATTACCCAGAGATGAAAAAAAAATGAACCAACATGAAGATGATTCCCCAAGGTTAGATGAAACATCAACCGCCATGGAAACAAAAGCTAAGTCTATGGCTGATTTAAGGAAAACCGTAAAGATTGCCAAAAGAAATTCCTTGATTGCTTTGGGTTTGGGTTTGGTTAGTATTTTCCTAAGTATAATAAATATTGCGATGGTATTTTACGATTTAGGAAAGAAAGATGGAAGCGTTGAAATCATTAAAGCAATTGAACAAGGAATTGAGAGAATTGAGAAAATCGAGAACCTTGAAGAAAGAATTAAAATAATTGAAGACAAGATTGAGAAACCAAGGGAAACCGAAAAACCAGAAGATAAGAATTGATAGCTGGAGATTAATCATGAACAATTACACCTACTACTTAGGCGAGAGCATACCCCGTATGTTCTCGAAGATGAGGTGGATAGAAAGCCAGCACAATCCGATCTTTGGGAACTCCTGCGGCAAGCAATTCATCGGTGATGCCATCTTCAATCCCATCAAAGTGAATCCAGATTTTGCCCTCACGGATTTCAACATGGGTCACAACTCCATGTACCCGTCGCTTTCCATGCCAGCCTTCATTAAATAGCAAAAAGTGAGTTCCATCTCGGCTAACGATAACATATTGCTGAATATCCCCATAGCTATAGGGAATAGCCGCATGATCCTTGAGAATTTTTTCAACCGTGTCGTGGTAAAGGTCTTTAGCTGGCATAGACACACTATAGACATTGCTCTTTCTATTGTAGGGGAATTATAGGGGCTAGGCTAATGGGCGATCGCCTTATCTCAAAAGTTGGTAAACAACCCAATGGGGAGTTTATTACATGGTAGGTTGGGTTGAGGTCACGAAACCCAACAAAGCATAAAGTTGGTGTTGGGTTTCGCTATCGTCCAAGCCAACCTACAATTGCTACAATTGTAGTTATATATTCTATATATTCGGTTTTTTTGATGGATAGAATAAGTTTATATCGCGATTTGATTAAACAAGTCTTAACAGAATACGATGGCTTATCTTCTCAATCATCAGGAGATAAAATTGAGACTTGTTTGATATTTGACGAACAGCGCCACCATTATTTGTGGTTAACTTTAGATTGTCAAGGCAGTAAAAGATATAACTATACTCACGTTCACGTTAGAATTAAAAATGAAAAGATTTATATAGAAGAAGATTTTACAGAAGAAGGAATCGCTAATGAATTAATAGATTTGGGTGTAAGCCAGGAAGATATTGTTTTAGCTTTTCAACCACCAGATGTGAGAAAGTTTACAGATTTTGCGATTCAGTAGGTAGAATAGAGTATACTAAAGCCAGTAAGTTAGACATTAACTTCAAGAAAAAGGATAGAACCATGAGATTCATTAGCCCGAAAACCGATTTTGCCTTTAAGAAAATATTTGGTTCCAGGGAAAGCAAACCCATCCTAATTAGCTTCTTAAATGCCATCATTTACCCGGAAGAGAAAGGAATTGAAGATTTAGAAATCATTCCTCCTTACAATCCACCCCAAACTACCTCTTTTAAAGATAGCTATTTAGATATCAAAGCTTTGCTAGACAATGGCACTAAGGTGATTATTGAAATGCAGGTTCTGAACGTGGCTGCTTTTGACAAAAGGGTAGTATATAACCTAGCGAAAACCTATAGCAATCAATTAGAATCAGGACAAGGATACATTCACCTTCAACCAGTGATAGCTTTAACGATAACGGATTTTAAATTATTCCCAAAAACCGACAAAACTATCACCTTTTGGGAATTCAAGGAAAAGACAGAAAAAATAGATTACAGCAATGAAGAACTACAAATGGTATTTGTAGAATTACCGAAATTCAAGAAAAACCTAGAGCAGTTAGAAACTATAACAGATAAGTGGATTTATTTCCTCAAAGAAGCCCCGAGTTTAGAAATGATTCCAGAAAACATGGGAGAAGTAGAAGAAATCAATCGGGCCCTAACTATAGCTAATTTAGCCAATTTAACCAGACAAGAGTTGGATGATTTGCATCACCAAGAAGTATTTTTGCAAGACCAAAAAGGCTACACCATCAAGGCGAGGGAAGAGGGATTGCAACAGGGATTGCAACAGGGATTACAACAGGGATTACAAGAGGGATTACAACAGGGATTGCTTACTGGACAGATAAACTTAATCCAGCGGCAACTCATGCAAAAGTTGGGACAGTTACCAACGGAAGTAAATGACTCTATTGCTGGTTTATCTTCTGAAAGATTGGAAGATTTAAGTCTGGCTATGTTGGATTTTACTAGTTTAGAGGATTTAATCAATTTCTTGAAGTAAGATGGAATAGGAAAATTTTTGCTACAAACGGGGACTATCCCCCTAAATCCCCCTTATCAAAGGGGGACTTTGAGCATCGTAGGTTGGGTTGAGGTAACGAAACCCTTCGGCGGAGCGGTGCCCAACAAGCCTAAACTTGGTGTTGGGTTTCGCTATTGCTCAACCCAACCTACAATTACTACAAATATAATAGTATTTATAAATAATTAGTATAAACTTTAAAGCTGGATCCCCCCCAGCCCCCCTTCAAAAGGGGGGAGCCTAGAAGAAAGCCTGGAAAGTCTCCCAAATTATCGGGTGATTTAGAAAGCCTGGAAAGCCTGGAAAGTCCCCCTTATTAAGGGGGATTTAGGGGGATCAACCCACACTTTAATCTTAGAAAGATGTTAACAACCAACAAAAAACTCCTATTGTTCGGCTTATGTGCCACTGTGGGCTGTTTAATCGTGGCAACAATAGGTCATTTTCTCATTGACAAGCTTTTCCCTTTACCAGAACCTCCTTCTCAAGCCATAGTTTTGCTGATTGATACTTCAAGCAGCATGGAAACTAATGGCAAAATTGATAATGTTAAATCAGCGGCCATCGCTTTTAGTCAAAACTTAGATGAAAAAGATAACCTAGCAGTAGTAGGATTCGGCAGCGAAGCCACCCTGATTACCAGTCTCACCAGGGATAAAAACCAAGTGGAAGAGGGGATTAAAACCTTGGAAACTAACGGTCTGACTCAAATGGATTTAGGTTTGGAAAAAGCGATTGAAGAACTGGAACAGCGTCCGGAATCAACTATTCCCACTATTCTCTTATTTACTGACGGGGAACCTGTTTCTGCTCAAAAAGACTTGGTATCTAATGAGGAAGTAGTACAATTAACTAAAGAAAATGCCATAGTTGCCAAAAACTTGGGCATTAAGATTATGGGCGTTGCTACGGAAGGTGCTGACTTTTCTCTATTAGAAGAAATCGCAACTAAACCAGAATGGGTCTTTAGCGCCAGCAATCCCGCAGAAATTCAGGGAGCTTTTCAAGAAGCAGAAAAAGCAATTAAGAGTCTGATTAATCTGGATGATGCTGCTGCGGGGAAAAATGCAGAGCTTATTTCTTTCTTGCAGGTAAGTACTTGGAGTGCTTTATTAGCTTTAGGGGCTGCTTTAGGAATGATTCTGGCCCAAAATTATTACTTGCACGGTAAGTTTGTCCTACCTTCTCAGGCCATGGTGGCGTTTGCAGGTAGTTTTGCCGCCGGATTCATAGCGGGTGGATTGGGTCAGTTTATTTATACAATGCCGGCCTTGGGCCCCTTGGGAGGAGGCGAATTAGGTCGTATTGTAGGTTGGACTATGTTAGGGGGCTTGTTAGGCTTTGGCACGAGCTTTTTCATTCCCAACCTCAAACCAGTATACGCCTCTTTGGGAGGAGCCATAGGTGGAGTAGTGGGAGCCTTGGGCTTTATCTTGATGGCTCAAGCCTTTGGGGATGTGGCGGGCAGAATTTTTGGCGCGGGATTCGTCGGTTTATCCCTCGGTTGCGCGATCGCTTTAGTTGAAGCGGTGTTTCGGGAAGCATGGTTGGATGTAATCTACGGTCGTAATGAAATCCGCACTGTTACTTTAGGAAGGGAAAGTGTTAGTTTCGGTAGCGACTCCAAGGCTTGTACTATCTATATCCCGAATGTAGAACCCATCGCTGGTGGTTTTCGCTTGGAAAAAGGACAAATTCTTTATGAAGAAGTTCCTACGGGACAGTTACAAAGACTAACGCCGGGAGTTAAGAAACATTTTGGTCGAGTGGAAGTTTTAGTGAGAGGGACGGAAGAAAGGAGAGAAGGTGGAAATGTTTCATCTGGTAGCGTGGTTACTCTCACTTCTTCTTCTGATAAATTTGCTTTAAAGATTCAAGGAAAAACTATTCCTTTAGTTTATGGCGATCGCATTTCTGCCAGATTAATTCCCGGTTTAACAGCCCAAACAGAAGCTAATATAGTAGCTGAAGTGAATAGCAATCCCAACAATCCCAGGGTTCTGGGGTTAAAAAATCTCTCCCGGCAAAGTTGGTCCGCAACTACTGCTGCGGGAGATAATCGAGTTATAGATCCGGGCCGTAGTTTGAAAATAGCGATCGGTGCTAGGATTGATTTTGGGGAAGTTTCTGGGGAAATATTAGGGGGAAAACGTTAGCTGATGGACTGGATCCCCCTAAATCCCCCTTAAAAAGGGGGACTTTGACTATCCACTATCCACTATCAACTATCAACTATCGACTCTCCACTATCCACTATCCACTATCCACTATCAACTATCCACTATCCACTATCCACTATAAATGAATGAAATACCCCGTCAAAAACTAATCGAACTAATCCAAGAGTACGGACGTTCTCTCGCCAACGATCCGAAACGTTGCAAAGCTTTCCTGTTAGACTACTGTGGTGAATATACTACAGAAATCAATGTTTTAATCAATAGTTTAAATGAAGGCATTGCCCAAGAGTTGAAAACGTCCAATTCTACCCCAAAGCCAATTACTTTAGCCCGACTCATAGATAAATTGGAAACTAACCTGGCTATGGCCAAAGAACCAGCAAGGTGGGCGGTAGAAACTTGGGCCTTAGCATTACAATTTGTGACTGAATCAGAATTACAAAGCTTTTCCCCTTCTAATGATAATTCTAACTTAGAGTCAAAAACAACGGAAGTTATACAACCTCCAGCAACTTACAACCAGAGTACAATCTCAACTATGGAAACGGAAGTTGTCAACCCGCCAGAAAATTTTCCTAGTAATGCGATCGCTCCACCAACCCAAGAAAAACCTTCATCATCTATTTTAGTTGCTGTGGTAATATCTATTCTTGTTGCTTTAGGTTTATCAGGGCGGTTATTGGTGATGAACAATATGAATCAAACCAAGGAAAATTTAGTCCAAGCCGAAAGAGAACAGAAAAGACAAGAAGAACTTCAAAGGCAAGAAGAACTTCAAAGGCAAGAAGAATTTAACAACCGACAAGAAGCACTTCAAAGACAACAAGAAGAACTAAGAAGGCAACAAGAAGCACTAAGAAGGCAACAAGAAGCACTTCAAAGACAAGAAGAACTGAAAAGGCAACAAGAACTGAAAAAGCAAGAAGAAGAACTAAGAAGGCAACAAGAAGCACTAAGAAGGCAACAAGAAGCACTTCAAAGACAACAACAGCAAAAAGCACAGTTTCCAGGAGGCAGTTTCACCGATGACACTTGGTATATTAACATCGAGTACGCCAACAATATCTATTACTACAGAGCCAGGAATCTGAACAATGGGGATTCCCTTAATCTCTCGAGGGCTGTAAGATCTGGAACTAGCCAGCGTCAGATCTATACTTGGAATAATGGCGCTTATCGCTATCAAATAGTGTGGCGACCCAGCGACCCTCGTTTTGTTCGCTTGCAGGTATTTGAACCTAGCGGGAAAGAAATACTTAACCGTTTGCTTTCGGAAGTAACTAATTAATAGCAGTTGATAGTGGATAGTGGATAGTGGATAGTTGATTCCATCGTAGGTTGGGTTTCGCTATCGTAATCGCCAACCTACATTTGCTTCCATGTGAAAAGTCCCCCTTATTAAGGGGGATTTAGGGGGATATGATATAACAAAGAAATTCAAAATGAATGAAATACCCCGTCAAAAACTCATCGAACTAATCCAAGAGGCCAGAAAACTTGTGTTGGGCGGTCCCTGCACTTCGGCTACGCGGTCGGACCGGGTCGTCGAAGGGCAGTGACCGCGACAGTCGAAGGGTTTCGCGATCGTAATCGCCAACCTACATTTGCTTCCATGTGAAAAGTCCCCCTTATTAAGGGGGATTTAGGGGGATATGATATAACAAAGAAATTCAAAATGAATGAAATACCACGGCAAAAACTCATCGAACTAATCCAAGAGTACGGACGTTCTCTCGCCAACGATCCGAAACGTTGCAAAGCTTTCCTGTTAGACTACTGCGGTGAATATACTACAGAAATCAATGTTTTAATCAATAGTTTAAATGAAGGCATTGCCCAAGAGTTGAAAACGTCCAATTCTACCCCAAAGCCAATTACTTTAGCCCGACTCATAGGTAAATTGGAAACTAACCTGGCTATGGCCAAAGAACCAGCAAGGTGGGCGGTAGAAACTTGGGCCTTAGCATTACAATTTGTGACTGAATCAGAATTAGAAAGCTTTTCCCCTTCTAATGATAATTCTAACTTAGAGTCAAAAACAACGGAAGTTAGACAACCTCCACAAAATTTTCCCAGTAATAGGCAAAACTCAATGTCAACTATGGCAACGGAAGTTATACAACCTCCGCAAAATCCTCCCAGCAATAGCAATGGCAAAAATTTAATTTTAACTGTTATTATTTTAGCTATTGGTAGTTTTTCTGCTGCTTTGGCCCTGGGTGCTGCAGCCTGGTTTTGGATTAATCAATCCCAACCAGAATCTTCTTCCAACTCTGAAATAGAACCATCGTTATCACCTAATCCCACTTCCACTCCTACTCCTAGCCCTACTCCTACTCCTACTCCCACTCCCGTGCCACCAAAACCCATTAGTTTAAGAGGATTATGGCAAGGACAATATGGCTTGAACAATCAACAAGTTAGCACTCTTTCCATTACTTCTCAATCGGGGGATTCCTTTCAAGGAACCATAGAAACTATTGGCAATCGAGGAAATCAATTTCGTCTTGCTATTGAAGGAAATATTAATCAAAATACAAGAGAAGTTGTGATTCAGGAAGTTAGATTATTATATAAATCGGGGGGACGTTGGTATTTAGGAAAAAATCAAGGAACTTTATCTGCCGATCGCAATCAAATTTCCGGTGAAGGTGTTGATGGAAAATATAAGTATACTTGGTATTTTACCAGAATAAATTAATTTATCTTTCTCAAGATGTCTAAGTCAAAAAAATTCTCTCGTTCTTTCATTGTCAAAACATTCCTGATAGGATTCCTTTTGGGATTGGCGATCACAGTTGCCATCGGGGTTATTTGGGGCAGCAAAAATAATCAATCTTTATCAGAGTTAATTAGTAAGATTGTCGGCCAAAATCCCGAGGCAACTGAAATTAGATCTCCTCAACCAACTCCAACTCCATCCCCGGAAATACCGGCAATAATTCAAACCAAAAGTAAATTCACCTCGGAAATTATTCCTCTCTCAGAAGAAATGAAACAAAAGATGATTGGGGTAACCTGGAATCCTTCATGTCCCATAAAATTGGAGGAACTTGTATTATTAAAAATGAGTCATTGGAATACTGAGGGAAAGATAGTTGAAGGAGAATTAATAATTGCCGGTGATGTAGCCACTCCTATTGTTTCCGTTTTTGCCCAACTCTTTGAGCTTAAATTTCCCATTCACAGTATACGCCCAGCTTATGAGTTTAATGGCAACGATGAACTTTCTATGGCTGCCAACAATACTAGCGCCTTTAACTGTCGCACTGTTGAAGGAACCAGTCAATGGTCTGAACATGCCCGTGGGAAGGCGATCGATCTTAACCCTCTAACAAACCCATATATTAAAGGAAATGTGGTGCTTCCTCTTGAAGGTCGTCCTTATTTAGATCGCAATAAAAACCTTCCCACAATGATTCAACCCAATAGTCCGGTAGTAAAAGCTTTTGAAACTATTGGTTGGCAATGGGGTGGTTATTGGTATAGTTTAAAAGACTATCAGCATTTCTCTCATAACGGTCGTTGACCCGCTAGAAACTTTAATAAAGACAATCAAACTCTTAGGCAGCCCAGAGGGCTACCCCACGTTGATAAATAGATATTCAGCCCCAAAAAACTACTTCTGACCACACCCACTATCAACTTATCCACTATCAACTATCAACTATCCACTATCCACTATCCACTATCAACTATCAACTATCCACTATCAACTATCAACTATCAACTATCAACTATCCACTATCCACTATCCACTATCCACTATCCACTATCCACTATGAATGAACTACCAAAACAAAAACTAATTGAACTAATTAAAGAATATGGATTTTCTCTTTGCGATGACCCAAAACGTTGCAAAGGTTTCTTACTAGACTACTGTGGGGAACATCGTCGAGAAATCAACCTCTTGATTAATGCTTTGAATGAAGGTATAACTACAGAACTAAGAAATTTGAGTCAAGGAATACCCAAAGCAATTATCTTGTCAAGGCTGAAAGATAAATTACAAACCAACCTTTCTGTCACTGAAGAAGCGGCTATTTGGGCAGTTCAATCCTGGGCGATCGCCCTAGGAACAGTCACGGAAGCAGAATTAAATCTACTAACTCAGCCTTCTCCGAATCCTCACTCTAATCCTACTTCTCTCTTTCCCACAGTTACTGTTGATGAGAATCTGAATACTGAGACAGGAACAGAACTAAAACAAAAACCCTCATCGTCTATTTTAATCACCACTGTAGTAATCTCTATTCTTCTAGCTTTAGGTTATTTGGGTGGATTTTGGATGATTGACAGTATGAAGCAAACCCAGCAAAACTTAGCTCAAGCGGAAAGAGAAAAAGAAAAAGCGGAAGCATTATTAGCGGAAGAACAAAAGAAAAGGGAAGAAGAAGAACTGAAAAGACAAGAAGAACAAAAGAAACGAGAAGAAGAACAAAGAAAACGAGAAGAAGAAGAACGAAAACGGCAAGAAGCTGAAGCATTAAGACAAGAAGCGGAAAGACAACGGTTAGAAGCGGAAAGAAAGCGCTTAGAAGCGGAACGTAAAGCCGCTCAACAACCGAAAACTGTTTACGTTCCCGTGCAACCAAGTTCTCCACCTCCAGCAACTACTAGTAACACTAATGCTAGAGTTGGTGGCAAAACAGGCTGGAAAAACATTCGTTCCGGACCCAGTACTAATTATGGCGTTCTAGGAGAAGCATATACTGGAGAACCGATTCAAGTTCTGGGTAATGGTAGAGATGAAGAAGGCTATCTTTGGTATCGAGTTTATCATCCTAAATCCGGTACTAACGGTTGGATTGCAGCCCAACTTGTGGACTTTTAATCTATATTATCATCACCAATAATTATAAGCAATT
>JH610887.1 GCA_000252485.1 Prochloron didemni P4-Papua_New_Guinea | reverse complement strand
AGAGGGGACCCACCCTAACCCTCCCAGAGGGACCCACCCTAACCCTCCCAGAGGGGACCCACCCCTAACCCCTCCCAGGAGGGGACCCACCCCTAACCCCTCCCAGGAGGGGACCCACCCCTAACCCCTCCCAGGAGGGGACCCACCCCTAACCCCTCCCAGGAGGGGAATTGAGGTACAGAGTTTTAGGTTTTGAGGCAGGAGACAGGTGTATAGGTGTACCTCATGAATCCAAGAAACGCTATATAAGCAATTGTAGGTTGGGTTGAGCGAGAGCGAAACCCTTCGGCTACGCGGTCCCTGAGCGAAGTCGAAGGGCAGGGCAACGCCCAACAGCACCAAGATGCTATCTTAAAAGTCCCCCTTTGATAAGGGGGATTTAGGGGGATTTGTAGCAACCATTTTACTATTGCATTAGGACTTTTAAATCATGAAAATCATCCAATTCTTCCAAAAGTACTTTTTCTTTATTAATGTTTTCCTTGCTGCTTTAATAGTTGGGATTCTTTTCGGTCTATGGTCCAACCATCAACCATCTCAATTATCATCACCAGTGGAATCAACTCAATCTAGTGTAGTGGCACGAGACTTAGAAGAAAACCCTTCTTTATCTAGCCAACAAGAACAACCAGAACTACAAAAAACGCCCCAATCTATTGCTTCAGAACCACCAACCAGGTCATCCACCAATATACCTAAAGAGGAAAATAACTCTATGGTTAATTTACCAAATCCTCCTATAGTAAATCAAGATAGAATCCAGCAACCAATTATTAACTCTTCCTCTCAACCAACCTTGGCCTTTCAAAGTAAAACTTATTTGGGACATTTTCCCTACCAAGAAGCTCCCAGGAATAGGCTTGTTAATATGGGTAAATATTACCATCGCACTGAATATTTACATCAAGAAACAGCAGCGGCTTTTAAGCTAATGAAAGCGGATGCTAAACTAGAAGGAATTGATTTAATTTTAATTTCTGGGTTTCGCCCCATAGCGACACAACAACAACTATTTGCCAAACAAGTAGAAAAAAGAGGTAGTAAAGAAGCCGCCGCCAGACTCAGTGCCCCTCCAGGTTATAGCGAACATCATACCGGTTACGCTGTAGATATTGGTGATGGCAAACAACCAGAAGCCGACCTCAAATTTGAATTTGAATTAACACCAGCTTATAATTGGCTGAGGAAGCATGCTGATAAATATGGATTTGAATTATCTTTTCCCCGCAATAATCTTCAAAGAGTTAGTTTTGAACCTTGGCATTGGCGTTATATAGGTTCCACTAATGCTAATGGAATCTTTAGCATGTCTCGAAGTATTATTGAATAATAGATATAGCACTACGCATTTAGGTTAGGACATTAATAAAGCCTGAAACCTAGTCATAGCCGTCTTTTTGAATTTTGAATTTTGAATTTTGAATTTTGACTATAAGCGTAGCGCTATAACGTTATATTACAATAACAGTTTCCCATCATTTCCAGAGAAAACACACTTAATATGCAACCAAGAAAACTCACTGCGAAGCAGATACCTTGGTGATACAGTCGATGTAGTATTTTGTATAAAAATATAGCATGTAAAGACACCAGCGCGAAGCGCTATATGATTGAAAACGGCAGCCAAAATTCATAAACAACAAACAACAAACAACCAACAACAAACTATAATATCATGAATACTATGATTGAAAACAGCAGCCAAAATTCATAAACAACCAACAACAAACTATGATTGAATGAATACTGTGATTGAAAACAGCAGCCCAAATTCATAAACAACCAACAACAAAAAACCAACAACCAACAACAAAAAACCAACAACCAACAACAAACAACAAATAACCAACAACCAATTATGACATTAGTTGACTGGCTCATTGTTCTACTCTATCTGGTTTTAGCCATGGGGTTGGGATTGTACTTATCCCGCAAAGCATCCAAGAGTATAGAAGATTTCTTTATCTCAGGAAGATCACTCCCTTGGTGGTTGGCTGGGATTAGCATGGCAGCCACTACCTTCTCTATCGATACACCTCTCTATATTACCGGAGTGGTAGGGACTAGAGGTATTGCTGGGAACTGGGAATGGTGGATTTTTGGTCTCTCCCACATCACTATGATTTACATCTTTGCCAGGATGTGGCGGCGGTCAGAAGTTATTACCGATGCAGAATTGACGGAATTGCGCTACGGAGGTAAAATGGGTTCCCTACTGCGAGGGGTGAAAGCCTTTATTTTTGCCGTACCCATCAACTGCATTGCCATTGGTTATGCCATGCTGGCTATGGTTAAAGTAATCCAAGCCTTGGGAATTTGGCAAGACTTGGGCATAGAGCCGGAGGCAACCTCTATTAAACTCCTCAGCGTCATCGGCGTAAGCGTTTTCGTTCTTATTTACTCCGGTTTAGCAGGATTGTGGGGAGTAGTATCTACGGATTTCTTTCAGTTTTTCCTGGCTTTATTGGGAGCCATAATAGTGGCCTTTTTTGCTCTGGATAGGGTGGGGGGGATTCACGCTTTGATTGAGCAAGTACCTCAAGTAGTCTCCGTGGCAGATAAGGATGTTTTATCCTTCTTTCCCTTAAGTTTAGGTGGGGAAGGAGGTTGGTTGCAATTTAGCGAAACTGCAGGTATTACCGCCAGCACCTTTTTTGCCTATATCTTCATTCAATGGTGGTCCTGGCGGCGCAGCGACGGTGGTGGAGAGTTCGTTCAGCGATTTGCCGCCGCCAAAAACGAAGAGGAAGCAGAGAAGGCAGCTTGGTTGTTTAATATTATGCACTACGTCTTCCGCACCTGGCCCTGGATTATTGTAGCTCTAGCAGCTTTAGTTCTCTATCCCGATTTGCCAGACCGGGAGTTGGGCTACCCCAAACTGATGCTGGATTTTCTGCCGAAGGGAATGTTGGGACTAGTAGTGGCATCCTTAATAGCTGCTTTTATGAGTACGGTTTCCACTTCTATTAACTGGGGGGCTTCCTTTATTACCAACGACCTCTATCGTCGCTTCTATAACCCTGAGGCATCTCAGCCAGAATTGGTGGCGGTGGGCAGAATATCTTCCGTTTTGGTAACTGCTTTAGGAGCCACTGCAGCATTTTTTGCTTCCGATGTAGCCGCAGTATTTAGATTGGTAATTATTATTGGTACGGGTTCGGGCTTAATCTTGATGCTGCGTTGGTTTTGGTGGCGGGTCAATGCGGCAGCGGAACTCACGGCTATTGTAGGTAGTTTTCTCGTAGGTTGCGCCACTACCCTGATTCCCGCGTTTCAGATTGAGGATTTCGGTCAGCGGGTGATGTTTAGCAGCATTACAATTACCATTTTGTGGTTGGTAGTAATGTTTCTGACCGAGCCAGAAGAGGAAGAAACATTAAATCGATTTTATCGTAAAGTGCGTCCAGGAGGTCCGGGCTGGTGGAAACAGCGTATTGTAACTGGTTTAACCTCAGCTCAGGATTTGACTGGGTCGGTGCAAAAAGTAATTGCTTCTATTTTGCTTCTTTATGGAGTCATGCTAGGTAGTGGTGGCTTTTTGTTGCTGCAAGAAACCACTGGTTGGAGCTGTTTGATTATTGCAGTTATAGGGGGTTGGTGGTTGCGTAAACTCAATAAGCGCAGGAGAATCATATCCATCCCAAGACCGGGGTTAAGCGATCCAAATGAAGATGAAGAAGATAAAGATGAAGAAGATAAAGATAATGATAGTTAATTATAGAGCTTCTTGCAGCTATAGCAGTTGACAGCTACTGAGGTACGTTCCACGCGTTGCAGTGAGCGGAGTCGAACTGCCCCCAAATAAAAAAGACTATGATTTTTTTGATTCAATGAGTACTATGACTTTTCAATTCCACAGAATCATAGTCATCATGATAATCACGAAATCATAGCAAAAAATGAGAAACTCTCCCTGTTCGCCTTGCGCAGGTCGGATTCTGTGATATTGTAGTCCAAGGAGGTGTTTCAGACAAAACCGGATTAACAATGAACAACAATTTAATTGGATAGATAGACTACAGCTTATCAATATGTAAACCCATGA